>JAFGWT010000510.1 GCA_016937015.1 Deltaproteobacteria bacterium | reverse complement strand
GGGACGACGTGATGATGTCGCTGAGTTTATAAGTGGCAGACTCATTTATCGACAGTCTCTCAAGTTGGGAATGACGGTACTGATGGCCCTGCTAAGCACTTTTGCGACAGCCTCCTACGCGGGAATGACGGAGCGTTAGAACTCGATACCCCTGCCTTTCAACCTTTTCATGGTTAGATATTTGAATGTTCGTGCAGAGCGAAACAATACTGCACGCTCAAGTCCCATCCCAAAAAGTATGGGCCAGCCCCGATGCGATTGTGGGCGATCGGCTGGTGGTGAATTACGATACGTGGCATCCGGTGATCATTCACGACCGCAACAAGTGCATCAAGTGCGGCATCTGCATTAAGATGTGCGCCGAAGTGGTCAATAAAACCCTGCTCGGTTATCGCAATCGCGGCTTTGCCACCGAAGTGGGCACCGCCTTGGGCCGCCCCCTCCCAGGCAGCTGCGGCGACTGCATCGCCTGCATCGACGCCTGCCCGGTGGGCACTCTGGACAAACGCATTAAACCGTAGATTGTCTTTGCGACAGAACCCGTGGCTATCTCATATACTGCCCATCAGCAGGCTCTGAAGGGTTCTATCAAAATCCATTTGCGTTTTTACCATTTTGAGTTGGTCAAGCCCGGAATCGATAGCGGCAAGTAACACTGACCGAAATCTCAACTATTAATCGAGAAGTCGAGATCCGTCCCCATCATTCACGTTATCAACCAGTCGGGCGCGAACCGGATTAAGATAAATATACCTCAGCAGCGCCAGAAAATACCGTTCTTCATCAACGACTGTGGATTTGTATCTGTTTTGAAGCAAATGACCATTTCGTCCATGCCGTCTGTTGAACGCGGTAACATATCCACTCAGCAACCGCCGCATGACCGTCGATAATCTGACAATAAAAAAGGGCGTCAAATAGTGCAGGGGGGCTCAATGGCAGCCCAACTTAAAAAGTCACTGAGCGTCACCAGCGTCGCTTGATACTGGGCACGCTGGGAAGGTGAGAGCGCCTGCCACTCTTCTTTCAAGAGTGCTTTTACTTCCTTCGCTGACTTGCCTCTGAGTCTCGTGCAGGCAATGTTCAGAAATATTCCATCGTAGTCTTTTGCCTGCAATAAAGGGACATTGGCCTTTTTACACTGGTTGCGCAAATAGGCTTTTGCCTCATCATCAGACGCGGTAAACGTCCCGTCCGCCAGGCTGTGGTATAGAACCGATGGATTGCCATATGAGGGTGGATCGTATTCCGGCCCTTCGTCTGGATCGATACGCCAGCGTTCAATTGAAACGATGTCTGTACGCCCGTCTTTGTCGTAATCCTCCAGATACTCAATGGACAGTTTGGCCGCCCCTCTATAAGGCGCGACGGTTTCACCAATAAGCGTCCAGATTGAAATACCGCCATTTTCATATTGGTCACTCCGGTCCAGCACCAGCTCCTTTACCCCATCACCATCCCAATCATTCGGCAATGTTACCTCTGGAGTATTGTCATAACTGTCCCAATCCGCGAATGGCGTGTTCTGCAGGTCAAACACCTGAGACGCCACGTGAGCCATGCCATCAGCTCCCACAAAGACGATGAAATACTTGCCCGAGAGGCTCGTATATTCAGAGCCGGAGTCATCGGGCGCGATATTAAACGATATATCAAAAGGCAACAACATCCATGCGCCGTTGCCCGCATTGGAACACCGGGTGAACGTCGCAATACTCTTTTTCCATGTCTTGAAGTTTCTACTATCCGAAGTGTACCGCTGTGCAATCTGCCGATCAAATTTGTCGAAGACTAACTGGGCACGCTTTGTCAGCCTCCCGCACACCGCGTCTCGGGTGTCATATGCAGTTTTGGGGTCCTCCTTTTCAAACCGTTTCTTCACCTCGAGGTCGCATCTCGGCGCGGACAGAACTTCTGTCCCCGTTGGGGTCCCCGTTCCAAAAATCATGATGTCCGACACAGCCGCATCCTCGTACATGGCACCTGGCCAAAATGAATCAAACCGCAAGCGGACCTTTTTAGCGTCTTTGTTGATCCGATCGATTTCCAGCAGTCGTTGTTCGAGGTTCGCCGCCTGGGAACGAAGTTCAACGCCGTCCAGAAAAACCGTTACTTTCCTTGCCTGCAGGTTCAACATGTACAAATCCTGCCCCTTCTTATTGATGCGTTCCCATCCCGGGGTGAGACTGATTTTTGAAATGTGCCGCGGTACATCAAACTCAATCTCCACCCATGGCACCACATTGGGCTGCACCTTTGCGTTCCATGCCGTGCCACAATCCCCGTCAAACGCATGGGCAGCGGGATGTTTCTTTTCATAGGCCGAAGACGCCCTGGTTCTTTGAATAAACGGATTCAACAGAATTTCCGGCGTCGAATCGGTGTTCGCCCTGGTGGCGGTGTCATATGCCGGATCCGCTTTTTTCTGCGGTGACCCACTGACCACGGGCGTTTGGGTGTTGGGAGGATTTGTCGAACCCGAGCAGTTTGGCATCGACGGCGTGCATGCAAGCAAAAAAAACCCTGTCGCTGCAGCAACGGCGCGTGACACCTGTTTCATCTGTTTCATCTGTTTCACTCGATTTATCTGACGACATTGCGGCAAAGATAACACCGGTGTTTTGCCATCAGCACGAAGCTGGTCTGCGTCATGATTGTTTCGCGTAAACATATTGGCAACTCACCCAAAAAGTCAACGATCTGATTTTGTTTTGGGGGGATTATGTGGGATTACGGGAACGATCTTGTGGGATTATGGGGACGGTCTTGCGAATTTAGGTTTATTGATATCATGGCGTACTTGCGCGTCATTCTTAAATGACGTCAGCGGTTTTGCCGAAGAAACAACCTCTCACTGATTTTGCATCGCTAAATATGTTGCCGGGATCGCGAGCGAGTCGCGATTGGATAAAGATGAGCTGGTGAAAACACGGGGGAAATCTAAAAACAGATTTTTTTTTGAGAAACAAAAAATTTCAACTCTGCGCATTGCCGTGCCCTTTGTTAGAGACGAAATGAAAGATTCCGAAGTGAAGGATTCCGAAGGATTCCAATGATGACAAACATAAATCACAGTTCTTGATGCACTTCCGCCTCGATAGATGCTATTTTTCCGGGCACGAACTCAAATTTGGACGAAAAACCGGCAATTGTGCTGTCCGGAAGGTAGAAGCGAAATGGCATTTGCTCGTCCCCAAAAAAAACGATGACAGTCATTTTCTTCGATGACTGATGAACGATATTCCTTCATTTTGTGGGGTTCCTTCAAAGTCCCCCTTCAAAGTCGGGCCCGAATCGTTTTCCATCTCATAGACATGTTTTTGAAAAGGAGGTAACAAATTCTGCCAGTTTTTGTGGCGTCAAGCGAGTGGTTCCATCTTTTGTTACTTGGTTAAGAAGCGAATTGAAACAATATTGATATCGATATTCTTTTCCGTAATCGGCTTTATCTGTTGAGTAAGCTTCTTTTAAACGCACGGCCAAAAACGTCTTTTCCCCAGTCCTCAAATTGTACTCGAATTCCGCTTCTGCCAGATAGCATAGAGAGTTGCACTCTACATCTTCGCAGTTCTCAACAGCCAATGTTTTGCCAACATTGTCAAAGTTCAGTATGTCTTTGGCACAAACGGGATATGAGTATTGTATTTTGCCGTCTCGTAATATGGGGTCAACCCGCAGGACTCCCCCATCAATTGTTGAAACAGTTATCAGCCAGTCTTTTTCCAATGCCACGATCCAGAGGTCTTCAAAGGTATCGGTGCCTCCCCAGTCGCTTATGGTGTTTACCAGAAAGTGGTTCCCCTTGTACGCCAGAATTTCATACTCGTCATAGGCAATATATTCTGCCTCTACACCGTCCCAGCGTACCTTTTCATTTTTAACAGTTACTCCTTCTAAATTTTTCTGGCAGTCCTCAAAGTCAACAAATTTCGGTGCATGGAGGCTGGGAGAATTTTTTAACTTGGACAAACAGCCAGGATGGATGAGCTGTCCTTGATATTGAAATTTCTTCGAGTTCATATCGTAGCGCGCCCACTTGCCACCATCATTTGACCGTGCAGCGTTTTTTGCATTCACGATTGACTGAATACGAGGCTTCAAGACCTCAATACGTTCCGCTACCGTTTTATTAGGCCGCAATGCCAGAGACTCCTGATAATGAAGCAATGCAGTGTCCTCTGCTTGGTAGTACTCTTCTATACGGCCAAGGTTATATAGATGCGCCGCCTTTAATTTAGGATTTTTTTCAAGTTTGATAGCTTTCAAAAAAATGTCTTCTGACACCGATTCATTACTATTGAAAAGAGCCCAACCGAGTTCACCGAGGATTACGGATTGATTTGGAAATTGTGCATCGGCTTGTCTAAGTATATCAACAGCCTCCTCCCATTTTTTTTCCTTGGCCAATTGGCGGCCTTCCCGAAGGTAGGCTTTCATATTCATTTCGCCTTGAGGGGCCTCCACCTGACGAACAGACTGTTCTGGGATCGTCACAGCCTTAGTCTTGATGGGTTGTTTTGTTTGCTTCGCTGTAACCTTAGATTTTTGAGGCGTTTCAGGGTTGGAGGGAACATTGGATTCACTGACGGACTCGCCGTTGGTTTCGCCGTTGGTATTTGACTTACTTTGACAAGCCAACAACATCATCATCCCGCACAGGCACAATGGCGGTATCAATCTGCGTATTATGTTTTCAACTACATTGGGTTTGATTGTTTGGTTCAGCACATTGCTTCCTTATTTGATTGAGGGCCACCTTGGCTGCTTGTATCTACTGTACCTGTATCTCCACCTTGCCCACCTGTCCCGTCACTTGTATCAGCATCTGTTCCCTGGCCTGCACTGGATGAGTCAACCAATACTGTATCTGTATCTGTATCTGTGTCGCTATCTGTTCCCACCGGATTATACAGGTATGAAAAAAGTTGTCTATTCCGCTGAAAAAGATCGCTTAATCCGGAGGATTGAGATCGCTGATTCCGCTGAAAGAGATCACTTTGGGACCTCTGTTTC
>JAFGWT010000509.1 GCA_016937015.1 Deltaproteobacteria bacterium | reverse complement strand
ATGTGGTGGACAGGCATGTGCGCAGTCTGCCAATGGAAATTCAGGATTCCAATCAGCTGAAGGCGGCGTCGTGGTTTCAGGGGAAGATTGATTTTCCGGTTCAGCCGCTGGGCCCCGCAATAAAGAACGCCACCTTCCAGGGCGCCCGGGTTTCCAATGTTCGGGAAAACCAGGCCGCACAGATGGTGTACACGGTGGAGGGCAAGAAAGTGACGTTCATGGTGTTTCCCGCCCACAGCATCTCGGTGACCGGCGGTGATCTGCTGACCGTAAAAGGGAAGCGCATTCTGACCGGACGGCGCAATGGCTACAATGTGGCCATGGCCAAGGAAGGCGATATGATTTACGCCGTGTCCTCCGACCTCCCCACCCGCAAGCTGGTCCAGCTGCTCGTTAATCGCAAACAGTAAGCGCACTGTCGTCAGTTGACCCTGTTGCGTGACCCTGTTGCACCTCATCGTCCTGCCGAAACATCTGGCTTTCAGTGCAGTCTGTTCAAACAACTGAACATTGTTTCGGTCTATTGACCGAACCACGTCAGTTCCTTCCTGAGCCGTACCACATCTCCAACGACAATCAGGGCAGGCCGGGGCATCTCAGGGATTTGGAGTTCCGGGTCCATGGCCGTTGCCAGGGTTGTTTCAAACACGGTCTGGGTGGGCAGCGTCCCATGGGAAATGATGGCAATGGGGGTGTCATCCGGCTTTCCGTTTTCAATCAGCTTTGACGCAATATCCCGCAGCCGATGAACGCCCATCAGAAAGACCACCGTACCTTTGCTGCCGGCAATATCCTTCCAGTTCATGCGGCTTTCGGTTTTTTCAGGGGCTTCATGACCGGTAACCACCTGAAAATAGGACGCACTGTCGCGATCGGTAATCGGAATTCCGGCATAGGCCAGTGCGCCGATGGCAGAGGATACCCCGGGGACGATTTCAAATGGTATTCCGTGTTCGACCAGGCGTCGCGCCTCCTGGGTGATTCGGCCAAACACGCACGGATCTCCGCCTTTCAGGCGGCAGACGGTTTTGCCATCAAGGGCCAGGGCTACCATCAGCGCGTTAATGTCATCCTGGGTGCGCAGCGCACAGCCGGCTCTTTTGGATGTGTCATACCGTTCAATCGCCGGTGAAATGCTGTTTAGGAGCGCGGCATTCACCAGACCATCGAAAAGCACGGCATCGGCGGATGCCAGCACTCTAAGCCCCTTGATGGTAATCAGGCCAGTATCGCCAGGGCCGGCGCCGACTAGGTACACGGTGCCCGGGGGGGACATTTTTTTGGGGGCCAGCGAGAGCTGATGCGTGATTTCATTTTCGAACCACGCCGCCCGTTGCATGGCCGGCTGCGACGCCAGTTGCGTGGCTACCCGTTCGGACGACAGATGTTTGAGTATGGACGCCCGGGTGGACTCGTCAGCAACCGCCTGACGAACACGGGTTCGGGCATCGGCCAGCAAATCCACATAGTGTTCGTAAAACGGCGGTACCAGCGCTTCCAGTTCCCGCCGCAGGCGCCGGCACAGGGCGGGAGCGTCTCCGTTGCTGGCAATGGTCATCTGCAGTCTGCCTCTGGAAACCACCGACGGCACAAAAAAGGTACACAGCTTCGGGACATCCACCACATTGACCGGAATGCCTTTTGAGACGGCATCCCTGTAAACCCGTTGGTTCACCGTTTGGTCGCCGGTGGCCGCAATCACCATGGCGATACCGTCTTCGAGGCCATCGTAGGGTTTAAGGCTGAGTCGTATTTCGCCGCGCTGCGCCAGTTCGTCCACAGGTGGGACAACGGTCATGGCGACCACCCGTACCTGCATGTTGAATTTTTTTAGCCACTCTATTTTTTGAAGTGCGATTTTCCCGCCGCCAACCACGAGCGCCCGATTGTTGTCGGTCACATTTAATGAAACAGGAATCGTTTGGTATCTGGTCATTGGGTCTCCGGTATGCCGAAATTCAATCCGGTGCTTTTTCGCCACATGTCAGCCGCCAATCTGATAAAAGCGATGTCCGCTTTTTACACCGCATTCGGGTTTGCCGCGCAGTGCATTTTTAAACGACTGAGCAATGCCCAGTTCTCGGACTGAAAACGACACATCGCTGAATAGACAGGGATACAGCGCGCCTTTGGCAGAAAGTCGCAGTCTGTTGCAGCGGGCACAGTTGCCTCCCTCGGCGCCCATAACGGGCCAGAATTCACCCAGCGAGGGGTTCATTTTTCGGATGAAGCGGACGTCGAATGCCCGCTGAAGGCCAAAGGCATGAACCCCCTTTGCGAGCGGTTCGCTGGCGGATTCGTCGACCACACAGTTAATTTTAATTCCGGTGAATCCCGCGGACTCAGCCGCGTCGATGCCCGCCAGCACATCTTCAAGTCGTCCGCCCCCCGTGATGCGGGCGTATTCACGGTGATTCACCGTATCGAGACTGATGTTGAGGCGGTGGAGTCCAGCGGTCCGCAGTTGATGGGCATATCGCGCAAGCAGTGTGCCGTTAGTGGTCATTGTCAGTTCATCGAGTCCATCCAGGCGCGCCAGCTTTTCAACCAGGGTGATGATACCGGGACGGGTCAGGGGTTCACCTCCAGTGAGACGAACTTTTCGAATGCCGAGTTGTACCCCGTACGCCACCACTGCGGCGATTTCATCCAGTCGCAATATGTGATGCAGCTCCCAATGGGGGATGCTGTCGTCGGGGACGCAATATGCGCATCGCAGGTTGCAATGCTCGGTGACCGACACCCGAAGATAGGTGATGGGGCGGCTAAAGGCATCGAACATGAACCACGGATCCTCTCTCCAGACGGGCAACGCCCTCTGGCAGCGAAACGAGTCCATCCGCGTGACAAAACGCATGAATATGGGCCGAGCCGTGATATGCCACCGGGGTCACTTCGTCCGGGGATGTGAACCGAACCGGAATGCTGCTTAGCCGATCAGTCTTTGGGCGCTCACAGGCGCGGGACAGTGTTGCGCTGACCACCCGCGGTGTATGGTCATGGCCCATGAGGCGATAGAGAAATGGTTTTACAATCAGCTCGAAAACCACCAGTGACGACACTGGATTTCCGGGCATTCCAAAACAGTGGGTTCCGTCGTCCGCAACCCCAAACACGGTGGGCTTTCCGGGCTGCATGGCGACGCTGGTGTATTTGAACGCAAATCCCTCCGCCAACAGCGCGTCTGGGACCCGGTCGTATTTTCCCATGGAGACGCCGCCGGACACAATCACCACATCACATCCCGCTTTGGCTGTCGCAATCATTTTGCGGGTTGCATCAATGGTGTCATCGGCGATACCGAAGTACTTTGGCAGAGCACCCGCACCAAGGACCTGGGCCAGGGTCTGATAACTGTTGCTGTTGCGAATCTGCGCGCCGCCAATGGACATATTCGGTTCAACCAGCTCATTGCCCGTGGCGATGATGCCCACAACGGGGCGTCGAAACACCGGTACCTGCGCCTGCCCAACAGCGGCCAGCACAGCCATGTGGGCCGCACAGAGCAATGTGCCTTTCTGAAGCACCACATCGCCTGATTTCACATCTTCGCCCGCCGGGCAAATATTCGCTGCACTCTGCGGCGCAAGGAGTGCAATGGTGTGGTCATCCAGCTGTTTTGTATTCTCGACCATGACCACGCAATCCGCACCATCGGGCATCGGGGCGCCAGTCATGATGCGAACGCACTCCCGTTCCTTTACTTTAACCGCGGGCATTTCTCCCGCCGCCACTTCCCCCACAATCCTCAAAGACAGATTCAAATCCCTGCGGCGGCAGGCATATCCATCCATGACCGCCCGGGGAAAAGGGGGCATATCCGTGTCTGAGGTCACATGCCGGGCCAAAACGCGATGCAGGGCGTCCGATAGTTCAACGGTTTCGATCGCTCCGGTACGGGCGGCGTTTAGTGCAATGGCAAGGGCCTGGCTGAATTTTACATTTTTCATCTGTCTTTAGTTCGTCTCTTCCACTGCGTCATTTTTCGCACCCTGCGTCGACCCATGCATCGACCCATGCATCAACTCTCAGTGCCCACTTTCAGATGCCCTCTCACGATACCCAACACACCCCGTCAGGGGGACTTGTTTTTGGGAATCGTCGGTCGCGTTACGCGGTCACGTTCCCCGGTCACATTACCCGGTCACGTTACCCGGTTACGTTACATTGATAACAACAAATATTCGGATTTCAACGTAATTCCCAAAACCAGTGCGCCGCAATCCGCCCGCCGACCATGGCAAAATGTCCGCACCGTTTGATGTGCACCCGTCTGGACAACGGGTCAGCGCTGCAGCAGCGGCGCCATAAACAGCCCCTGGACAATTGAAGGGGATGCCTCGCTATCCGGTGTGTTCACGGGATTTACCCGGAATTTTTTTGGGGCCCCACTTAGTGTTTATCCATAGCTGACGCGGGTTGCTGTGAATTGCCATTGACCTGTACCCGCAAGCTGAAAAGCGTGTCGATTGCTTCGGCCGTTGAAAAAGGAAAGATGAATGAAACGATATTTGGTTGCCCTGTTGATGATGGTTTTCTGGGTCGGGTGTTCGGCCTCGTCCTCGGAAAACGATAATGTGAATACTTCTGATGCCGATGCCGATACCGATGCTGATGCCGATGCTGATTCAGATACGGATGCAGACACTGACAGCGATACGGATTCGGATACTGACTCGGATACCGATTCCGACACGGACAGTGACAGTGATACCGATACTGACTCGGATACCGATTCCGACACGGACAGTGACAGTGATACCGATACTGACTCAGACACGGATTCAGACACGGATTCAGACACGGATTCAGACACGGATTCAGACACGGATTCAGACACGGATTCAGACACGGATACCGATTCCGATACAGACACTGACAGTGATACGGATACCGACAGTGACAGTGACACGGACACGGACAGCGACACAGATTCCGATTCAGATATTTGTCCGGATGTGACATACACGATGCCACAGGAAAAAGAGCGGCTGATTGCCAGCAAATACACTGCAGATCCGTCGGCCCACGCGTTTAATTGCGGACTGTATTTTTTCCCGTCTCACGACCAGGACAATCCACAGGGCTTCAACATGATTGACTATTTCGTGTACGAGTTGCAGACCGACGGCACTTTTAAGGAGGCGCCGATTCTGCATCTGAATGACGTGGAATGGGCAAGGCAGGAAGCCTGGGCCCCGGATGCGGCTTATAAAAATGGCAAGTACTATTTCTATTTCCCGGCCAAGGATAATTCCGGGATTTTCCGCATGGGCGTTGCCACCGCTGATGATCCAATGGGACCATGGGATATTCAGCAGACCCCCATCGCTGACAGTTTCAGCATTGATCCGACGGTGTTTGTGGATGACGATGGTTCAGCGTACATGATTTTCGGTGGAAACTGGGGCGGTCAGCTGGAATGCTATTCCAATACCGGAACCTATGTGGCGTCCAATTGTTCAAACAATGGCAGTGGCCCCGTGGGACAGCAGAATCCGTGGATTGCAAAATTCAAAGACAACATGGTGGAGTTTGATGGAAAGCCGCAGCAGCTTCAGGTGAACGGGGGTGAAAAATTCTTTGAGGGACCATGGCTGCATAAATATAACGGCACTTATTATCTGTCGTTCTCTACCGGACCATCCCGGAATATTATTTACGCCACCAGTGACAGCCCCATGGGACCGTACACCCATCAGGGAACAGTGCTGCCCAACGGATCCGGCAATCTGGGGTGGACCACCCACCATTCCATCGTTGAATTTCAGGGACAATGGTATCTCTTTTATCATGACTCGCTGTGTTCAAACGGGAATACCAATGCGCGCTGTGTGAAGTATCAGAAGCTCACCTATGGCGCAGATGGATCCATCAACGAGGTTCGGCCCTGATTCCCCTTGGGGCGCAGACGTCTCTAATCAATTGTCGATTATTGAAAGAATCGGTTTGGATTTGCCTGCAAGAGATCGGTTTTTTAGGGATTCATATGGTCGTTTGAAGGCGACGCACAGATGGCCGCATGGTTCGACCTCGAGAAAGGTGAAGTGCATGAAATTTTATTTGATATTGCTTCTGCTGTCGCTGTTGGGGACAGGATGTTCGAATTCATCGTCGGAAGACAATACCGCTGGCGTGACTGATGCAGATAGCGATTCGGACACAGACAGCGACACGGATTCTGATGCTGACACGGATAGCGATAGCGACACGGATTCTGATGCTGACACGGATTCTGATGCTGACACGGATAGCGATAGCGACACTGATTCTGATTCTGACACGGATTCTGATACTGACACGGATTCTGATGCTGACACGGACAGCGATAGCGACACGGATACTGATTCTGACACGGATTCTGATGCTGACACGGACAGCGATAGCGACACGGATACTGATTCTGACACGGATTCCGATGCTGACACGGACAGCGATAGCGACACGGATACTGATTCTGACACAGATTCCGATGCTGATACCAATAGCGACAGCGACACGGATGCGGACAGCGATTCAGATGTTTGTCCGGATGTGACGTACACCATGCCACCGGAAAAAACGCGGTTGATTGACGGTAAGTACACGGCGGACCCTTCCGCTCACGCGTTCGATTGTGGACTCTATTTCTTTCCATCACACGACCAGGACAACGCGAACGGATTTGATATGGTGGATTATTTTGTGTATGCGCTTCAGACCGATGGCAGCTTCAGGGAGTATCCGATTTTACACATCAATGATGTGGCGTGGGCAAAGCAGTACGCCTGGGCGCCGGATGCGGCATACAAAAACGGGAAGTACTATTTCTATTTTCCGGCAAAGGCGAGCGATGGCATTTTTCATATGGGGGTTGCCATTGCGGACAACCCGGAAGGACCCTACACACCGGAGCAGCAACCCATTGCGGACAGCTTCAGCATAGACCCTGTCGTATTCGTCGATGACGATGGCGCTGCCTACATGGTGTTTGGCGGAAACCAGGGTGGACAGCTGGAGTGCTATGTGAGTGGCGTCTACAAAGAGGCGGACTGTGCCGGCGACAATGGGGATCAATCCAATGTCCCCTGGCAGAATCCGTGGATTGCCAAATTTAAGGACAGCATGGTGGCGTTCGATGGCAAACCGCAACAGCTTCAGCTCTCTGGTGGGGAAACTTTCTTTGAAGGCGCCTGGCTGCACAAATACAACGGCACTTATTATCTGTCCTATTCCACTGGGCCATCCCGCAACGTTATTTATGCCACCAGCGATAATCCCATGGGCCCCTATGCCCACAAAGGCACAGTGCTTCCCAATGGGTCAGCCAGCGATCTGGGCTGGACTACCCACCACTCCATTGTGGAATTTCAGGGCAGATGGTATCTGTTCTATCACGACGCCACATGCTCGGGCGGAAACACAACAAAACGCTGTGTCAGATACCAGACGCTGACCTACGCCGCAGACGGATCCATCATCCCCGTCCAGCCCTGACACGGTCAGCGCTGCAGCAGCGGCGCCATAAACAGCCCCTGGACAATTGAATCAAATTCGGTCTGGGTTTTGGCGTTTTCAAGCTGACTGAGTCCGGTTTCGATGCCTGTCATCATCATCATGATCATCGGTTTATTTTCAGGCATGTCCTCTTTGAACAGCCGGGACAGGTATGCGCGGGCCTGTGACATCGATTGGTCCCATTTGGCGGTGATTTCCGTCGGAATCCAGCGGCCGTCCACTTTGGTCATTTTCAGTGTTTTGGTGTCGCTGTCGAACGATACTTTCAGTTTTGCCTCGGTTTCGCTCGAGTTGACCACCGTCACTTTCAATCCGTCGAAATTGACCGGCGGTTCGCTGTCGGCAATGTTTTTCAGATTCAGCGCCTCCCCAAACAGGCGTTTTCCTGTGCCGGCAAGGAATTGCCCCCCATCAAACTGCTTCATTTTTTCAAGGCTGGCCAGTTCGTCTCCGGTCAGCGCATCCAGCACAGATAGCACGGAATGCCAGTTTTTTGCGAGGGATGCCAGGTCCAAATCAGCGTGCTGCACCACCGATGAATTGAGGACAAACTGCTTTTTGTGGCGCGCCACGTTGCCGAGTCTGGTGAGTATGGCCACGCCTTTTTGCCACAGCACCGGGTCCATCTCCGTGGCTGCCTGACGAACCAGTGCGTTGATGTCCTTTTGATATTGGGGGGGCATCACCTGCCACAGTATCTCAGGATTACCGCCACTTAAATCCCTGGCCACAACCGTGACTGTATCTTCGGGGGTTTGGGGCAGTCCGTCGCCACACCCCTGACATCCGCTGACAAATGTTAAGATGAAAAAGACAACTGGTACTGCCTGAGTAAGTCCGGTGTTTATCATTAAAAACGCTCCTGAAAAACGCTCCAGCGTGTGAAACGGTTAGACCTGTTCGAGCGGGTATATCACGGGTTTTGGGGCCGCCCGCTACAAAAAACGGAATTACAGCCCTGGGGTCTGGTTCCAGGAGAGGGTCATGATGAGCAACGCGATTGCGGCGAACGCGGCCAGAACCACCAGAAAGAGGATACCGATTTGAATCCACTGGGCGTACCGACCCACAGTTGCCCGCTGGCGCCGGGAAGATTCATCGGCCTCATCTTCGGCAGACATTTCGCCAATGTTGTCGTCCGTTCCGTCCATAATCAACTGGGTGAGGGCTTTTTGCTTTTTTGCGGCCTGAATGGCAATGGCAAAAATGAGTACCGCCACTGAAAAGCCAATCATCAGGATGGCAATGGTCAGGCCAATTTGAAATTTATGTTTAAACCCATTGAGCGCGGCATCGTCATCCTTTCGGCTGCTGATCAGCTCCGGCAATTCACTGTGGCCGCGATACAGACGCGACAGGGCAAATGCCGCCAGCAGCTGCTGACGGGGTGCGGTCATTCCGTTATTCAGTCGCTGGATAACCGCGTCAAGCCACCTGCGCTGCACCGGGTCGGTCTGCTGGGACAAAATGTCGGTCAGTATCGCAGCGGTGCGGTTTTTTGGGGGCTTTGGGCCCGCCTGCTCGACATACACATGTCGCACGGCAATGTTCCTTGAAAACCGGAGCGGCGAACTGGAGGCCTGAATGCGGAGAATTCCGGTGGCAGGTGGCGCAAACGAAAATGATGCGTTGCCGTCGTCGCCCACCCAGCCCGTTTCGGAATGGAGCCATTGGTTGCCTTTGAACACATCCAGATACACCGGCTCTGCGCCTGAAATCTGTTGCAGCGTCATGTCAATTGGTTGATTGGCCGGGATGATTGGGCTTTTAAAATCCATTTTAATGCCGCTGTACACCACTGCCGGCGCCAGTGTTTTGAATTCGGGGGCGGGCAGAGCGCCTCCGTGCGATGCACCTGACGATGTGTCTGCAGTATCGATTTGCAGTGCCGGGTCAGGGGCGTTCTCCGGCGCTGTGGCCGGGTCAGTGGCATGAGCCGGCGAGGTGGCCGGGGGCGTCGAATCGGTGTCGCTGACTGCAGATGCGTCCTTTGGCCTGCGGTCGACAGGTGGGGTTGGATTCAAGACTTTGATGGGATAATGCAAATCCGTAGGCGCAATCACAAATGCATCGAGCCCCAATTCGTCGGTGACGCCACTGATTTCCGTGGCCTGTTCTCCCTTTTTAAAAACGGGCATTTGCAGCAGATAGGGGGCCGGCAGCGGCTGCGTGTCCCCATCAACGGTTTGCACAAACAGCAGGGAGGGCAATCCGGCCGGTGCGCCCCGGCCTTCGGGATACAGGCGCAGGGTGGCGTCGCCGCTTTTGGCAGTGGCCACAATCACATCCGGCTTGACATCAGAAGGCGTTGAAAGTGTGCCGCGGGGGTAGTCTGCAACAATATGGACGCGTTTTTCAATGATGCGAAATCTGGAGTCGAAAAAGACGGTGATTTTGAGGGTGGCCGGACCGGACTGAACCGACGGCACGCGAAAATTGCGGGAGACGGCGAAGCCGCTTTCCATTACCTCGCTGTCGAAAAGGGTGTGGACACGACCATTCCGGGTCAGAGTGGCGGTGATGCGCTGGGGCAGAAAAAAGCCCGATGCGTCATCGATGAGGGTTACACGCATGGCACTGTTTGAACCGGCAACCAGCTTTTGGGGACACATAATGACAATGGTGTGATCGATGCCGTACTGGGATACCCGAATGCCTGCGCTGATGAGAACAAATACCGCGGCGGGAATCAGTACAAAGAGCAGCAGTTTTACCCAGCGTTTATCGAAGAGATCGACAACCTGAGTCGGTGGTACAGATGGCTTTTTTTTCTGATGAGTTTCGTTCATGGTTCGTTTCGACATTCTCCTGCCGGTTTTGTTCCTGGTGTTCGGGGTGTGGACAGGTATGAAATGGCCCTGCACAGTTCATGTTTTGATTTATTTGCCCTTTACTGAATCACATTATTGCCGATAATTCGAGTAATTGCGCTGTCAAATCTTAAAGAGTGCGCTGTTACAAAGTGGATACAGCATTTGAGACAGTGTCTGCAACACCATGAAAAAAGCCAGTACACCAACCACCTGCCCCTATTCGGGATTGACCATCACCAGGCAGGAAAAATGGACCGATTTTGCAACCGGCAGTGATTATTCCTCCAGCTTTGCCAAAATCGGCGAACATATTTATCTGAGTATTGGAAGAGGCGATTTGGTCACCATCGATAATCGGCTCATCTCGGCATATCAGCAGTTCCTCGACGAGGAGTTTGCCGAATATCCCGTGGTGGAGATAAAAAATCTGGGCGGCGCCAGGGGAATCATCAGCAAGCAGATCAGAAACGACACCAAGGCGTTCTACGAAGCCAACCAGCACAAGCTGGCAGCGGTCATTTATTTCAACGGGTCGCTGCAGATGAAAATGCTCATCAAGGCGTTAAACACGATTTATTCCGGGCCCATCGAAACCTACGTGTGCAATGATTATCGGGATGCCTTGAACAGAGCGCAGCAGATTGTTGAGGAAAAAAAACATGGTCAGCGCGGTTTTCCAGGGGACAGCCCAACCGACGAGGTCCAGGCGATCACGTCGGCCGGTGCGCCCCGGCGCGATGTCCCGGCTGATGCGGATGACACCGGCATGGTATCGGTCTCCAAAAAGGATATTCAGCAGGTTATCGATTTCATTCTGAGTTTCATTTGGGATACGGACGAGCACACTGGCCATCATCACGGCACGTTGCCCGTGTCTGAAGGTCATCCGCTCGAAAAAATATTCGAGACCCTGGTCATCTTTAAAAGTGACTTGATAGCGGCGCAGAACAAGTTGCGACTGGAGGCTCTTAGGGCAAATGAAATGGCGCGCAAGGCGGAGGACGCCAATCGTTCCAAATCCAGTTTTCTGGCCAATATGTCTCACGAAATCCGGACCCCCATGAACGGCATTCTGGGGATGAACACCCTGCTGCTGCAAACCGCGCTGACAGATGAACAGCGCGAGTTTGCACACACCATGCAACGCAGCGCGGATGCGCTTTTGTCCATCATCAATGACATTCTGGATTTTTCAAAAATTGAGGCCGGACGCCTGCAGTTGGAGGATGTGGATTTTAACATTCACCTGATGATGAACGACCTCATTAAAATGCTGGCCGTCCGCGCCGAAGAAAAGGGCATTGAATTCTCGTTTGTGATGAATCCGGATATTCCCGCCTTCTTTGTGGGGGATCCGGGACGTCTGCGTCAGATATTGATAAACATCATTGGCAACGCCATCAAATTTACTCACAGCGGGGAAGTTCGTGTGTCCTGTGAATTGACTGACACGACGGACCCGGCGGCGTCGATGGTGCGTTTTGAAGTGAAGGATACCGGCATTGGCATTCCGGACGATAAAAAAGCGCTGCTGTTTGACAGTTTTTCCCAGGCGGACGCATCGACCACCCGCAAGTACGGGGGCAGTGGACTGGGATTGACCATCGCCCGCCAGCTGGCCCACCTGCTGGGGGGAGAGATTGGCTTTGAAAGCCGTCAGGGCGAGGGCTCAACGTTCTGGTTTACGGCGCGCCTGAAGACATCCACAAAGAAAATCGACATTCCCGATGCCGCTGAATTAACCGACAGGAAGGTGTTGTACGTGGACAACAACGAGGCCAATCGGCGCTTCGTTTGTGAGCAGCTCAATAGCTGGGGGGTTCAGTGCGAGGCCCTGTCATCCGCACCGGACGGGCTTCATCAGCTCTATCTGGAAAGGGAAAAGGGCGCGCCGTTTGATGTGGCCATCGTGGATATGCTGATGCAGGGAATGGATGGACCGGCGATGGCGCGCATTGTATTGCAGGACGCGCGGCTGAAGGACACCGCCGTGGTGATGATGTCATCCATTGGCAAGCGGGGGGATGCGGCGCAGATGAAGCAGCTCGGGGTGTCGGCGTATCTGACCAAACCGGTTGCGGCGTTCGAATTGCGGGAATGTCTGCTGGAAGTGCTTGGGCGACGGGGGCGGCCAATCAGTCGGCCCCCGCTGATTACCCGACACAGTCTCACCGAAAAGCGACTGTCGCGTCGGCAGATTCTGGTGGCGGAGGATAATCCGGTCAATCAGAAGGTGGCCACCGGCATTTTGTCCAACATGGGATACCAGGTGACCACGGTGAACAATGGGGCTGAAGCGGTGGCGGCACTTCGGACAACCTGGTTTGATTTGGTTTTTATGGATATTCAAATGCCGGTGATGGATGGATTTGAGGCGACAAAAACGATTTTGGCTAAGAAGGACAGCATTCTCAATCCGGATGTGCCGATAGTGGCCATGACCGCCCATGCCATCGCAGGATATCGCGAGCAGTGCCTGGCGAAGGGCATGAAAGACTATGTGTCCAAACCAATTTCGGTGCAGTCGCTGGGCGATGTCCTCGAAAAGTGGCTCGATCACACAACGTCCCCCGAAGCCGGGTCGATTGCGGCGGGGCCCGTGCCCAGGGAGATTCTGGCCCCAGACCATACGATGCCGTTCGATCGGGATGGATTCGCCAAGCGAATGATGTACGACCAGCCCCTTGCCGATCGCATTCTCGAAGAATTTTTAAAGGACATGCCCAAACAGGTGGCGCGGCTGATATCGGCACTGGATGAGGGGGATTTGGCAACGGTTACAGCGCAGGCCCACAAAATCAAGGGGGCTGCGGCAAATATCTGCGCGGTGCCCCTGAGTGAGGCGGCGTACCGCATTGAAAAGGCTGCATCCAGTGACGCCGGGACGGAAAGACTCGGGGAATTGCGGGACAACCTGGCGTCCGTCTGGAAGGATTTGACCTTCAATCTGACCGGTCAGTAACAGCGGATTTCTGTACGAATGTAATTTTTATTTAATTGTACAGTTTTACTATTTATTCACTTCTGTCGGCTTGCACTTCAGGGTTCTCCCTTCAAACTTATTGGTGACCAGGTCGCTCCCAGGAACGGGAGCAGATGACCGAACCAAGAGGGGGTCCTGCCATGTTTTATCGATTAACCACTGTTTTTTGGGCTGGTGTTTCCTTGGCGCTATTTTGCGCTGGATGCGGGCTGCCACTGGGCAGCGACAAGGACGAAGACTCGGACATGGGGCCCAAAGGCGGGGGGGACACCAGTGGGACGGACCACCTCGCGGGCGACACCAATGTCGGGGATACCAATTTCAGGGACACCGCCGTCACGGCAAATACCCTTCCTGCCGCCATCTCCATTAAGGGCGCGGTGCAAAAAGGCCCCTTTGTCATCGGTTCCACGGTATCGGCATCGCCGCTCAATGGGGATTTCTCGGCCCAGGGCACTTTCTACAAAACCAGTACGGTCAATAATCTGGGCGAGTTTACCATTCGTCTGAAGGCATCCGGGCCGGTGGCGCTTGAGGGTATGGGATTTTACTACAACGAAGTGACCGGCACCCTGTCAGCGGCCAATCTGACCCTGAGGGCGCTGTACTATCCGGGGGCGGACGGCGAACAGCTCGTGTACATCAATCTGGTGACCCATCTAATCGCTGACCGGGTCAAAATGCTGGTGTCTTTGGGGGCCAGTTTTCAGGATGCCGTTGCACAGGCCGAAACTGAACTCTGGGAAGCCCTGGGCATCACCGCACCGGAT
>JAFGWT010000508.1 GCA_016937015.1 Deltaproteobacteria bacterium | reverse complement strand
CTGCGCCTCAAACAGCACAGGACGACACCATCTTTCGACAAATCGAGGCTGCACTGAACGGTGTGACGTTTGGTGAAATAAGCAAAAATGCAAAAGGCCAGAGTACGACACAGGCCGTTGCAGTGGCGCCACGACGTCTTGCGGCCGGGTATGAGCAGTTGCGTCTGCAGCTTTTGGAATTGAATAAAAGACGTTCCGTACCCTGTTCCGTGTTGTTGCTTCGATTGGGCAGCATCGCAGAGACCAGGGCACGCGCAGATTTTTCAAGAGGATTTTTTAATCCCGTCGGATTTGAGATTACAGAATCACCGCTTTGCCATACTGTACAGGATGCCCGTCTGGCGGCGCGCACAAGTGCTGCCGACGTCATCGTGATTTGTTCCACCGATGACCGTTACGGCGAGATGGCAGCGGAAGTGGCGGCCGGAATTCGCGCGGATGTGAAGTCGCTGCTGGTTTTGGCGGGGCGTCCCTTTGACCGGGAGGCGGAATATCGAGGGGGAGGGGTTGATGAATTCATATATCTCGGTGCAAATCACTTTGAACTGCTCCACGCGATTGTCGAAAAGATAGGAGGGCGTCATGACTGAGTTTGCCGATCTGTCGTCGGTATCGTTTGCGGCGCTGAAAAAAATCGTCGACGACGCACAAGCGCCTGGGACGGCATTGACAGCAGAAAAAAGCCGATATGATGCAACAGATATTGCAGGTTTGCCCCATACCGGTTTTACCGCCGGTGTGGTGCCCTACCTCCGCGGTCCATACGCATCCATGTACGTGACACGCCCCTGGACAGTGCGCCAGTATGCCGGGTTTTCGACCGCCGAAGAGAGTAATGCCTTCTATCGCAGAAATCTCGCTGCAGGCCAGATGGGATTGTCCATTGCATTCGATTTGGCCACCCATCGCGGATATGACTCGGATCATCCCCGGGTGGTCAGTGACGTGGGCAAAGCCGGTGTGGCGGTGGATTCCATTCTGGACATGAATATTCTGTTTGACCAGATTCCCCTCGATCGCATGAGTGTCTCGATGACCATGAACGGGGCGGTGTTGCCGGTAATGGCGTTTTATATCGTTGCCGCGAGAGAGCAGGGGGTAAACGCCGACCAGCTGACGGGCACAATTCAGAACGATATTTTAAAAGAATATATGGTGCGCAATACTTATATTTATCCACCGGCACCGTCCATGCGAATTATCGCTGATATATTCAAATACACCTCGGCCAATATGCCCAGATTCAACAATATATCCGTATCGGGGTATCACATGCAGGAAGCCGGGGCCACGCCGGATTTGGAAATGGCATACACGCTTGCGGACGGGTTGGAGTATCTGCGCACCGGTGTGCGCGCGGGGGTGGATATTGACGCGTTTGCACCCCGAATTTCGTTTTTCTGGGCGACCGGTAAGGATTTCTATCTCGAAATTGCTAAAATGCGCGCGGCGCGCGTGTTGTGGGCCAAACTGGTGAAGTCTCTTGGGGCCAAAAATCCCAAGTCCATGGCTCTTCGAACGCATACTCAAACGTCGGGCTGGTCATTGACGGCCCAGGACCCATATAACAACATCGCCCGAACCTGCGTTGAGGCTATGTCCGCAGCGTTTGGCGGCACGCAGTCGCTGCATACCAATTCACTCGATGAAGCGCTCGCGCTGCCCACGGAGCGTTCTGCCCGCATTGCCAGAAATACCCAGCTCTTTTTGCAGAACGAGACAGGCATTTGCAATGCGGTCGATCCGTTTGGCGGCAGTTATTATGTGGAGTCGCTGACCCATCAGATTATGCAGCAGGCCTGGCGGCACATCCAGGAAATTGAGAAACTGGGCGGGATGGCCAAAGCCATTGAAACCGGTGTCCCCAAAATGCGTATCGAAGAAGCGGCGGCGCGCAGACAGGCCCGCATTGACAGTGGTCGTGAAACGATTATCGGCGTGAATGCCTGTCAGCCTGAACAGGAAGACGAGATTGAAAGTCGGGAGGTCGACAATACCGAGGTGCGGCGAGCACAGGTGGCGAGGCTTGAAACACTGCGTCGGGAAAGGGACAATGGGGCAGTGGCGTCAGCGTTGAACGCATTGACGCGCTGTGCGGAATCCGGGGAGGGCAATCTGCTTGAACTGAGTGTGAACGCCGCGCAGGCGCGGGCATCTCTTGGCGAAATCACAGAAGCCATGGAGAAAGTGTTTGGACGTCATCAGGCACGCTCTGAAGCGGTAAAAGGGGTGTATCGGGGAGAGTTTATGGACAAGGAAATCATTGAACAGGTAATGGCGGAGACACAGCAGTTTGAGCGGCACGAGGGGCGGCGTCCCAGGTTGCTGGTGGCCAAGATGGGGCAGGATGGTCACGATCGCGGGGCCAGGGTTATTTCAACGGCCTTTGCCGATTTTGGCTTTGACGTGGATGTGGGGACTCTCTTTCAAACCCCTGAAGAAACCGCCAGGCAGGCGGTGGAGAACGACGTGCATGTAATTGGCATGAGCTCGCTGGCGGGCGGACATAAAACATTGCTCACGCAGCTGATGTCTGAACTGAAAAAACTGAATCGAGAGGATATTCTCGTCATTGTGGGCGGCGTGATTCCCCCCGCTGACGTGCCGTTCCTAATAAACAATGGTGCGGCGGCGGTATTCGGACCAGGTACAGTGATTCCCACTGCTGCAAAAAAAATTCTGCAACTGCTTAAGGATGTGCTTGGACACTGAACGACAAACCATATGTCTGCATCTGTAAAAAAGAGGGCGCTGTTGTCAGTTGAAGAACTGATTGAGGGGGTCCTGCGGCGGGATCGCACCCTATTGGGCCGCGCCATTACCCTGGTTGAAAGTCACGCGCCGTCGCATATGGAGACAGCCAGCCAGCTGCTGGGAGAGCTGGTTTCACGGACCGGGAACTCCCTGCGCATTGGTATTACAGGGGTGCCAGGCGTTGGCAAGAGCACG
Source organism: Deltaproteobacteria bacterium (assembly GCA_016937015.1). Taxonomy (GTDB): domain Bacteria; phylum Myxococcota_A; class Polyangia; order JAAYKL01; family JAAYKL01; genus JAFGXQ01. The sequence goes on along the minus strand of JAFGWT010000508.1, from coordinate 14 downwards.
TTCATTGAAGCGCT
>JAFGWT010000507.1 GCA_016937015.1 Deltaproteobacteria bacterium | reverse complement strand
GTCGTGCTGCCGCCATACAGAATCTGGAGATAGTTCATCGGAACGCCGCATGATTATTGAGAATTCAAACCGGTCGCCGCTCTAGCGAACCAGCCGGATGACATCGCAGACGAAATTAATCAGCTGTTCATGTTCGTGCCATTCGCTCATCAGGCAGATCGGGTTTTGACGCAAGGTATCCGTTGCCACAATCGCATCCCAGTTCAAGGCTGCGGTTGAATCAACGGCTCCTGCTTTCTGCATCGCTTTTAAAAACTCCCATGCAATAATTCCCTGCCCAATAGCGGTGGGGTGGATACCATCCAGACTGAAGACACCACCATCCTGAATCCGCCCCTCCCGGCTCGCATGATAGTACCGGGTATTTACAGGCGGCGTTAAAACGCGCAGTTCGTGTGGCAACTGATACGTGGGGTTGCCCATGTTTCGCTTCCACGCCAGTTCACTGAGCACGGTGCTGATGTCCACCACATGGTACCGATATGCGCCATGAGACCGGTTCAGCTCGTCCACTTTTGAAGTAATTGTTTGGTTGAACTGCTGAATCGTGGCGTCAATAAATCTCGCGTCACTGAACGTCAAATACTTTCCCGAACGCAACGCGTTTTCGAGAGAAAACATAAAATAGCTGTAGTACTCATAGTAGGCCGCCTGACGACTTTTTCCATCTATCACTTCGTCCACGACGTGCACGTCGCCCAGTCCTTTAGCAAACGGAGCGATGGTCACCAGGGGAATAGTGCCCACAAATACTCTCCAGTCCGGATTTCTATTTGCACGCATACTCCTATCCACCAGATTCATCATGTGCGAATACTCAATATCAAAATCCCTTGGATGCCAAAGATTGTACTCTCGTCGTTTCGGACGTGACATGCGCACAATACGTCCGTCTCCGGATGTCTGTCTGATATTCAGATTCACCACGGTGGCAAGGGCGTTATTCCCTCCCAGCCATACCGTCGTATTCTGAATACCATCGTCGCGCCGGCAATGATAATCAAGCCATTGCAATGGGGAGAAAAGACCATATTGATCGTCTTTGGGAGTCCCATATGGATTGAGCACCCGGTATGCGTTTCGGTAAAAACTGTCACTGGCCGGTGCAAACAGATTGTCGCGGCGATGACGCCTATTGGCCCTGTGCGCCACCATTGATTTACAGAGTTGCGGGGTGACCATCCACGCATCACCCACATCCATACCTTCCACAGCCACATTCTGAAAATACGAATCGACATGCGTTGCAGCGCCAACGGGATTTCCAATTTTTCCCTCCCCACGCTCGAAGTAGTCTTCCGCTTCGTCCAGAATGCGGGCAATGCTTTTGATGGCACACGCCCATTCCAGACCTTGAATATCCGAGCCATACTCTTTTTCCAAAGCGCGAAGTACAAATTCCAAATCCACTTTGAGGTGATGCGCGGGCGACCATCGCAAATATGAATATTCTCTGTCGTGGATAGCATTGGCCAACAATGTACCAAAACTGAACTGGGGTTTGGCTGCGCCACCGGACATAAATCCCTGGGAGATACTGTCGCCAATTGTAAACAGCTTCACTGTGTCTTTCCTTTTCCCTGCAAACAGTTCAATGCGTGATTTTTTTATCCCTATCACGCTTGTGGTATCCAGTCCAAGGTGCAATTCAATGCACAATTGAGGTAAAGCCATCTCTCAATTTATCCTTAATGTGCTTTCCAGTAATGTGCGTTCCAGTAATGTGCGTTCCAATCTCCTCACCGCAAAGGACACAAAGGGAAGACGTCTGACAATACAGCAGCCTTGGACTATACTCAGCAATGGTGTTATGTCCGGTTTTCCCGCCAGGGGTCTGGAACGCTCTCTGAGCGCTTCTTTCCAACGAAACTGTCATATGTGTCGTCAGGCCGCGAAAGCGGTAATCCAGAACGCGCGAACTGGATTGAAAAGCCTGTGATGAGCCAGTACGATGAGGTAATAGTCCATAAACGAAAATCAACTCAGGCGTGTGAAGGCGGATCAGATTTGCGGCTTCAGTATCCGTCTGCGGGTGGTGTCTTCGGTGAGCCGACTGAGCTTGCGCGTAATTTTACCCATGCGCCCAATTTCCTGCTCCATCGATGCGATGAGTTCTCTGCCTGCCGGTGAAACATCTTCAATCAGTTTAAACCTGGCAAACATGGACATCAGCGTTGTCAGAGGCTGATTCAAATCGTTTACAGTGGTCTGGGTGGCCTGCGTCAGTTCAAGGGTATCACGGGCAGTTGGAAATACAGTGCGCTCTTTATTGTTCAGATAGTTCATTAGTTTGCTCCCCTGGCAAAAGGAAAAGATTTCGTTGCCGCGCGATGAGCACAAAATGTGCCATTTTTCTCCACACTATCCCGCCTACCTCAATCCCTTCGCCTAACTAACCAAACACAATCAGAAAAACGAATTCCAGATATTCCCTTTCATACATCGATAATTTCAGTCAGTCTGTCGCCGGATCTTCATAAATGAAAATCTGAATTCCCATCACGGTGAGAATGTTTGCGGATTGGGACCAATCGTCACGCTGATTCTTATTTGAATAAACAGATGGTAAAAGACTTTATGGCAAAACAAGTCAGCGCGTTCAGAAGTGTAAATTCCGAGAAGTCTGCACAACCGCTCTTCACTGTCGCAGCTGCAACAGATGATCACTTCGGCATGCAGATGAAATCCATTCACACGCAAATTGCAACCGGAAATGAATCGTCTTTCAAAGGTTTTTCAAAATGGCTGAAAGTGATTTTCGGTCCAGTAGGCTTCTTTCAGCGTGTCCTGCTGGGCGAGGAGTATCTGATAATGGCTGTTTTCAAAGGCTGCCAGTTCACGGTAAAATCCCGACACAACAGGGTCATTGGCTGCCGAGGCCAGTGCGTTGTACTCATTGATGGCATTGAGTTCCAGCTGAATCCCAACCGCCAGAATGGTCATTTCATGATGGGCATCTTTAATCCTCGTTTTTATCTGCGCCGAAAAAATGGGATTCGGGCCATCGAAAGGTAAAACGGCTTTAAGTGCCAATGCGTCATCCGGTTGTCCGTTTTTTACCAGGTTGTCGTATTGCGCCTGCAAAAAATTAAGATGTTCGAATTCGTCAGATGCCAATAATTTGAAGGCATCTTTTCCCCTGGCATCCTCAGTGTTTTCCGCCGCCATCATATAAAAATGATATCCCTCAAATTCGGCACGCATGGCGGTTTTCAATCCAATTAGTATATTCTTCAGCTGTTGTTCATTCATGAATATGGCCTTTCAGTTTTAACGATATAACCGATATGCGACCGGATGCAATTGCGAAGACGCAAATTGCCATCGCCGCTGTTCAGGGCTGATATTCACTTGCACCGATGTCTGCATAATTCGGCGTGCCAATCCCCGTGTTGGCCACACCGGACACATCCACCCGCGGATTGCCCGCCATGTCCAATTCCGGCGCCAAGTCCCCATTGCCCGCATCAATCCCAGGAAAATCCGAATCCAAATCCAGCTCATTGCCCGTGACGCAAGGTACATCGATATTGCCAACACCAGGGTAGCCGCCTTCAACAATTGAGTACGTTACTTCTGTGGGGGTAATCGTCTCCGGGGTATCGTACACAACTGGGGTGTCGGCAATATTCCATAATATGCTGTTGGCAATCGAAACAGAGCCGCTCACGGGATTGTCGGTATACACGATGCCGCTGTCTGCGCAGGCGCCTTCAAACTGCAGCGTTTTAAAATCGTTATTGTAAAGCATCATCGACGCATTGTAGTTGTAAAAGAATCCGGATGCGCACGTTGTGATGGTACCGTCGGTCCTGCTGTTTCGAATCCGGCCTTCCGAATTAAAACTCGCCACAAATAAGCCAATATGCCGGTCTTCCGAGGTCAGGTTTTCCGAATCAAAAGTGAGTTGGTTAAAGTCATACATACAGTCATCCATGTAAATAAACCCCCCTGTCACAATTGGGGCATCTGAGGACATGAGCCCCAAATCCATGTTGGAAAAATTCAGCGAACTTCCGGTGGCGTAAATAACGGTGCCTTCGGTGGAATCGTTATGGGGTATGCTTTGCAGGCTGGTGGCCGTGATTTGATTTGAAATTGATAGTTGGGAATCCTCAGCATAAATTACAGCGCCGCGAACATTCGCCATCATCGCTGAAGAGTTAAACTGAGATAGCGTTACCGCACTGCCAGTGGTGTGCAGTGCCGACCCTTCATCGGCGACACTGTTATAACATGCCAGATTTGATGCCTGAACCGTGCTGTTTCTGACGATGAGCGCAGCGCCCTTTTTGTCCAAAGTTGCAGTATTGAAAAAGGAATGTAAAGTCAGCTGGTTAATTTTAATCTCAGCGCCATCAACGACCATGCCCATGATTCCGTTCGATACATTCAGGCGGTCCAGTATTACATTTGAGGCCCCACTGATTGTCACGCAGTACGTCACCTCATTGGAATTGACGTTCTCCTCAAGACATAAAATATTTGAATCGGTATTTGACTGTCGTTGTGCCGGGGCAGTCTCCGTGCCGGCAAACCCGCCTCGTAACGTGATACCTGATGGAATACGGATAGTGTCGTTACTGCTGGTTTTGTAAACATAGTAGGGATTGTCCGTTGTTCTTATCCACACCTCACAGCTGTCACCGCCGGATGCGCTCAAGGCGGCCTCCGCAGCGTCGATGCCGGATTGAATTTCGGGAAATGCTGACGCCCACGAGAGACCGGTGGGCGACGGTGCAGTCGACGAATTGTCTACAAATCGAATGCAGCTGATTTCGGGATACCCGCAACCGGTATCGGCAAACATGGACGGACAGTACGCGCAGTCGCCGGCGACAGTATCGGCTGTCCAATATCCTGCGCAGCCGCTGCAGTCGTCTCCTGCAAAATTGGGTTCGCACTCGCTGCAGTTGCTTGCGGTTGAATAATGGTCGGGACACACATCACAGGCGGCACCGGTCCAACTGTTGGCACAGGACAGGCAGTTGGTGGCCGCATCAAAATTGGGTGGACACACGTCACAACTGTCCCCTGTCCAGTGATTGGCGCATTCATCGCAGTCTGTTCCCTGCCAGTTGGGCGCGCAGCTCAAACAGTTGCTCTCTTCGGTAAAATTATCGGGGCACACATCGCAGTTGTCACCGGTCCAGTTATTGAGGCATTCGTCACAGTCAAAACCGGTTCGGTCATCCGCGCATTCCAGACAGTTACTTTCTGCGGAATAATTATCCGGACACACGTCGCAAGCGTCGCCGGTCCAATGATTGTTGCATTCGCTGCAATTCGGTACGCTGGCAAAATTGTCGGGGCAAACGTTGCAGTAGGCCCCGGTCCAGTGGGTCGCACATTCCGTGCACTCGCTCTCGGCGGTAAAGTTGATGGGGCATACATCGCAGTCATCGCCCGACCAGTTGTTGGTGCACAGGGCACAGTTCGCCCGCGCATCGAAATTATCCGGGCACACATCACAATTGTCGCCTGTCCATCCATTGGCGCATTCACTGCAATTGCTTCCATATGTAAAGTTTTCCGGACAAACGTTGCAGCTACTGCCGGCCCACTGATTCGCACACAAAAGGCAATTGCTCTCCGATGAATAATTTTGCGGGCAAATATCGCAGTCAGCCCCGGACCAGTGATTGGCACAAAACTTACAATTGCTTTCAATTGTAAATGCGGCCGGGCAGATGTCGCAGTCTTCCCCTTCCCAGTGATTGGCACACTCAAGACAATCGCTGGTCTGAACAAAATTGGCCGGGCAAGTTTGACAGAAGTCACCAGTGTAATGATTGCTGCATTCCGCGCAGTTGCTCTCAACAGAAACATGCATTGGACATTGGTTGCAGCTTTCGCCGAGCCAGCGATTGGCGCATTCAGCACAGCCGCTTTCCGCATCAAAATTGATTGGGCAAACATCGCAATTATCACCCGTCCAGTTGGCCACTGCGCAGTCGCTGCAATTGTTTGCTTCGTCGAATATCGCCGGGCACACATCGCAGTTTTCGCCGGTCCAGCGATTGGCACACAATGTACAGTTACTCTCGATGGTAAAATTCGCCGGGCACACATTGCACTCGGGCCCGGTCCAGTGATTCAGACATTCGTTGCATCCGGCGGCAGGATTAAACCCTTCAGGACACATATCACAGCCATATCCGGTCCAGTGATTCAAACATTCAGTGCAGCCGGTCCGGGGGTCGCGATTGACAATAGTACAGGATGCACATCCGGTTTGCGGATCAAATCCCGGCAGACAGGCACTGCAGTCCGACGCGGCGTCAACCCCTGCCGGACATTCATCGCATGCACCACCGGTCCACAGATTTCGACAATTGCAGGCCGCTTCGCCTGTCCTCTCATCACAAATCATGCTGCCCGTGCAAACATCCGCCACATCCTCAGGTTCATCGCAGGAATTAAACCAAACCACACGGTCGGTTTCGCACTGTTTTGATGCATGGGGTGCCGGGACACACCTGGCAATGGTCCCATCACCGTTTTGAATGCATTCTTCACAGGGCCGGCAGCTGTCACAGGGATGGATGAGGGCATTGGATTGACATCCTGTTAAAATCATTGCCCAAATAAGAAGACACACACAGAATAACATTTGAAAGCCGGCTGAACGGATCATGCATACCTCGCAGGAAAGCAGTTGGATTTCTCCGCATAATACAACAATATACGATAATATAAAAGTCTGGAGTGAAAAAGCTATTAATGCCGAAATAGAAGCGGCGCAAGGCATGGGCGCAAGGCATGCCCCCCAATCCGACCGTCATCCCGACGCAGATAACACAAGGTCGATACGATTTCGATTTTTTTGAAATTTTTGACACCTTAAATCTTTATAAAGATGCACTTCTCAATGACCGGAAATTGAAGACACCAAATATTCATAAATAATTAGTCTCTTTTGCGGAACTTATCTTAAAAACGGCAACGCAGTTACTGTGCAGGAAGACCCCCTGGCGGCCCATGGCCTGACGGCGTTGCGGACTCCCAAACAAAAAAGATACTTTTAAACGCATAAGAACGTGCAAAAATCATTAATTAGTTAAGTTGCTGAATCGAATATGCAGGCAAAATTTTTTTGAAGGAAACAGGATTTGAAATGAAATACAGTAGCATTGTCTATGGGGTCTTTGGTGTAATCGCGATGCTGTTCGCCGCCGGCTGTGAAAAGGATGCGACCACTGAGGGCGACGACGGGAACGAACCACTCCAAGGGGAAACAGACTCTGACACGGGTATGGATACCGGGGACGATACCGGCACCGGCGAGGACACCAGTGATCAAACCGTGCCCACGGAATCTGAAGACGAGGGCGATTCCGAGTCCGAAATCAACACGGACAGTCAGAAAGTGGCGATTTGCGGAAATGGCGAACTGGAGCAGGGCGAGCTGTGTGAGGATGGGAATGCAGAGGATGACGATGGATGTAGCGCCAACTGTCAGATTCAGGACCCCAAGTACGATTGCTCAAACATTGGCAGTGCCTGCAAAGTAATATCGACCTGTGGAAACGGCGTGCTCGAAGGGTTTGAGGCCTGTGATGAAGGGGCCGAAAATGTCACGGATGGATGTTCAGCCGATTGTGAAACGGTCACAGACGGCTGGTTCTGTCCAAGGCCCGGTCGCTCCTGTGTGCTGCTGCCGGTATGTGGCGACGGCGAGCGCACAAAAAATGAAACATGTGATGATGGAAACACGAATGACGGCGACGGGTGTTCATCGATGTGCGAAAAGCAGGACGGATACTACTGTACGCCCGGCGAGCCATGCATCCCGCAGGTATGTGGGGATGGTCTCCGTGCCCCAGGCGAGCAGTGTGACGACGAAAATACCGAGGACGGGGATGGATGCAGCAAGGATTGCGAAGTGGAGGAAGGCTGGATATGTCCACCCTCAATTCCCTGCATCACGGACTGTGGCAATGGCAAGCTGGATGGCCCTGAGCAGTGCGACGACGGCAATGACGATGCCGATGACGGCTGCGAGCGATGCAAGGTCCAGGCGGGCTATGATTGCGGCGAAGACGGCAAAACCTGTGTGGAAACGGTTTGTGGGAACGATAAGAAGGAAAGTGGCGAGGGATGCGACGATGGCAATCTGGTGGCCGGTGACGGCTGCGGCCCCACCTGTCAGCTGGAGCCGGATATTGCCCCAGGTCCCTCTCCCGCGGTCGCTCTGGTTTGCGGCGACGGTCTGGTAACCAGCGATGAGGCATGTGATGACGGCAACCTCGACAGCGGCGATGGATGCGACAGCGAATGCGCCGTGGAGCCCGGTTGGCAATGCGAAGACCGTCTGATTTATCCAGACAGTCTGACCATCAAGGTGGTTTACCGGGATTTCAAACAGCGGACCCGTACCGGTGGTCACCCGCACATGAAAGATCCATCTGTGAATATTCCTTCCACTGTGGATGATCTGGGAATGGTGGGTGAGGTGTGTACTGCCGATAATACCGATTCATGCGGGACACTCGACGAAGATGGGAAACCGTTTCTCACCAACGTCGAAGACCATCCTTCAATTGTAGCCGGCTCTCCTGCCGCACTGGACGACGCGTACCATGAAGCCGCATTTGCGCTGCTGTATCGGGACGAAAATCTCACCGTGCTGGATGCCATCAGCCAGACAGCAACCGGCGCACCGGCCGATACCGATTCAGATTCGGCTGCGGTTCAGGATGAAAACCTGATTGAAGTGATTGTCAATCCTGAGCCAATGCCGGAGCTGGGTGTGGACACACTGGCACTGACGCGGATTGATGAGACCTCCGCCTATGTTTTCGAAAGCGACAACAATCTGTTTTACCCGCTGGGCACCAACCGTACCGATGATCCGGTGGAGATGCGCGGGCACGGCTGTACTTTCGATGAAACCGCCGATGAATGTGATACCTTCGCAGCCAGTCAGGGGACCGAGCGGAATTTTCATTTTACCAGTGAATTGCGTTATTTCTTCCAGTATCGCGGCGGCGAGACCCTGACGTTTTTTGGGGACGACGACGTGTGGGTATTCATCAATGGCCGGCTGGCAGTTGATATTGGCGGGATTCACACCACGCGCTGGGGGCGGGTGACCCTTGGGGATGACGGCGCGGCGGGCGAAGCCGACGACAGTACCTGCAGCATCAGCGGCGGCAACAGCGAGCCGGATGAGTGCGAATTGGAAGAAGCGGAATTGGCTGACGACGACGATGTGCGATTTGGCCTGGTTAAAAACGGCGTTTACGAAATTGTGGTGTTCCAGGCGGAAAGAATGCCTACAGAGTCTAACTATCGTTTGACACTGGATGGGTTTATTGCGCCCCGGTCCGATTGCTTCACGGTGTGCGGCGATGGCGAAGTGGCTGGCACAGAAGTTTGCGATGATGGTGTGTACAACGTGGACGGTTACTATGGCAAATGTGACACCAACTGCGAGCTGACGTATTGCGGGGACGGTCGCATTCAGAACGAAAAGGAAGCCTGCGACAACGGGCTGAACGTTGATCCCCCCTGGGCCATCAATCAGACCACCGCCGCTTACAGCTGCAACGACTGCAACCTCCCTGGGTATTGTGGAGACGGCCAGTTGCAATCGGCATTCGAACTGTGTGACAACGGCGAACAGAATGCCGACGATGCCTATGATGGATGTGCCACCGATTGTCAGTTCGGGCCGTACTGCGGCGATGGCATCATTCAGCAAGGGAAGGAGACCTGTGATCTGGGCGAGGACAATGCCCCGTATTCACCAGTACCGGGCGGATGTGGTTACGATTGCCAGCCTGCGCCGTATTGCGGCGATGGTATTCGAAATGGCATTGAGCAATGTGATCTTGGGACCGACAAAAATCTGGGCGAGTATGGTGGCTGCGCCGAAAACTGTACACTGGCGCCCCAGTGCGGCGACAACATTATTCACTACGCCTATGGCGAGGAATGTGATGATGGCCCCATCGGCAGTCTGGCCTGTTCAGTGGAATGCAAGAAGCGGTTTACGGTTGAGTAGACCCAAACACGCCCCCGGCGGTCACACCGATTAACGCATCGCGCATTCCCGTGACATCATCCCCCGCAACCTGCACTTCAATCGACTGCAGTGCCCACCCCACCGACAGCCCCAGACACAGGCCAAACGATGGACGAAGCGCCACCGTGCCTTTCAAATGACCGAACACAGAGATCACCGCCGCAGTGCGCGAGCGTTCGGCCGCATACGATGTATCGTTCCCCACCGCTCTGACCCCAAGCAATTCCACTGCCACACCCCACTGCAAATTGCTCACCGGCGTAACGGAGTGCTTCCAAAACAGTGCGGCGTGCCCGCCAAGCCCCCACATTTGGGCACCGTGGCGACTGGTGCGGGTTGGCGTGCTGCAGTGAGTGGCGACCAGCGACAAGTGGGGCATAAACATTCTGAGCTGATACGCCACCCCCGCATTCAGCTGCGGTCCCATGCCGTCCTTCCCGTAGGTGGGCACCCACCTCGCACCGCCCATGACGTCGAATGCCCACCTGGACACGGTCCCCTTATCAGGTGCACTTTCGACGGGGGGACGCCGTGATGCCCGGGCCAGCTCGCCAGGCGACGACGCTTCCGGACGCGCTGCCTCAGTCTCCTGATTCGGCGGGGCTATCCTGTCACCGATTCGCGTCGTTACATCCACCACTGCAGATGTACTGTGTGCTTCGCTTTTGTCTGTCGACTGGTCTGCGACATCTTCAACTGTTGGGACGTTTTCGTAAAACAGGGTGGCGCAGGTAAGTGCCACGCTTCGGGCCCAGTATGCCGGGTCAATGGCGGACAAATCGAGCAATGTGGGTGTGACATCGTCACCGGATGATGTAGCGGATGGTGTGATGACGGCCACATCTTCAACCAGTCGAACAAAAACCGTCGCGCAGTCGCTTGACCCCAGGTTGTCTTCTGTTTTCAGTTGAATTTCGGATTCACTCTGAAGCTGAAAATGCAACTGTTTTGCAAACGCCTCGGAACCATTTTCGAGAACGACATCGACACATGTGGCACTCACCACGTCAGCCGTAAACAGCAATATGAGAAAAACCAGCCCAACAACAGAATGCATACGCCCCTTTTACCTGCTTTTTGACCAACGCTCCACCCACTCTTTCCAGATTCCTTTGGGGTAATGCTGATTGTAACTGTCTGCCGCGGCCCTAAGGCGCCGGGAATCATCGGTATGACTCAGTGCCTCCACCTGCTTGGCATATGCCTGCTCCCGCAGCCCAGCGGGCAGTCCGAGTCGAATTGCCAACGAGAATCCGTCCGCAGCTGCATTGTACTGTTTGAGGTCATGCAGCCGAATCCGGCCAATGGTAAATGCCGCCAGGCCCGACGCCGAATCATGGGGATAATCGCTAACAATCTGG
>JAFGWT010000506.1 GCA_016937015.1 Deltaproteobacteria bacterium | reverse complement strand
TGACCTGGGATTTGGCCAATTTACAAATCAACGTTATCGAAGAAATCTACGAAACCGATTTGTCCAGTGCCAACGCTACCCGGCTGGTGCAGGTGTTTGTGAATATCATTCGAAATGCAATGGACGCCATGGGAAAGCGGGGCACGCTGGGAATACGCGTGATTCAGCACGAAGACAAGGTAATATCCACTGTAACGGATTCGGGTGAAGGCATATCAGACGAAGCACTGGGCAGGGTGTTTCAGCCGTTTTTTACCACTAAAAGTCGGAACGATAAGACCTTTGGTGGCAGCGGGCTTGGTATGGCGGTTTCAAAACGGATTGTTGAAGACTTTGGCGGCACCATCGAACTCTCCCGCAGCGAAAGCAATGATGTCGGTACAGTGGTCACGGTCACGCTGCCCGCAGTGGCTGCAGAACGGGAGTCTGTTGCTGACGACCAGGCAAGACCATCCACTTTTCCGCCCGGTGTCGCCGTGCTGGTGGTTGATGACGAACCCGATATCTGTGAAATGATTCGAATGGCACTGAATCTGCGTGGTGCGCATGTGGTCAGCGCGACCCACGGCGAAGAGGCGGTCAGGCTGTGTTCAACCGAAACGTTTAACGCCGCGTTCCTGGATTTTTCCATGTCTGGACTTTCCGGATACGAACTGCGGGATGCCATCAGTGCGGCGCAGCCCGAAATTCCCATTGTATTTATGAGTGGGGTCGATATTCCCAGTCTTTCGAAAGAGGCGGATTTTTTAAAGAAACCGTTTGATTTGCACGATATTCAAGTCAAGCTGCGCGACATTCTGGAGCGCCAGACCTGAACGCGCATCACCTGAACGCGCATCAGATGATCGAATCCGTGCTCATCGTCCTACCGAAACATCGGGCTTTCCAGGCTGACGGATTCCATCAACTTTACATTGTTTCGGTCCAGACCCCTTCGGACCTGAGTTGATCCTGTCGGCACTTTTCGTCCTGACGCTTCCCGTCATCTTGTGTCAGTAAACACAATCAGGCACAATCCGAATCGGTCCAGAGTCTGAACGCCGCAATCCCTGACCCCTACAGTCCACAAATTAATACTGAACATCTGTTTGACAAATCGGACAATACGCGACTACATAGGAGGAGAAAACCACTGCTCGGGTAAGGCAGTCTGGCATCGGCACGCCACCCCGGCAATTGACCCAAAGGAGCGGACATGGCTGAAAAACTGGTGAATGTAACTGACGCTAATTTCGCATCGGAAGTGGAGCAGTCCAGTCTTCCGGTGCTTGTGGATTTTGGGGCCACCTGGTGTGCCCCCTGCAAAGCATTGGGCGTAACACTCGACGCCATGGTGGATGACTACGCCGGACGCGTGAAGTTTTGTTATGTGGATATTCAACAGGCGCCAGCCGCTTCAGCAAAGTTTGCCATTCGGTCGGTACCGACAGTAATTGTTTTTAAAAACGGTGCGCCGGCAGGTTCCTTGCTGGGCGCGGTGGACAGAAACAAACTCGCGGATTTACTGAAAAACGTGCAGTGACACGCCTTTTTAAAGCGTCGTCTCAATTAAGAGATTTTTTTCATTGCCTCTTCAAAAATCTTAACGTTGGCCTCGTTATCCGGGGCATCCTTGGCCTTTGCAGGACTCATTTTGGTCAGCATGGCCAGTTTCATCTGTGCATTCAAGCCGCCTTCGGCCTTTGCTTTTGTGAAATATTCTTCCAGTTTTGCACCCATGATTGAAAACCTCACTTCTTTTCTTTCATGCCGAGTTCTTCTCTGAAGAAATCAACCGCAGCAAGGACCGCTTTTAGACTTTCGGCCAGATCGTAGATTTCGTCCCGGGTTTTGATAACGGGGATTTCAACATCCACGTTTGCCTCGGAAATGATATTCGCTGTTTTGGTCAGTTCGCGAATCGGTTTGCTGATGGTGTTGGCTGCTATAATTCCGAGAATGATAACCATCAGAATCGTGGCCAGCGTGACCGCCAAAATAGTGTTTTCGGTTTGAACGCCCTCTGTGGAAAGCCTGATTCGCTCATTTGTTGCGGCAATGCGTTCTGAAATTTTATTTTCTGTGATTCTGGCTGTTTCGTAGAACTTGTCGGTGTTGACCGACAGCATGAGGCCCCCAAGGTATCCGCTGCGCTGATATTCGCCCCTGTTGTACGGAATAGGCACACTGATAGTCATTTTGTTGCGTCCCTTCACGTCGATGGCGGATTTGACCAGTGTTTCTCCATCGGAAATGGTGTGTTGATAAATCTCTTTATATGTGTCGCTCTTGTCAAAATGGCTCAGATTAAAAATGCCGCCGGGGGTCGCCACCGTATTGCGGTGCGCAAGGGTTCCATCCTCAAGATAGCCGCGAATATTGTTGGGCTTGGGATGGATGAGTGTATCGCCCTGGTCGTCGTACATCAGAATGTAGTTGCCTTCGTAGGTTGTGCTGACAACCGGAGCGTCCAGCGCCGGGTCAATGTGCTTGGTCCATGCCTGAATGTGGCGGTAATCGTAGCTTAGAACCACAATCCCCTTCAGTTCATCCGCAACGAACACGGGGGTGGCAAAACGCATGTTTCCCGATTTCATCACATCGCGTCCAGGGAGGATATTCCACTCTTTGGTGTCTTCAGGGACATCCTTTCTGGCGACCTCTTCCGGCAGATACCAGGTGTTTAATCGGGATACATACACGTCGCCTTTTTTCAGATTGATGGTCTTTGAGAAATAGGCTTCCGCTTTAAATGCGGTATTTTCAGGTTTGGACACATCTGCCAGGGTTTCCGCTGGTTGGCCATTCACAACTTTGACAATTTCCATGCCGGCAACGTCGATGAATGCCAGTTCGCTGTAGATTGGAATGGTCTCTTTTTTTTCCTTAGGTGCAACATCGGTTCCGGTGTTGTACCAGATGTCCGCCTGTTTGCTCTGATGAAAGGCGGTGATAACCGGCTGCATCGATTCAGCGGTCAGATTGCCTGTGGCAAGAATCCGGGCCAGAGTGCGGGTGTCGGTTTCTCTTTCCAGCAGGTCCGCCCGAATGTTCTGCGCAATCTGTCTGGCGATTTTCAAAAATGCGTCCCCAACCAGCCCGGTTATGGCGGCAGTTGTGTCTGACACCGCTTCGGCGCCAAGATTTTCTGCGTCTTTTGCGGCCCCATACCCAATTTTCCTCGCATCCTGGAGTGATATGATCCCGACAATTATGATGGGAACCATGCCAACAACCATAAATAAGAACATTAGTTTGACTAGTATTGTTACTTTCATGGCCTTCACTTTCCGTTCCTGTTGCTGAATCGTTTAATTATTCACCCAAAATGGGATGAGTCAAAATAATGTGGGGACAAAGCTGCGATGGGAGTTTTTTTTATTGGGCGGTTACGGCTTGCGGACGGGAGGTGGTGGCGGGGGGGGCGCCGCCGAGCGAATCCCGACAACGGGGGGCGAAGATACGCCGCTGGGGCGTGGCGGTATCGGCGTTGATGGCAGACCACCCATGGCGGGCTTGGTCACCACTCTCGGTGGCGGCGGCGGCGCAGCGCTTTTGGGCGAGGCATGGGGCGGTGGCGGCGCCGATGTCGATGTCGGTGCCACCGAGTCGGAAGACGCCGGGATGGCGGGAGGGGGTGATTTTACCCGGTTGTCGTCGGGCCCGGAGGCGTCGTCCAAAAGGACTGGCAGCTTTTTCAGGGCGGTTTGTCCAGTGGGCATAAATGACACCATGGATTCGCTGGCCGCACCAACTTCCTGCTCGATTCGGGTCCGCCAGTCTTCATCCTCGTCAGTGGACTCAGCGTCATCGTCGAGCCCGAACGGTCGGTCGGGGATTTTGCTCTCTTTCAAAGCTTTGGCCGCTCTTAAAAAACGGGGGTTAATCCCGTCGAGACGGTCAAAGTCATCAGTGTCCCTGGGGTTCTGCCGGGCTGTGTCCAACTTTTCAGCAGCCCGTAAAAATCGGGGATCGATCCCGGTCGAAGAATGCTCGGGTTTTGGGGTCGGCTCGGTGACTGACTTGTGAGCAGCGCTGGATTCATCCGCGGGGGTGCCAGGGTGCATCGACAGGATTCCCTTATCGTTGATGGTTTTTTCCTCGTCATCCACCGAACGGTCGTTCCGAAATTCCGCCCTGTGGGGAAGGAAGTCACTGGGAGCGCTGACTTCTTCGAGTATTTCTTCCTGCAGCGCTTCAAACTCGTCGGTAATATCCTCCAGTGCGTCGAATGTATCAGTGTCGTCAAGGGGGATAAGGGGGGTTGCGGTTTTAGGCGCCGAAACAGATATGCGTTCAAGGCCCTTCGCCCCAATTCCGGATGCCGGCGGAGTGGCCGATGACGGTGCGCTGACTGGCGGCCCGGCTGAGAAGAGCCCGTTATCGCTGGAAAGGTCGGAGACGGCATTTGGCGCTGATGCAGAGGTCGGTACCTCGCTTTTTCCGGAAGTCCTTTGCAAATTGGGAAATGATGGCCGTGATGTCCCCATGCCTGATTTGTGGTCGAAAGCGGTTGACGCTGTTGGTTTGGGTGGCGCAGGCAGCGCGGATGCCGCCGGTTCGGCCGGTGATTCCAGTAGTGGGTTTCGTCTGACGGAGGTGATTTCATCAAAGTGCTGCTGGATGACATCTTTCATTACGATTTGTGCGGTTTTGTCTTCCTGGGTACCTGTACCGTTGGATGCGGCCAGTTCCCCGTCGGCCCAGCTGCGGTTGAAGCAGGGGGCCGGCAGGCCCGCCAGATCACTGAGTGCGGTCAGCAGCGTTTCAGCGTCCCGGAATCGCTCCCGAGGATTTTCAGCCAGTGCTTTGGACATAATATCTGCAATATCGGGCTCATGCTGTGCGACGAGCCTGGTCATTTCGCCTGGGTCATTGCGGAAGGGTTGGAGCGTCAGCATTTCTCCGAGAATGACGCATATCGAATACACATCACTGCGCGCCCCAATGCCTGTTGCGCTTTGAATCTCCGGCGCAACGTATCGATTTTTGTCCCCGGTGGACGACAGACGGCGCATTACCACCGCCTCCGGGAGATTGGCAGCCAGTCCGGATTCAGTTACACGGATGCGTCCGGACTCAATATAAATGTTTTCGGGGCAGATTGCGCCGTGGAACATGGTTGGGCATTCGATAAGAGCGGATGCCACCTCCACCAAAATGGGATATGTTTCCCCCAATGTAAAGGGCTGCCCGGTTTGGTGTCTGTTCGCAAGCAATTCCGCCAGTGAGCCGCCATTCAGTAGTTCAGTTGCGATATATACCCGACGATTTAACATGCCGACATCCAGAAGTCCGGCCATTACCGGATTTGCTGTGCCGCGAAGAAGTGACATGCCGTCCACAAACCGTTTGTAGTGGGGAGGCGTTGGGAGGTACGCCGTGTGAATAAATTTGAGCACAACGTCCATATTGCGCTTTAAATCAGTCGCGCGGACACTCACGCCAAAACGTCCGACACCAAGGTGACGAACAATGGTATATTGCGATTCGAGAGTATCACCTGGCGCGCAGACGGAATCAGGGCTCAAATTCGCATCCGCGTCCCAGTGACATTCCGGACACGCCAGGGGAGGAGAAAATTGAGTGCCGCAGGTTATACAAATCACTTGTTTGCCTCTGTCAACATATGGCCGGGCCACCACCGGTGGCAGGGTCGCCGGCAAAATGCACATGTGAGTGTGCGTAAGTGTCAGCAGTTTATGTAAATAATACCATTACAGTCAATATGAAAACCCGTTGGCAGCTGTGTTATGTGAGGAGATGTCTTTAAATTTGTGAAATTTTGCCGTGTTTTTGTAATCGCAAGTCCCGATTGAGTAGATGGTAAACCGTGTTGAATGACTCGAAAGAAGCGGGTATAACCCTGAGAATTCATGTGACGAATAATAATTGCAGTTTTATGCAGATATATTTAGCTGGAAATGGAGTGATTCGAAATGAGCATTGAACAGAAAATCACGGATTTAATGAAAAATGCCATGCGGGAAAAAAAGGCAACCGAGCTGTCGGTGCTGCGTATGGTGAAGTCGTTTGCCATGAAGGAGAAGACCGCACCAGGGTTTGATGGAAATACCGGTGATGAATTTTGGCTGGATGTGATTGCCAAATATGTGAAGCAGCAGCAAAAGACGCTGGCCGAGTTTGAAAAAGTGGGCGCCGGCGCGGACAAGACGGACGAGATACAGTTTGAAATTGACTATCTCACCCCATTTTTGCCGGCGAAACTGTCCGAAGCCGAAACGGAACAACTGGTCATTCAAGCCATTCAGGATACCGGCGCCGACAGTATAAAGCTGATGGGCAAGGTAATGGGCGCCATCATGAAAGATCACAGGGATGAGGTGGATGCGGCCCTGGTCAAACAGCTGATTCAGAAAAAACTGTCCTGAGCGCGCCAATGGATCCCCTGGGCCTTTCCGGGGCGTCAATCCGTTCCAGGAAGTCTAAAGTCCTTTGATCGTCCCACCTTTCTTTGCATTCCGAAAGCGTATTGCAAAGGCCAGGGGATCTTCAGAAAAAAGATAAACAGAACATGGATTTGGCGTGCCGTCGAACGGGGCCATTTCTGTCATCTCCGGCACCAGATACAGGGCACGGAGCCTTTTTCGCTGCTGTGTATGCGATTCCAATGGGGATGATAAGTTCTGTTTCTTATTTAATTCCGGATGGTTTTGAGATAGTTTTACTGAATTTTGTGCCGCTTTTTCTTGCCCAGGCAAACATGAATTTCTATTATTCACTTTCAAGGCAATGGCACATTCTGTTGCTGCTCGAATTCTTAAGGAGGTACGATGACTGAATCTCGATCTGGCATTCGAAAAGATGACACCATCAAACGCATTGTTCCAGGTACCAAGATCCCAATCCGGGATCAGGTGGACAATCCGTATACCATTTCTGCATGGACTTATCGAAAATGGTCGCCGGACATTGCCCGCGTATTTCGCTATGAGCGAATGAAAACCCTTGGTGATATTGTCGGCGTTCCCAGGGAGGAGTGGGTCGAACAGGGATTTACCCCCCGCATGATGAATGAACTGGAAACGGCGCTCTGGCGATTTGGCCTTGAGCTGAGAACCCGATAGGCCTTACAGCAGTTCGAGAATATTGCTGTAGTTATCGGTAAAGACCAGTGGCGTCTTAAATTCTTCAGGCCAGGGATAAAACGCATCTGACTTTCGAAATTCTTCGATAAACAGGCCGTTGTCGGTGATAATGACCCAGGTGGTGTCCAGTATATAGTTCTCGTAGTCAGTGGCAGTATACACCACAAATGCACTCGAATCGGTTTGCTCGGCGATTGCCAGCATCAGCGGTTCAAGATTGATGTGGCGGTTTGAAATATGGAAGACAAACACCCCGCCTGGTCGAACTCTGTCACGGTATATGCGCACGGCTTCCTTTGTGAGCAGATGCAGTGGAATGGCATCACTTGAAAACGCATCCATGACCAGAATGTCGAGTTTTTTTTCGTTGATACGGTTTTCCGCAGCCAGAGAGAGTCGCGCGTCGCCCAATCTGACGGCCACGGTGCCCTGTGCGCGTTTAATGTAATCAAACTCGGATTGTGCCACTGCGACAACCGCGGGATCAATTTCGTAAAAAATCATGGTATCCTCCGGGCGATTCCAGACAGAACAGATGCCCGCGCCCAGACCCACCACGCCCGTTCGGATGGGGCCGGGTCGTATATCGCGATAAATCTGCTGGGTCATCCCCATTCCGGAGGACGGCGCGTAGTAAAATGCCGGCTTGAATGTCTTTTCCTTTTTGGGCTGACATCCGTGCAGGGTGCGGCCATGGTAAAGGCATCGGGTGAATCGGGAGTCTGCGATGGTCAGGCGACCGTAGAAATTGCGGGCAGAATAAACAGTGGAAAAATTGTCGTGGACCACATCCACCACAAACCCAATGCTGCTGACTGCGATGCCGGCCGAGAGAATCAGTTTCAGTCTGCGGTTTCTGATTTCTGATTCGAGTCCTGTGGACTCACGGCTGACCGCTTTCCAAATCAGCAGCATCAATACTGGCCAGATAAGACTGTATTCCCAGAGGTCGGGAAACACAATGGGGGCGATTACCGCCACGGAAAGTCCCCCAAAAATGCCGCCCAAAGACGTCCACAGATAAAAGCGAGTGAGTTGGTTCGGTCCAGGTTTGACTCTGGCGAGTTCGCCGTGTGCCACCATGCATCCGATAAACAGCGTGATAACATACAGAGTCAGCTGCACCGCCATGGGCATTTGGTTCCCAAAAAACACCTGCGCGGCGACCAGACCAGTGGCCACAGTGATCGCTGCAAGCCAGAATTTGCGGTGGTAGGTCCTGTCTGCCGAAAAGCAAATGACATATGTGAGCAGGTACAGGCACAGGGGAATCATCCAGAACAGTGGCGTTGCCGCCACGTCCTGAGAGATCTGCTCGGTGGTGGTGATGAGCAGGGTGGATCCCGCCGCTGAAAATCCAAACCAAAGCATGCGGGGCATCCGGAGCGAGACGGCATGCTCAGTGGGACTGGCCCGATGCCTGGAATCTGTATCCATGGAAACTGCCCTCTGGCGGGGCATTCTGGCGATCCATCCGCTGGCCATGCATGCCAGCGCAAACAAGCCAAACCCTGTGCTCCATATGAATTCCTGAGTATTCAGCGTAAAAAACCGCTCAACAAGGAACGGATATGCAATGACTGCCGCAAAGGAACCGGCATTTGATACTGCATAGAGCGGGTAAGGAGAACGGTGCGGATACCGCTGATGGAACCAGTGCTGAAGCAGTGGCGCAGTGGCGGAGAGAGCAAAAAATGGGACTCCCACGTACCGCATCAGGGACAGCAGCAGCTGAAAAACAGGCTCGCGAGTTGATACAGCCGGCGGCTCATCCGGAAGGATTCTGGACAGAGCCACCGCAATTAAAAGAATGATTCCGTGCAGCCACAGTTGTTTTTGTTTGGGAACAGACCGGAGGAGCAAATGGGTGTACGCGTATCCCGCAAGCAGTACCGTTTGAAAAAACAGCAGACAAGTGGTCCAGACCGACGCACTGCCACCATAGAGAGGTAAAAGGGTTTTTCCAATCAGCGGTTGGACCAGAAAAAGCAAAAAGGCGCTAATGCCCGATGTCATGAAAAACAACGGCACCGCCAATGACCGGATAGGCTGGACGACCGTTTTTTGAAATGCGGATGTGTTCACCGGGACTACCGCCAATCTCTTTTAAAGAAGAACAATTGTCCGTTGTATTTGAAATCGGTTGGGTTGAATAGCGGATTGTGTTGAGGTTTGCGGAATTACTGCGCGGGCCAGAAAGATGCATCCTGCCTGGCTCGTTTTTCCAACGCGTCAAACGTTGTTTTTTGTCGTTGGTATTGAGTTGCATCCAGTTGCGCCACGGTATATTTGCCCGCTTCTGTCTGGCTCTTTCTGTACTTGACGGCGAATGGCTGCTGCCGCTTTCGGTGAATGAGGGTGGCGATGCGCTCGATTTCCGCGATGGGCAGATTCTCGTAAAACCACTCCGCCTCAAACGGGGTTTTGTTTTTATCCTCTGGAAACACTTTAATTGTGACGATGGCGTTTGATACGGATTTCTTTGCGCCGTTTTCGGTAATTTCATCGCCGGGGTTGAATTTTTCATACCGTCGATTGTTGTCGAAACCGACTTCCACTTTAATTGATGTTTCGTAGGCGAGCGCTAATTCGCCGTTTTTTGCAACCTGTGTCAGTTCATTCGCGTATTCCGCATTTCTTTTTTTCTGGGCGTAAACCGCATACCCCACAAATGCAGCGATTCCCAACACAAGCACAAAATACACTTTATTGGCCATGTCGTTATCCTTTCAACCTGACCACATCGAACAGATGTTTTTGGGTACTGACTTGTATATATGTCAATTGTAAAAAAATACAAATGCAAGGTTGATACTGCGATTATTAATTTTTGAAATATGTGTTACAACGAACGAAACAAATTGACCGGAGGTGAACAGTTGAAAAAGAATATTGGAATTGTTTTTTTATGGGCAATGATGATTTCATCCTGCCAAAATGCCGACACTGAGGCCAATACTGATACACCTGAGGGGAGAGACTCCGAGACCAGCTCGTCTGAGATCACCGTGGACTCAGCGTCAAATCAGGAGGGGGCGGGGGACGATACCGATGCATCCAGCGATTTGGGGACAGATGTTGGCGTGTACATTCCAGACACCCAGCTCGATACAGACAATCAGAAAGATACCGGTATATCGTACGATACAGAGGTGGATACGGCTGCCAGCTTCGAGATGAACCTGTCGGGGCTGCCCCTGGTGGGCGTGAGCATGAGTGGTCCGGAGTGGGATGGTGGCGCCGCTGCAAACACGTGGCCGAATCAGTATTTGACCAAAGGATATGCATCGTATCTGAAATGGTTTCGCGAATGGGGGATGACCACCGTCAGACTGCCGTTTAAGTGGGAATATCTCGAGCCTGAGCTGGGCGGCGAATTCGATGCATCAGAGCTCGAAGAGTTGAAAATCACAGTCTTTTCCTTGAGGACATATCGCGCCAAAATTATTATCGATCTGCACAACTATGCCCGATATGACGGCGATCTCATCGGTTCCAGCGACGTGCCGGTCGCTGCGTTTGCTGATACCTGGCGTCGTCTGGCAGAAATCTTCAAACCGTATCCGGAAGTCATGTTTGGTATCATGAACGAGCCCCACGATATGGATACGGCGCAATGGGTGACCGCTGCCAATGCCGCGATTTCAGCTATTCGCGATACCGGTGCGAAAAATCTGATTTTTGTTAACGCCAATGGCTGGAGCGGCGCCCACAGCTGGTATGACACCTGGACCGATGCGTCCAAAGCCACCACCAACGCCGCAGCCATGCTGAATATTGTGGACCCGCTGGGGGACGGGCACATCATTTTTGAAGTGCATCAGTATCTCAATGAGACCAGTTCGGACTGGGGGATGTGTGAGTGCAGCGAGATAGAGGCTGCGGCCGCCACTGGAGAAGCGCATCCCGTCGCGTGTACCGATGACACGGTTGGGTCCTATCGGATGTATCGCTTTACCCAATGGCTTCGGGAAAACAACAGACTTGGATTCCTGGGTGAATTTGGTGTGCTGGATGATGCGACCTGCACAGCCGCTCTCGATGATATGCTGAATTTCATTGAGGCAAATGATGACGTGTTTGTGGGGTGGACCTGGTGGAGTGCAGGACCGGGCTGTGCCAGCTGGCAGGCCCCCATTGACCCCCAGTGCTGGACCGATGACGTCGTTGCGGATGTTGAACAGAATGGCGTTGGCGCAGTCAGCCTGCCCGCGCAGGCAAAAACGCTTATGACACATCTGGACCGGTATTAAACCGCCGTTCGAAAAGGGATGCATTTTTTTTGCCACCAGGATGCCAATGAACCCGCTTGACAACCGCCGTCGAATCCACAACAACTGGTTGGCCTTAAAACGGGAGAAAAGAGTCAATGCGGATCACAGGTGAAATATCGCCACTAAACACAGTCATTAGAGGATGGCTGTTTGACGAAATGTCACCCTTGAAACGGTTGCATGTTACTTTGGCCGTTAACGGCGAGGTGGTCGAAAACTGCCGCGCCTGGCGATATCGCGGACAGGCCCGCAAAAAAGGGTCACATCGAACAGGGTTTTGCGGATTTCAGTTTCGCTATCCTCTGCAGCGGTTAAGAGATGGAGACGTGGTCGATGTTTTTGAAACATCGAGCGGCACTCGCATCGGCGGTGCGCCATTTATTTTCACATCGAAACAGATTTTTTTCATGCACATCGCCAAAACGGCAGGGTCTGCGCTGAACGCCTACATGGTAAACAGGACAGGTGCTCAGAACGCGTATGTGCATATCGAAGCAATGGTTTCCAACACCGCAAAAATGAGGCGGTGTCAGAAAAAAGCATTTGTGTCCGGGCACGTGCGCTACAAAGATGCAAGTCAGCTGTTGGACCTATCGCGGTTTTATCGCGTGACCCTCCTGCGTGAGCCGTATAGTCATCTGATTTCGAATCTGGCCTGGACAAAGCGGTTGTCCGAGGAACGGTCAAAAGAGTTATTGCTGGAAAAATCCGAACGGTTTCAACGAGTGGTCAGGCGACTGGGCAACATGGATTTTTCAGATTTAAATCAGCTGGAAGCGTTTGTATCCGGGCTTTCCCCACTGGAAATTCAACTGTTCGACAACTATCAGACCCGGTTCTGCATGCCGGTGGTTGTCGGCGAACGCCTTACCGAGGCCCATTTGCAGTCCGCCAGGGATACCCTGAATCAGTTTGACCTAATAGGCACCAATGACCGGTTTGAGCTCTTCTTGCAGCGACTTTGCGACCATTTGGGCTGGCCGTTTCGCGCAACGGATTTGGAACGAAAAAATGTGCACAGTGAGCGGTTTGGCCTGCCGGTGGAAAGCGACGAGCTCAGGCGGATATTGCGTCCGCTTTATGAAGTCGATGAAAAGCTTTATCAGTCCGCAGTGGAATGGTCTCCACGAACACGGTAGATGCCGGCATCCCCGGCTGAAAGGGTGGAGGCGTCACCGGGGAGGGGTGAAACCGGGCTGAGGGGGGCCGAGATGGCACACAGTGTGGCCAGCGATGCGGTGATGGCGGCGTTGCGCAATGGGGGGTGGGATGTCATCACTTTGCAGAATTTTGTTTTTGCGTCGGCGTTGCATGTCAGTGCCCAGGCGGGACAGCCGCCGTTGCATTTGGGTAGGTTGGCGCATCCGCTGCATTGGCTGCGCGCTTTTTCCATCAGTTGCAGATGCAGTCGCCGGGCTTCCCGAAATCGATCCCATAATGGCGCAGGGGGAGAGGGGAGTGATGTGGCGGGTGCTTCCGGCATGGAGAGGCATCCTTTTATTGAACCGTCGTTGCGGATGCCCATAATGGTATCGGCGCCATAGCATCCGGAGAAGCGGGATGTGGATGCATAGGGCATAAACCCGGGCGTGCGCAGTTTTTCAATGGCGTCGCTGTATCCGATGTTGTCACCAATAATGAGCTGTGGGGTTCGCGTGCGCAGCCGCGGCAATAATGCGATAATTGGCGATATTTGGGCAGGCTTGAGCCAGATGGGGGCGTTGCTGATTTGGTTGCCGAGCCATATTTGCCAAAGCGCTGCGGACGTGTCCTGAACGATTTCGCTCAATTCGGGCAGCTGATCAAAATTGGTGGCCAGCAGGGTGGTCATGAAGCCATAGGGCACTTCCATTTTTTCGAGCCATTCCGAAGCTCTCATGACCCGTTCGAACGCTTTGGGATGGCGCCGAATGGTGTTGTGCGCCTGCTCCGGTCCGTCCAGACTGAGCCAGACAAAATTGACCCCCAGTCGGGCGATTCGCCGCGCGACGTCCTCATCGACCAGCTGTCCGTTGGAGATAATTTGCACCGAGACACTGTTTTCTTTGAGGATGCCGGCTATCAGTTCCCAGTCATCTCGCAGCAGAGGTTCACCACCGGTGAGGGTAATGCTTTTTACATGGGCGTCGAGCAGCTCATGTACCAGCGCAGTGGCAGCGGGGGTGGACAGATCAAATCGCGGATCGCGGCGCAGGGGCTGGCAGTGAATGCAGCCAAGGTTGCATTTCGCAGTGATCTGCCATTCCACGTACTGAGGGAGAGTCATATTTTCACTCACAGCGTTACCTGCTTCCACCGGAAATTCGTTTCGTCACAGTTACAGTGTCATGAAAATCGCAAAGTGAGGCATAAAAAATGAAATTTTGCCGGGAAACAGAAAAAAAAATAATTTCGTATTTGATTCAATTGGCAGGTGTATTTGCGTTATCAATCGCGACCTGCACGATGGTTAAGCAAAATCAAACCGTACCGTTGAATATATGCAATATTGTTCGACCATTTTTTTTGGGGGGGTTAAATGTCTTTGCTGCCCGATGCAATATCGTCTTTAACGTGCAACACATCTCAGCAGTTGGTGCTCGAACTGTCATCGCGGATGATGGGAACCCTCAGCGAAGGGGATTTCGACCTTTTGCTTGATTTTGCTTTGAGGTCATTGGGTAAACTGACGAATTCAGACCGAGTGTATCTGTTTCGCTCGCTGGATAACGGTGAAACCATCAGCAATACACACGAATGGTGTGCGCCGGGAATCTCCCGCGTGGCCTCGGAAGTGCAGAATGTTGACTGGCAAACCGCATTGCCCCTGGCATCTAAAATCCTCCTTTCCGGAGAGCCGTGGGCCGTTGCGAATATGGAGACGGATAATTCAATTTCCATGTCGGAAAAAAATCATTTTCTCAATCGGAATATCATGTCACTGATAGCGGTGCCTATCAGAGTGGACCGAAAATTCATCGGACTGGTCGGATATGATTCCGTTAACCGCACACGGCAATGGGATGAAGAGGCGGTGATTTTACTGCGAGTGGTTGCCAGTTTGCTGGGACAGATGCTGGTGCGTCAGCAAGATGAATTGAAACTGCGGCAGCAGCATACTCGTTTGCAGAGTATTATCGACGGCGCAAATGTGGGCACCTGGGAGTGGAATGTTCAGACCGGAAAAACCATTTTTAATGAGCGGTGGGCAAAAATGCTGGGATATTCCCTCGCAGAGCTCGCGCCTGTGTCTATCGAAACATGGCTAACGCGGGTTCATCCTGATGACCTCATTTTGTCAAATGCGAAACTGGAGGCACACTTTAAGGGGAAAACAGCGTTCTATGACGTGGAGTGCCGCATGCGTCACCGCGAAGGGCATTGGGTATGGGTGCATGACCGCGGAAAAGTGGTTGAATGGGACGCATCCGGCAGTCCCCTGATTATGTACGGCACTCATTCGGACATCACTGGCAGGGTTGAAGAGGAACAGAACTTCAAAACTTTTTTTCACTCCATGACGGACCTTATTATTGTGTGTGATTTTAATGGCGACATTCTAAGCTGCAATGACAGTACAGTTTCAGCTTTGGGATATTCAAGGGAACAGTTACTGCATATGAATGCGCAGGACTTGCGTGCGCCCGAGCAACGGGGAGATGTGGAAAATAATTTCAGGGAGATACGCGACGGAATCAGAGATACCTGCCGCCTGCCTTTTGTATCACAGCAAGGGGAACGCATACCGGTTGAAACACGGATATGGCGCGGCAAATGGAATGGCCAGCCCTGTTTTTTCAGTATCTCCAAAAACCTGCATGCCGAAGAGGAAGCGCGAAACCGTTTTGAGAAACTGTTTAGAATCAGCCCCGTACTGATGGCGCTCACTGATTTGAGCACTCGCACGTTTATTGATGTGAACACCGCCTTTTTGGAAACCACTGGATACGAGAAATCTGAAGTCATTGGGAAGACACCGTCAGACCTGAAAATATATGTGGATGATGACCTGGAGAAAAAAGTGGCTCATCTGATTCAGTCCGGAGGGCAATTGAGAAATTTTGAGGGGGAGTTTAGAACCAAACACGGTTTGGTTCGAACCGGGCTTTTATTTGGCGAGCAGATTCAGAGTCAGCATTCCAGGCTGTATCTAACGCTGGTAATTGATGTGACCGGGCAAAAAAAGATAACCGAAGAGTTAAAGGCCACCAACGAGGCGCTCGAACAGCAGACCGTAATTGCAAATGGGCTTGCTGCCCGTGCAGAAGCCGCGAATATCGCTAAAAGTGAGTTTTTGGCCAATATGAGTCACGAAATCAGAACACCGATGAACGGGGTTATTGGCATGAGTGAACTGCTGCTCTGCACTGACCTGAGTGAAACCCAGCGCCAATATGCGAATATTGTCAAAGCGAGTGGTGAAGCATTGTTATCGCTGTTGAATGACATACTGGATTTTTCAAAAATTGAAGCGGGTAAGCTGCAGTTGGAATTCATCGATTTTAACCTGCGCAGTCTGATGGAAGGATTTGCGTCGATGGTAGGTCTTCGGGCAGAGGAGAAAGGGCTTGAGCTGGTGGTCGCGTCGTCACCGGATGTGCCTTCTTTGCTGCGGGGAGACCCGGGCCGACTGAGACAGATCCTGCTCAATCTGGTGGGCAATGCCACTAAATTTACAGAGGCGGGAGAAATCGTGGTTCGGGTGGATTTAAGTGACGAAACGGATGATACCGTGATGCTGAGATTCCAGGTAAAAGACACCGGGATTGGTATCCCCAAAGCGCATCAGGAATATCTGTTTGACAAATTCACGCAGGTCGATGGGTCTATTGCGCGAAAATATGGTGGCACGGGTTTGGGACTGGCAATCTCCAAACAGCTGGCGGAAATGATGGGCGGTCAGATTGGCGTTGAGAGTGACGAGGGGAAGGGGGCAATCTTCTGGTTTACGGTGCAGTTGAAAAAGCAGATACGAATTGGCAGAGCCGGTTCCAAAACGAAACCCCGGCTGAGAGGAAAACGAATACTGATTGCGGATGACAACGAATCCAACCTGACCGTGCTGTCGACTCATTTGGCGTCCTGGGGGATATCGACCACCTGCGTCCGGTCCGGTGTGGACGCGCTGACAGTGTTGTTGACTGCGGATGGAAAAATGATTTTCGATATGATTATTGCTGACCTGGATATGCCACACATGGATGGTGTGCAACTGGGCAAAGCGGTATTGTCAGATAACATCCTCAAAAGGATTCCTGTGATGCTGATGACCCGTTTGGGAACAAGGGGCGACGCGGAACGCTTGCGAAAGGAAGGATTTGCTGCCTATCTGACCAAACCGATTCGGGTTTCCGAATTGTACGATTCCGTCGCCGCGGTGCTGCAGACCGGGGTATACGATTCGAAACATCCCCAGCTAATCACCAAGCATTTAATCCGTGAAAAACGACGTGGGCAGATTCGCATTTTGCTGGCGGAGGACAATCCGACAAATCGCATTGTGGCACAGGCAATCCTCGGGAAACTGGGACAGAATTGTGACGTGGCAATAAACGGGGTTGAAGCGGTGCATCAGTTGAAGGTGTGTCAGTATGATTTGGTGTTCATGGATGTGCAGATGCCGGAAATGAATGGCCTTGATGCCACTGCCGCCGTTCGAAATTTCAAACCGGGCCATTTCAATCGGAATGTACCGATTGTGGCGATGACTGCGAACGCCATGAAAGGAGACAGAGAGGAGTGTCTCGCCAGCGGCATGGACGACTATGTTTCCAAGCCGGTGACGCCCGCCGCTTTGGAAGAAATGTTGAATAGATTGATGCCGCGGCTTGAGGCATCGGTGCAGAAGCGTATGTCAGTATTGCCTTCGGAGGATGGCGAATTGCCATTGTATTCTGAACTGGACAGCTCTGAATCCAGCGGTGACATTTTTAATGAGGACGAATTTCTGCATCGTTTGCTTGGGGATCGGGAAATTGCAAAGCAGATAGTGAAGGGGTTTATTGTCGAAGGATCTCGGCAGCTGAGTGAACTGGAAAGTGCTGTCACGACGTCGGATTTCGAATCCGCTGTAAAGCAGGCGCACACTCTGAAGGGGGCTGCAGCCAATGTGGGTGCAGAACTGCTGCGTCGCAAAGCCTTTGATGCGGAGATGGCGGGGAAGAGAAAACAGAGAGACCTGCTTGAATCCGAGTTTGAAAACATAAAATATCAGTTTGAAATTTTTCGACAGACCGCTGCAGCGTCGGATTTGTTGAAAGAACTGAACTGAGTATGGAACCGACTGGCGTGCGTTATCCAGATTCGTCAGGAGGGTGGCGGTGTGACCAGTTATCGCGGTGCCTAAACGCCTTAATCGACGAAACGACCATTTGTCTGGGTCTGGATCTCTCTCAGAGATCGAGTTCAGTAACTTTAGAGGACGTCATACCCGCAAAGGCCTCATGATTCTAC
>JAFGWT010000505.1 GCA_016937015.1 Deltaproteobacteria bacterium | reverse complement strand
GGCTATATCACGCAGATATATGTCAACAAAAACTTGTGTAGAATCATGAGTCCTTCGAGGGCATGACGCTGGGCACAATCACAGGGCCGTGGCCACTGCTCATTTATCGACAGTCTCCTCGATTGGGAATCCATACTGTATCCTGCGGGAAGCCCCAATTTCCGGGCACACCGGCGTTCTCTGTCTGGTGTAAAACGGGCGGCTGAACGCCGCAGCGACAGGGGTGTGTTTACGGCAATAAATGCGGGGTTACTGCAGGCGGTATGCGCGCAGAGAGGTGGCGTTGCCGGTGGCGGTTGAGGCGCATAATGTCAGCACTATGGTATTGTTGCCGGCATCGGTGTAAGCGAATATTTTTAGCGGATAGTAGCTGGAGCCAAAATTGATGAAACCGCTGACCGCCCGCACATCGCTGGAAGACCGCGCTTCTATGACAGTGGCGCCGTAGTTGCGGGACACAAATACATAATTGCCCAAAGCATGCAGGTCCGTCACACTGTTCATGGTCATTTCCTGAATGAAAGAGAGCTCAGGCAAATCGGCTGCCTCGTATACCAGCACACCTGTTTTGTCGTTGGTCGCCACAAATAATATGTCATTGGACTGCATGGTGAGCGCCACCATGACATCGTTCGGTTCGCTCATATCACCGGTAATAAGTATTGGGGTCTCCACTGTGGCGCCTCCGCCACCTAGACCGGAGATGTCTACCGGCGTAAGATAGTGCGATGGGTCATTATCGAAATACATGTTGCCAACAATGGCATAGCCGTTCCAAACCACCAGACCGCCAAGTTCGTCTTCAAACGACCCTGCAGATGCCTCAAGTCCCGTCGAAGTGATGTTGCCTGCCAAATAGGCGCGTATTCCCCGGGTTTCGGTGATGATAAACGGTGTGCCGTTGTCACTGACCCCCACCACTTCTCCCCAGGTTGAAGAGCCGGAATCGGTCCCTGTGCCGTTCACCGTTAGATTGGTCTTATTGAGCTCAACCAAAGGACCGTTGGTGCGGGCCGCATAAACGTAATTGGTACCCAGGGCAACCCCCAGCCGACTTTCCGTTGTGCCCACCGCCGTTTTCTTCGTTCTGGACATATCTGCGGGATCTGTGACATCGAACTGATAAACATATCCGGTGCTGCCAGTAGTGGCGCCAACGTAAGCGTAAGAATCAGTGGCCACAAGATCGGTGAAATACTCGCCGTTATCGACCCCAATACTGCCAACAAAAGACAGCGTGGCATCTCGCGTGTAAAAGCGCCAGTCCGTTTGGGGAAGCGCGTTACCGGCAACATCCGTGCATTGCGGAGACACCCGCACCGTAAACTCCCTGTCGAATCGCAGCGGTGATGCCGGTGTGAGGGTAACCGTTTTCGAGGCAGCGTCATAACTGAGAAAGCAGTTCACCAGATTGTCGCTGGTGTCGCCATCCAGCAGGCGGATGCTGCCGCTGGCCCCGGTCGTCAGAGTGCTTTCGTCCATGTTTTCGTCAAAAGTGATGGTAATAACCGCTGACGGTTCGATATTCGTGGCGTTTGTCGCCGGGACATGGGCGCTGACTGCGGGCAGATTCTGGTCCATCGCAATGGTTGCGCTGTACGGTGAGGTGTTCACATTTCCGGCAGCATCCATAAACCACACATACACAGTGCGGTCACCGTTGCCACTGCTGAGCGTCCATGCACTGGCACTGGTAAAATCTGTCCAGTTATCATTGGCATAGGCGCTGTCATCAGAGATCCGCATCGACTGAACGCCGGCCGGGGTATCGGTGGCCGCAAGGGTCAGGGTCACCGCGGTGGAATTGGTGACAGTCGCGCCACCGTTGATGGTGACGCTGCCTACCGGCGGCTCGTTGTCGTAGATAATGTCATCGCTGGCGCTGGCCGAAACATTTCCCTGCGAATCCCGGAACCAGGCGTACACTGTCTTATTCCCCAGTGTGGCATCCAGATTCCACCCGGTGCGACTCGTACTGTAGCTTTCCCAGTTGTCATCTGCAAAGACGCTGCTGTTGGAGATACGCATCTCCGCCACCGTGTCGTCGTCTTCAGCGTACAACGTCAAATCCACGCTGTTATCAAGCGTATACACTGCATCACCATCGATAGTCAGCGTGCCGCCGGAAGGGGCACTGGCATCGACTGTTCTAAAGGTCCACGTGACGTCTGCCTGCAGTGCATCGCCGTCGCTGTCTGTAATACCAATGGTCACTGTCACCCGGTAGTCTGTCAGGCTTTTCAAATCGGCGTCCGGATCAAAAACCGCGGTATTACCGGTACCGTAAGCGGTTCCTGTCACAACATCGCCGCTGTCCGCTTCGACAAGGGTCATATTTCCAGCGACCGTTGCGGTATCAATTTCGCGATTAAAAATGACCTGTATGGTCGGCATCACATCAATATTGATTCCTTGGGGTTCCTTCTGAGTCACCGACAGTGGGACAACGGAGTCGGTGCCGGTATCGGTTTGGGTATCCATTTCCGTCTGTGTATCCACTGCACCAGTGCCGGAATCAGTGCTGTATTGCGTATCGTCCGTATCGGTGACTGTGAACGTATCCGTTACAGTTGCAGTATCACTGACTGCGCTATCGGTGCTGTCGGTGCTGTCGGTGCTGTCTGAGGACGTATCGAACGAAGTATCTAAAAAAGTATCTGAAACAGTGTCCCTGAAAGTATCTGACGATGTATCCGCCAGAGTGTCTGGCGAGGTGTCTGGCGAGGTGTCTGGCGAGGTGTCTGGCGAGGTGTCAATGATGTCGTCGGAAGATATGTTCGATGTCGTATCCCCAGTCACTCCGGTATCGCTGCTTTGTGTCTGTGTGTCCCCCTCGGTGTCCCCATTGCCTCCCGTCCGGGTATCGGTTGCTGTATCCGAATCTTTAAAAAGGCTGGAGTCGGTATCCATGGCAGGCGCCGGCGCATCGAAATTGTCCCAGCATCCGGCAAGGGGAACAACCATCATCAGTCCGATGAACAGATTTAGCGTTAATCTCTTTTTCAAAATCATTTACATCCTCCACCAATTAAAAAGTTACCGAAAGTCCCCCCGGCATTGGGTGAAGACTGCGTTGCTCATTTTTAAACTTTCGGGACACCAGCAGTAACACCACACTGGATGCCGCAAACACTGTGCCGGTGGCGAATCCCACAATGACCATGGTCCTGTCGAGTCGCAAATCCTCGTCCGCCGCACTGGCTTTGTCGTAAGCGGCAACGGAGGTGTAATTGCTCGCGCTGTACTCCGCTTCTGCAGCTTTAAGCGCATCGTTGTCGTTGCCCCCTTTTATGAGGAACGCCGTTCCCAGCCCGATGCCGGCGGCGCCCAACGCAGCGGACACAATGCCGCCAATAAACATCAGTTTTCGCTTGCGCAAAGGCGGCAATCCCGGTTCCTCGCTGGACGGTCCAGTCCCAAAGGCATCCGCATCGGTTTCAACCACTGGCTCAGCGGGATCCGCGCCATCCAGTTCCGACTCGTCATCCACTGAAATTGCGGTCACCATGGAACCCGTGATGACCAGTCGCCTGCTGGCCAGAATTTCACCATCTTTGGTCAGCACAAACGTGTGCTCCCCCATTGCCACCCTTGTGTTTCCCGGCAGTGGCACTGTGCCTCGTGACTCACCGTCGATAAGCAGTTCAGTGCCTTCCGGCGCAGAGACCGAAATCACCCCCACCATCTTTCGCAGACGGTCCACTTCACCAATGATTTCCGTCATTCTGTCCTGTGGAATATCGTCTCCACCCTGCGCCAGATACTTTTCAAAATAATCCAGCGCCAGACCGTACTTTTTGGCAGCAGCGTATGCCTGCGCAATGTTAAAAAGAATCTTCCATGTGGGTTTAGTTTCATGCGCGGCAACAAACGCCTTGGCGGCAGCGTCATATGACCCGTTTTCAAAAAGCGAAATCCCCTGATTAAAGAGTTCGCCAGCGTCAGGCTCATCCGCATGAATCATTGTCGTCGGTGTGGTAAAAAAAATTAAAACGCAGAAAAAGTACTTCAATCGCTGCATAGTGCCGGCCTTTCTATTCGACTTTGCATTCCGCCTTTGATTGACATCATTCGTGGCAATTCATTACTGATATGAAATGGCATATTAAAACGCATATCCCTGTTAATATAATGCCGAATAACGCCTGTTCACGTCATTATGTGTTCGTTTCGCACTAATCTACAGTTGAGGGATGCGCCGGCCCAAACACGGGGAACACAGGATTGGGGCAAATCCAGTTCAACGTTCCTGTATACATCATGGCAAGTTTAATGTAGATTTCTGGTAAACCATATCCCGAACCCGAAAGGAAACACTTATGCCGCCAGTCAGTGTTTACACCAATGGTACCGTGTCATTTCACCCCAATCAGTATGTCCAGAACGGGCCCCACCAAAAGCTTCTGTGGCTGGGCGCCAATGGGTGGATAGTGAAAAACGAAGTGGACAGGGAGCTGATGCTGATTGATCCCTGGCCCACATACGGAAACAAAACCCCGCCCGCCAGAAAACGGATTCAGGATCTGGTCAATTATATCCGAATCAAGTGCGCGCCTGCCAGCGGATATCGGTTCACAGGGGTGCTGCTGACCCATGGTCACTTCGACCACGCCAATGATCTTCCCGAAATTTATCGGTTCCTCACCAAACCGGCCGGAAAATGTATGTTTCTGCGCGGCCGCAAAAACATAACGCTGTCCAAAGGGAAAGTCTGGTCGCCAGACACCCTGCCGCCCATATACTGCGATGGGGATGCCGTTAATAAGCTTAAAGGCAAATTGAAAAACACCTCCAGCGACATCCTCAATGCACACCCCTGGATTGAACTTAAACTCAATGACCAGGGCGCCAATCAGACAGGCACAATGGGAGATGGCAGACGCATCTTTTACGCCCTGTCCAAAGATGATGCCGGTGAAGAGCTCAACGCTGGAACCAGCCTGCCCGATTTTTACTGTGGCCGGTTTCATGTCACCCCCTATATCTGGGACCATTATTCCATTTTGACCCATCGCTACAAACGATTGCCCGGGCGCAACCAGAAGCAAACGGCATTTCTGTTTTATCGCAAAGGCGATAACGGTGAGGCGGACGGCGAGCGAACATTTATTTCCGGCAGCGCGGGCGAAATGAAGTCGCCGACATTTACCACAGGAAAGGTGAAAGACATCGGATCCCCAGGGGGCCAGTTCCCTGTGCATTTGCTGGTGCAGGCCATTTGCTCCAATAATGACGACGGCAACAACGGGGCGCTTCACGCGCTGGTCGATTATCAGAAGCGCAATTTCAGGGTGGATGACCACATTCTATGCACTCACTGGGAACGCTTCGTCCCAGCGCCCAGAAGCGACGGCGAGCTCGAAGTCGATTTTGGCAAAGTGCGGGAGTACGTCAACATGCTCGACGACACCGACAAACCAAAGGTATGCGTGGTCAGCCGCTGGGGATTTGAAAATCAGCTGAGTGGTTGATTTTAAGGGGGTTCCCGGCGGATATTATCCGGGCTTTGAGGCAATGAAAGTTGCTCTCAGGGGCGCGGGATATCCCTCCCGGGTGAGGTTGGGATTGGTGGGGTGCAAAAAATCCGCGAGGGAATCAAAGGTCATCCATTCGGTTTTGCGCTGTTCTTCAAAGGTGGTCTGGGTCACGTCCACCACACGAACATGGGTAAATCCAACCCGAGTCATCCAGGCTTCAAGGGATTTTATCGAAGGAATAAACCACACATTGCGCATCATGGCGTAACGATCTTTGGGCACCAGCACCTCATCATCCGCGCCTTCGATGACCAGCGTTTCCAGTACGACCTCTCCGCCAGGTTTTAAAACCCCTTTCAGCTGAAAGAGGTGATCAATCGGCGATTTGCGATGGTATAGAAGGCCCATTGAAAACACGGTGTGAAAACATTCCTGCATCGGTACATCGTCAACGCCGATTGGCAGCACACATACATTGTTTTGCTCAGTAAGACTTGTCATTGCCCAAAACTGCATATTGCTGAGCATAAAGGGATCCACCCCCAAAACCGCCGTCGCTCCGTCACAGGCCATCCGAAAGCAATGATATCCGTTGCCGCAGCCCACATCGAGCACCACCCGGCCTCTAAGCGGCGAAATATGAGGCGCCACCCGCTCCCACTTAAAATCCGAACGCCATTCAGTATCAATATGGATACCGTGAATGGTCACCGGCCCTTTGCGCCAGGGGCACAATGTCTTGAGCAGGGATCTTAACTCGGCGGCCCTGGACTCAGACAGCGGCATGGTATCGTTGTCGATGCACAGCTGGCCATTTCGCATCTGAATCGTCGCCTGCGGAAAAAGGCCAATCTGTTCCAGCACCCCATTCCAGCGCAACAGGTCCCGATTGTCCGGATTGCTCAGTTTTTCAACGGCGTTGCGGATCAGTGAGTCATCTACCCACGAGACACCCATATACTGCATAAACGCTTGAAATCGCTGGTAATCAATCATTGGAAGCGGGTGCCTTAACTGCGATAAACGAGGCAAAATTCAGATTTTGATACCAGCA
The DNA here is from genome assembly GCA_016937015.1 of Deltaproteobacteria bacterium. Lineage (GTDB taxonomy): Bacteria > Myxococcota_A > Polyangia > JAAYKL01 > JAAYKL01 > JAFGXQ01. Next base: position 18,415 of record JAFGWT010000505.1, on the reverse strand, counting down.
GGCAACGGTTGAAAAACCAACCCGTTTCAACCTTTCAACATGGGCCTGGGTCGTTTCAAGCTTCAGCACATTTTCCAGCGCATCGCGTTTCTGACTGATCTCGAGGTCGTTGTAGCCATTGTACCGCTTGAAATCAAAGTAGGACTGTTCGATAAACTGCTGCATGGCAGCATCCTCGAACACGATCTTTTCCGAAAGTATCAGCGCCCCCAAAGGCCGCAATCCATTGAAAATATTTTGCACAATGCGGTCTTTTAGCCCCGTGTCGATGAACTGCAGCGTAAAATTCATCACAACCAGTGACGCATTCTCAATTGGCAGCTCCGAAATATCCATGCAGCGGGGCTGAACCGTTAAAACGCCTTTGTGACGCTGGAGACGCCTTTCGAACCGGCCGATCATATCTTCTGACAAATCCACCGGGATAATCACGCATCCCGCTGCATCCACGCTGTTTCGCACCGCAAATGTGGCGGCGCCCAGCGAACATCCCAAATCATATATATTTGTATTGGGCTGAACGTATCGGGCGGCAAACGCCCCCACCTGGTGAATCACCGCATCGTACCCCGGAATCGACCGATGCAACATGTCATCAAAAACATCGGCCACATTTCGGTCAAATGCAAAATCAGCGATTTTGTCCATTCGGTTTGCGTATATGTCGTCTTTTTTACTGCCCATCGCGGCGCAGTATATCCATGGGCGGCCCCCATTTCAACACAGGACCTCTGAAAGCGCATTTGTGTCCCCCCAAAATCGCGATTGTATGCTATATGCCGCACCATGAGTTCAGCGAATTTCTCAAACAGACAAAACAGACTTCGTCAAAATCGCCCCATCCTTGAAGCCCGGGCGAAAATCATCGGCGCCATTCGCCACTACTTTGAAGCACAGGATTTTTTGGAGGTTGAAACCCCCATCCGAATAAAGGCGCCGGCCCCGGAACTGAATATCGATACCGAACCCTCCGGGGATCACTTTCTCATCGCATCGCCCGAACTGCAAATGAAGCAACTGGTGGCCGCTGGATACGGAAAAATATTCCAAATCACCAAATGCTTTCGCAGAGGCGAACGGGGCGACAGGCATTTGCCTGAGTTTACCATGCTGGAATGGTACGAAACCGGGGGCACCATGGCCACATTAATGGACCGCTGCCAGGGAATAATCGCTGCCGGTGCAAAAGCGGTGGCCAAATGGCCGCTGTTCTCCTTTGGTGATTTACCCGTGTCCCTCGATGGCAGCTGGCACTGCATGGAAGTCCAGGATGCCTTCGAAACCTTCGCGGGCTGGCGTCCGGGGGCAAATCCCAATCCCTTTAAGTTTGACATGGATTTGGTGGACAGGGTCGAGCCCGCTTTGCCCACCGATAAACCGCTTTTTCTTTGTGGCTACCCCGCCAGTATGGCCTCTCTGGCCAGACTCGATCCCGCCAGTGATGCGCGCGCCCTTCGGCTTGAACTCTACGCGGGGGGACTGGAGCTGGCCAATGGATTCGAGGAGCTCACCGACCCCGTTGCCCAGCGACAGCGCTTTGAGGCTGAAGAAGCAGAGCGCAGAGAAGCCGGAAAGCCGCCCTATCCTCTGGATGAGGCATTTTTGTCCGCACTGTCATCAGGAATGCCCCCCTGCGCGGGCATGGCCATGGGGCTCGATCGCCTGATTATGCTGTTTACCGATTCAAAAAAAATTTCAGATGTGGCGCCGCTGTCTTAATTTCTGCCATTGCGGACCGTTCCACTACACTAATAGCCCCGAAATATACTGAAGATTGATATTTTCCGGCTAAGAGTCAAGTGGAGGTTCGAAGATGTCTAATAGTACGCCCCAATGGATGCAGCTGGATATAGAGCAGCGTCCCCAGGCCCTGCTGGATGACCTGGCCGGATCTGCAAAAATATCGCCGACAATACAAAAGCTTCTGGATTTGACCCAACGTCCTGATTCTCTGATTCGTCCCGTCGTGGAGACACTTTCAAAAAGCCCATCTCTTGCAGCCGAAGTCCTCAAAATTGCCAATTGCCCCATTTATGCACATGACAAAGAGGTTATGGACCTTAAAAGAGCTGTCGTGCTGATTGGTATGCAGGAGTTGCACGCCATGGCAGCCGGTCTGAGTATGCTGGCCATGTTCTCATCTGAAAATGACATCGCCTGCACCATGCGGGAGACAAGTGTTGTATCTGCAACCATTGCACGTCAATTGGCAGAGCGATATCACGAGGATCCCGTTAATGCATTTATGTGCGGTCTGCTGTGTGAAATTGGCGCCCTGGCCGTAAATCACAAGGATTCAGAAGGATATTCGAAAATATGGTCGAAATCAAACAGCTCTCCTTCAGGACGATTCCAACTTGAATCCGAACGATACGGCATCGCATCCGAGGTTACCGGAGGTCGGCTACTGAGCCTCAATGGCCTTCCCCTTACAGTCTCAAATGCAATTAAAATATCTTTTGAAGAGGCTGCCATCACAGACAACATACTTGGAAAAATAACGTGTTTCTCCAGATTTGCGGCGTATGTTCTGGTGGATGCCGGCATGATGAAAAGCAGGGAAATTCTTGAAACCGGCATCTCTCGATTGGCAGAACACATGAACATCAAAAATCCACCATTGCCGGATTTAATCAAATTATGCCTTGATGCCGGCATGCAGGCGAATCTGGGATTGCGTGGCCAAAAAGACCTCTACGAAGACACTTTGGATATGCAAAACCAGCAGACAAAACCAGTTATCGGCAAGCCGAGTAAGAGAGCGCTGGATCCAACCAAACCGCCCCCATCTCGCCACCTCAAACCGGTGTTCATAACTCTCGCAATAATTGCTGTTGCAGCCGCTGCAGGGGTGTATTTCTTTCTGTCTCAGTGAATCATTTTCAATTGGTTATCTTTTTGATTTTCTTGGCGTTTTTGACCATCTTCCCAAACGCCTTCTCGGATTTGCGGTGGCGGTAGGTGTCCTGACGCAACGCAAAATCAGCCACTTCCCGGCCAAGTTTCTGATAATTTTCAAACCGGGCCAGGTCGAGTTCTCCCCCCTCCAGCGCCGCCTGCACCGCGCAACCGGGTTCAGACTCGTGTTTACAGTTGCCAAACCGGCACTGTTGCGTCAGCGCTTCAATATCTGCAAACACATTGTCAATCCCTTCGTCATCGAACAGCTGAAGTTCCCGCATGCCAGGGGTATCAATAATCATTCCGCCATTGGGCAGTATCAGCATCTGACGCCGGGTGGTGGTGTGACGTCCCCTGCTGTCCTTTTCGCGGACTTCTCCGGTTTCCATTTTCAATTCGCCCAGCAAGGCGTTGATAAGTGTGGATTTGCCCGTGCCGGAAGAGCCCACCAGCACTGCCGTTTTACCTGGCGCGATAATTTGCCTGACCGCGTCTATGCCGTCGTTGTTCAGCGCACTGAGGGAAAGGACAGGGACATTCTCACAGTGTTTTTCCAAATCGGCCACAATTTCCGCGACTCTGTCACACAAATCCGCCTTGTTGAGGATCATCACGGGTTGCGCCCCACTGGCCCAAATGCGCGCCAGATAGCGCTCAATGCGACGGATATTGTAGTTGTCATCGAGTCCGGACACCATGCACACGGTATCCACATTGGCGGCCACCACCTGCACACGCGCTTCGAGTCCGGCGGCGCCCCGGGTGAATACCGTACGGCGTTCGAACACCTGCTCCACTATCGCCAGTCCATCCACATCGAGGGTGGGATTGAGTGCCACCCAGTCCCCTGTCCCCGGCATGCTGCCTGTGCGGCCTTTGGACAGTTTTCTAAACAGCGGCGCAGCGAGTTTTGCCCGTTCCTCTCCTCTTACCGACCACACATCGTACTCACCACGATGCTCCGCAGCGATTCGAGCCGGAATAAACGCTGACTCAATGTTGATGTCCACCTGACTTGAAAAAAAGGAATCAAAACCAATTTCCATCAAGTCATAGGATTCGCGTCTCATGATGGCGTTACCTGAACGGATTTTGCAGCAGGAAGGTCTCGTCCCTGTCCGGGCCCACGGACACCAGACTGATGGGACACTCGCACAGCCGCACCAGTTCATCAAGGTACGCTCTGGCGTTGGCAGGGAGATCCGACATGGCGCGCGCGCCCGTAATATCCTCATCCCAGCCCGGCATGGTCCTGTACACCGGTTCCACACGCTCCAGACCGTGCATGGGAATGGTCTCTATCTCTTTGCCATCGAGTCGGTATCCCACGCAGATTTTCAATTCCTTCATGCCCGTGAGCACATCCAGCTTGGTAATGGCCATGCTGCTGGAACCGTTGATCTGGTTAACCCGTTTCACCACCACGGCGTCAAACCAGCCGCAGCGTCGCGGTCTGCCAGTGGTGGACCCATATTCGTGTCCCTTGTCACGCATAAACTGGCCATCCGCGTCATCGAGCTCCGTTGGAAAGGGGCCCGCGCCCACACGGGTGGTATAGGCTTTCACAATGGCCACCACGTGATCCACCTTTGTCGGCCCCATCCCAATACCGGCACAGGCAGCCCCCGAAATGGTGTTGGACGAGGTCACAAATGGATATGTACCGTGGTCAATATCGAGCATCACCCCCTGGGCGCCTTCCAGCAAAACCTGCCGACCGGCTTTCAATCCCTGCTGCACGAACCCAACCGTGTCCTTCACATACGGACGAACCCGTTCTGCGAAAGGCATGATTTGCGCAATCACGTCATCCGCACTGGGGCACACTTCACCGCGGCCTTCGAGCATGGGACGCCAGTACTCCAGAGTGGCCTCAAGGATTTCCTTAAATATTTCAGGATGATACAAATCCCCAATGCGCACGCCACGCCGACCGATTTTATCTTCGTAACAGGGGCCAATCCCACGGAGGGTACTGCCCACAGGCACCGAGCCGCTTTTGGACTGTTCGCGCAGTTTGTCCAGCATCAGATGATGCGGCAAAATCACATGCGCTTTTTCGCTCAGGCTCAGACTGGCTTTGTCCAGTACACCTGATGCCTTGAGCGTATCCAGTTCCTCAACCAGCACGCGCAGATCAATCACCAGACCGCTGGCGAGTACACACTCCACATCGTCCCTCAGAATGCCTGAGGGAATCAGATGAAAAATAACCTTTCTGCCATTCACCACCAGGGTATGACCGGCGTTGTTGCCGCCCTGGTATCGAACCACCATTTCTGCATCTTCTGCCAGAATATCAACAACTTTCCCTTTTCCTTCGTCTCCCCACTGGGAACCAATTACACCTACTACGCTCATGAAAAGAATTCGCCTCCGTTAGAGTCAATCAAACACAGCACTATTTTCACCATGCAACCTGATATCACCGCGATGCCGTGGCGTCTACAAAATAACGACAAAATACCAAACTTACACTTTTCATCCCGCGCACAGTAATGTAAACGTGCATTGCGTACCCATGATGGACGCATATTTTATAAGGAACAGATGACTGAAAAAAACAAAATCAAGTGCGGATATGTCACCCTGGCGGGTCGGCCCAATGTGGGAAAATCCACCCTGCTCAATCATATTATGAAGCAGAAGGTATCAATTGTTACCCACAAGCCGCAAACCACCCGGGATCGCATCCTCGCAATTTACAACGACGCGGACACCCAAATCGTATTTCTCGATACCCCGGGAATTCACAGACCGGTGGGCGCTTTGGGCCATCATATGAACGACGCGGCTCACAATGCCATTCTGGAGGCGGATCTCTGTCTGTGGATTATCGATGCAGCCTGCAAACACCGGGAGGTCGACGCCGGCCTGACCCCGGCGGAAATGGCCATTGCGGACCGTCTGAAACAAACCAAAATCAAAACAGTCGTGGCCATCAACAAGGTGGATTTAATCAAACCGAAAAAGCGACTGCTGCCAATCATGCAGGCGGTGGTCGCGCTGGGATTTGTCGAAACCGTGGTCCCCATCGCTGCGCTCAACGGTGACGCCACTGACACATTGATGGCCGAGATTATCACCCGCCTGCCCCAAAACCCGCGGCTTTTCCCCCAAGACATGCTGTCGGACAAAGCCGACCGCTTCTTTGTCTCGGAGCTGGTGCGCGAAGTCATTCTCAATGTGACCCACCGGGAAGTGCCATACAAAACCGCTGTGGTGATTGACAGCTATAAACAAATGCGCAGGCAGTGCGAGATATTTGCCTCCATTCATGTGGAGACCAACGGTCAAAAGGGAATCATTATCGGCAAAGGCGGCGAAATGCTTGGTCAAATTCGCGAAACAGCCAGGGCGGAGGCAGAGGAGATGCTGGGCTGCCCGGTGACGCTTAAGCTACATGTGAATGTGTCCCCGGACTGGAGCACCAACCCGGCGGGACTGAAAAAAATGGGGTACGAATGAGACGTCGCGGCAGGAGAAATCACGTTCCCCACTATCCGGCGTCCCCCTCTGCAAATCCAGCAGTTGTGATTCTCGGACGCCCCAACGTGGGCAAATCCACTTTGTTTAATCGCCTGTCCGGACGGACGGCATCCATTGTAAAGGACGAGCCTGGGGTAACCCGGGATCGCATTTATGCCGAAGCCGATATTGGCGACAAACTGGTCACCCTTGTCGACACCGGTGGCTGGGAATTTGCCCCCGAAAACGACACTGAGGCAGGCATCAACAGGCAGTGTCAGCAGGCCCTCAAGGATGCGACCCTGGTGCTGTTCATTGTGGACGGTCGCCATTCTCTCACCGCCGGCGACTTCGAAACCGCTGCGCTTCTGCGAAAACAGCAGTTGCCAACCATCGTGGTGGTCAACAAAATAGACGGCCCCAAACAGGAGGCGGACGCTGCAGAGGTGTATACTCTCGGAATGGACAATGTGGTCATGGTCAGCGCTGCCCATGGCCGAAACTTCGATGTCCTCGAAGACATGATGTACGAATACATTCCCGAGTCAGCCAAATTCACCGTTGATGACGGGCCCGATGCGTCCCCCGAAGCGCCTGAATCTGAAGAAGGCGAAGACGAGGATACCGAAGAGAAGGGATACGCCACCCGTGTGGCTGTGATTGGGCGACCAAACGCAGGCAAGTCGTCGCTCATTAACAAATTGCTGAATGAAGATCGCCTGTTGACCATGGATATGCCAGGGACAACGCGGGATGCGGTGGACTCTCATATCCGACTTGAGGACGGACGCGAATACGTGTTTGTCGATACCGCCGGGATGCGGCGCAAAAGCAAAGTCGAAAAGGAGAGCTCCGAGCATCTGGCCGTATCCGCCGCCATTGGGGCCATAAGCCGTTGCCGGGTGGTGGTGCTGATGATTGACGCCGACGGTGACATCGCAGAGCAGGATGCCAAGATACTGGGACTGGCGGTGGACCGGGGACGGGCGGTGGTTGTGGCGCTCAACAAATGGGATTTGCTCAAGGGGGACAGCGAAAAGCAGCGGGCGGTAAAGGAGCTGGTAAAACGCAAAATCGCCTTTGCGCCATGGGCAAAAACTGTAACCATTTCAGCACTTAATGGCAAAGGTATTAATAAGCTGCTTGAAGCCATCGATCAGGCCAGCGAAACGTTTTCAAAGCGGGTCCCAACCGGCAAACTGAACGCTTTGTTTGATGACATCATCACCCATCATCCGCCGCCACTTCGCAAGGGACGTCCGGTGCGACTGTACTTCGCCACCCAGGCCAGCGTTCGCCCGCCCACGTTTGTGGTGCAGTGCAGCTATCCCGAAGCGCTCCATTTTTCCTATGAGCGATACGTGGAAAACCGCATCCGTGACGCCTTCGACTTCGAAGGCAGCCCCATAAAAATGATTTTCAGAAAACGCGCCCGACGGGGCGATAAGAAGAATTGAATCAAACGGGTTTTATTGAATCCCAGAGGCGCTAGGAAGACGTGGTCTGCAATGTTGTGCTGTATCTTTTGACAATTGTGGCCACCGTGGCTACATTTTAAAGCGTCTTGATTATGTGAGGCGATAAATGAAAATCGGCATTCGTGAAGTAAAAAATAATTTGAGCGCCCTGGGGCAACGCGCGCACGATGGCGAACGCATCGTGGTATCAAAAAACGGCGTCCCCTGGTTTGAAATGGTGCCTTGTACCCCTTCCGCGCGCAATGTAAATCCGTTGCCTGATGCCAGACCTTCTGTCAGCGAGCAAACGGCGGTTGCGCCGTTGGACGAAACGGATCTTCCCGGATGGCAGTAATACTCGACACATGTGGTCTACTGTCTCTGTCGGGGGTGGCCAGTCGGATGCTTACGGAGAGTACTCTGGCGCGCCTGAGGATTGAAGATGAAGTCTATGTCTCGGCCATAAGCCTGTTCGAAATCGCCATTAAACACAAAAAGGGGGCAATGCCGCTTGGTGTATATTCACCAAACACATTGTGGGAGGCGGCCCTGTTGCAGTATGCGTTAACCGTGTTACCTGTGACCGACAAAATATTTCTGGCCGCAGTCGAATTGCCAGACCACCATCGGGATCCATCGGACCGTATCATCATTGCCCAATCCATTGCGCATAAGATAGATGTTGTCACTTACGATGAAATGTTTGCACAATACGGCATCTCGACAATCAGCTAAGCCTTTCAGGCCATGTTAGTCTATCCCGGATGTAATAACAGATCAGACCTGTGTTTATACTGGAAAAGAGTAATTTCAGATCACAGCGGAATATTAAAACCCGACGTGCACTCTTTTTTCGGAAAATCCATTTTAATTCCATTTTTCCTATGAGCGATACGTGGAAAACCGCATCCGTGACACCTTCGACTTCGAAGGCAGCCCCATAAAAATGATTTTCAGAAAACGCGCCCGACGGGGCGATAAGAAGTAGCAGGCGCCGCAAAAAAATCCTGCACAGTTTTTCATGGGGAGGGTTCTCCAATGTTGTCTGTCCAGTGTCCCCCTATTGCTTCACCCTGCCCTTACAGTTTCTTCGCCTCGATAATGTCAAAATAGCCCATGGTGCTGATTAACTTAAAGAAATTGGAGGGTTCGCCGTCGTTGGTGTCGATGGCGATGTGGCCGGCGTCAAATCCGCCCAGTGCGGCGTCCAGGCTGTACCAGCCGTCTTTGATGTACACCTGGGTCCAGGCATGTCCCCCAAAAAAGTGGCTGTGTCCTTCGAAATCCGCTGCCACATACACCACACCAAACACGACTCGGGCGGGAATCCCCACTGCGCGACAGAGTGCCGCAGTCAGGAGTGCAAACTCCGTGCAGTCTCCCTGCCGGCTCTTCAGCACCTCCAGCGCGGACGCATACCCCACGGACAGGCTGCGATTATCGATGTAGCCTGAAACAAATGACTCAATGCGCTTTGCTGCCCTGTCCGGGGCGGTTTCGTCCCCAATCGCCTCTTTGGCCAGCGACACAATCTCTGGATGGGTACTTTGAATCCACGCATTGCTGTTTAGAAACGCGCGTACCTGGGCGTCGTCACCGGCATAGGGCATGGTGCCTCCCACAGGCAACGGCATCGGCCGAACATTCACGCGCACAAAGGATGATCCCGAAATGGGCAAGGTTTCCTGTTCCTTAAAAACCGGAAAATCCAGTACCCTGCCGTTTTCGGGCGCGATTTGGTATGATATGCCGTTGGAAAGCATCTTTCTGTTCAGTTTTTGAGGGGACTCGATAAACGATGTGGTGAAAATCTCGGCCGGACTGTTGTTTTGCAGCGCGTATTCCTTTTCACAGCGAACCGTCTCAATCTGCATGCCCATCACGTTGGATACGCTCTTCAATGTCTCAAGGTCGTCCGTTAGCCATTCTTCGGTTTTCATGCTGGACGTTCCCTGAGTCACTGTCGTATCGATGCGAATGCCGCTGGTCACCTTTCCCAGCAAATCCACCGTGCCGCGCCCAACAACCGTATAATCCAGCGTCATTACGCTCTCACTTTCCACGTCGAACCCTTTGGCCTGGTGGGTGGCGCCCTTCTCCATCGACTGATTTTTCATGAACAGGCGAACGCCTTCCTGCATCAGGGTCCCCGCTTCCCATGGGATATCCTTCTTAGTAATGGTCCCGGCAGTGACGGTGCTGACATGGGCCACTTCGCCATCAATGACGCCACAGGACTTTTTCTGCATGCCGCTTCCCTCAGAAAGCATCTGCCATCCAACCGGGGCGCCAGAGGCGGTTTCAACCATATTGACAATACTGGCAATCGTCATCGAAATCTCGCCTCGTTTCATCACGATTTGCGAAAATTCGCAGCTTTCAACCCTATCTCCAGTCTGCAATCGGCCACTGATGGCATAGCCCGATTTGGCGCCGTTAATCAGCACCGCCATGTAATCATCACTCTGCGCGCAGGCCGCCGGCAGCGCCTGCATCGAGAATGTCAAATCGCATCCTGTCTGGTCGGTGTTTTCACTGCGTAATTTGGATTCTGATGACGGGGTCGCGCCCGTTTCATCCTTTGAATCGTTGGGGGAACCAGCGGGGGCTCCCCCTTTTTTTCCGCCACAGGACCCGCCGCATGCGCAAACAATCGCCAGCAGCCAGATAGCCAGCCCACTCTTCTTCATAATTTGATTTCCTTTTTAAGACAGGTTCAGAACCTCGGTTGTCAAGCTTTGTACGTCATCCCGTCATCCCCTTTTTGGGCAATCATTTCAGCCAGAGATGCTCGCAGATGGTTCAATTGTGTCACCGTATCCTGCAACAAAGCGGACGAAACTGCCAGTTCAAAAGCATTGTCAAGCAGTGTCTGTGTCCCTTCCCCCACCCGCGCCAATTCTCCCTGCTGGGTTTCGGCCCCCATGACGATTTGCTCGGTTTGCCGCGCCGCCGCATTGGAACTGGCCACCGCTTTTTCCAGAGTGTCCCGGGTGCGTGTCAGTTCTTCAAAAAAGCGCTCCAGCATGGCAGTGGTTGCATCAATGGACGTCATGCCCAGGTTGGATTGTCGACGAATATCGTTCAGCAGCGCTGCGGTTTCAAATAGATTTTTCTCGGTACTGTCAATCATTTCAGTCAGTTCCCGGGCAACAACAGCGAACCCCGCCCCATAGTTGCCGGCTTCCGCTGCCTCAATCGAGGCGTTCACGGACAGCACCTTTATCTGCTCGCCAATGCTGCGATTGTAACTTAGAATTTTTTCCACATTATCCATCTGTGCCACGAGTGCACCGATGATTTTCCGGGCGTCGTGCATATTGCGCACCACGTTCTCGGAGGATTTGGCCACATCCTGCAGTCTATTGTAGTTGTCCCTTATCAACCCTTTAATTCCTTCAGAAATCCGATAACTCTTTTGCGCGGTGGCAGTGGTGGTCGATGCCCCGAGCGTCAGCGACGAAAGCAGCGTGGTGATGGTTTCAATGGCATTTGCCTGCAGCAGCACCCGATCGGCCATATCAGAGGATATTCCGGTTGTATCCCCTACCGATCTTTCAACAGACGGAATGGTTTCAGATACCGCATTCAAAATCTGTTCCCGTCGGCGCAAAAATTCCTGCTGCCGTTTTATAAACAGCTGTGCATTCTGATAATGCTTGCGCAGATACACCCAGAACTGGGCAATCATAATTGAGGCAACCACCGATGACGCCACCAGCGCCACCCACGGTGTGATCCGCAACCTTAAAAACAGCAACCCGGTATCAAATGCCTGAGCTGCAAGCACAATCAGCAGAATGCCGATTACCCCAAAAAGTGAGATTCTTCTTGAAAAAACAGATACCTGCACCACCAGGGAAACTGCTGTCAATGTAAGGGCGACATCAAATCCGTCCAGCAGAGTGATGACCGATGCACAGGTAATCAGAGTGGGCACAACTGCCGCCCAGAGAGACAGTTCCACACGCTTTTGAGTGGCAAAATAGAGGCCGACAAAAAACATCACCGCTGTCAACACCATGACCCCCACAATCACTCCCACCTGCCACGCCCTGGTTGCCCAGTACCCCCACAGTGCGATGACCAGCATGGCTGGCCCAATCACATAGGCCCGACGTTTTTGAAACTGAAGACACTGCCTGGCGAGAAAATCCGCTGTTTCCGTATCCTTGCTGCTGCCATCCGCATCAACCAAAGCCATAGATGCATTCCTCTTTGGGGTTTTGCTGATCACTGTTGTCCCAACCGAATCTGCCTGAAGTGTCGCAGTGCCTGTGCAACCAAACCAGGCGCCCATAGCGATACAGCCACATTTATGTGAAAGATACCTCGTTTTCACCGGACGGCAAACGACGCCACATCGATATTGCGGTCAAAAAAACGATTCGGTGTTCGGATTGAAATCAACGGGGAGGCGCTCCCATTGGTCCCGGGGGATTTCTCGATAACCGGCAGTACCAGTGCCATTGCCCGCGGAACCCCCAGGCTGTTAAACTGGGCAACCATCCCCTTTTGCCATCCGGGAGGCATATGCCCAAGCTCGTCCACCAGCGCAGCCGCCTTCACGGGATCGCCAAAAAATCTGACATTTCGCACTTTGCCCAGCAATTGAATCAATGGGTTTTTTAAGGCATCGTAATCGGCAATCGAAATCTCATAATATCCTGGGCGGGTCGCCCTGGCGGACACCACCCCGGCGTCCGTCAGAAAATTGAGCACCATCAACCGCGTCTTCAGTGACATATCCTGTCCCACGTCCCCACCGGCCCCAATCTGTTCAACCACCGAAAAAAGATACTCTGCCAAAAGCGCGTCACGGGTTTTCACATTCGGAACAAGCCCTGTTTTCTGAACTTCCTCATCGTATGCCAGGTAAAGTGCTGCGAGATCCGCACGCAATTCGGCCAACAGCACATGGTTTTCCCCCAGCCGATTCAGCAGCCAATCCGCTGCCTTGTTTTCCGTGCCATCGGCGCCGTATCCCACCAGATTGCGCAGTCCGTGATATGCCACCGAAACCAACTGGCGATGTGCAATCCGGTCTCTGTAAACGTCCCGGTTTAACGAAAATGCCTCCGCGACGCGCTGGCCAAACCGGGATTCGAAAGCCTCATTCACATTCAGCCATAGTATCCGGGTGGCCGTAGCGGCATCCCCCACCGATGCCTCCGACACCATTCCAAGGGCAAGGATATCGGACGCTGTTTGTACAAGTGGACTTTGGCCGTCGGGCAAATCCAGAATATGCCCTGCCACAAATGGTATTTCGGGACGCCTGGCGGCAGTGCTCTTTGTGCCCCCCACTTCCCGCACTTTCTGATCGCAATAATCAGCCCGCCCCCTCAATTTGTCGAGCATCAACGCGAAGTTGGAATCTTCGAAAAATACCGGCGCCGATTGCGCTGTCGCAACGGCTTCCACCGGTGGCGCCCCATCGGCAACTGAATCGCACGCAGAATCATTTTGTTTATCGCAACCAGACACCCCCGGGCCAAAAATATAAGGTCTGATATTGGTTAAAAGTGTTTCCAGCTGCTCTATATTATTCGCCTCAAGGGGCGCATTGGCCACAGCGGACAGATCAATCCCTGCGCCGTTTTTCAACGCAATCTGAGTGGCTGCCCCCAGTTCACCCGGAATAAACGTCGGTCGAAGGGGCGCGTGGGTCACCGGGTGTTGATTTCCACCAAACAGCCACAGGTATTTCAGGTAGCGTTTTATTTTTTCCCGAATACCCACAGACACCCCCGATGGGTGAAGCATAATTTGTTCAAGGATATGTCGCACCTGACAATATTGCTGTTTTGCGGCCGCACAGTTGCGATGGGCATAGCGGTGGCGAAACGTTTTGTATAGCGACGATTTCTGGTCCAAAGGCAATGAATCAAACATCTCCGCGCCGACACTTAATACAAAAAAATCATCTGTAAATTCATGTGTTTGTGGTTTATTTTGCAATGTATCAGGCGAAGGTGATTCATCGGATAAAAAACTTTTTTTTGGGGCGCTATCCGGTGTGCCATCTGTGCGTCGACGTGCCTTGTCATCTTCGGCGGGAGAACCGCATGACGCAATCAGCCCCCACAGAATCAGTCCCCAGGCGCAACCCCACCCAGGTCGCCGCCAACTGGCAGACAGGCTAAGCATCGTATCTCGAGATAACAGTGTCATGCAGCAACGCTGTATCCTCATTTGGAAAATCCGACGTGTAATGAAGTCCACGGCTCTCCCGCCGGGACTGGGCACACGCAATAATGAGATGCGCAACGGTCGAAATGTTGCGGAGTTCAACCAAATCAGAAGTAATCACATACTTCCAGTAATACTCCGCAATCTCCGCCTGAAGCATGGCGTGACGTCGGCTGGCCCGCTCCAGACGTCGCTCGGACCGCACAATTCCCACAAAATTCCACATGAACCGACGGATTTCATCCCAGTCCTGCGACACCACCACGTTTTCGTCACTGGGAATGGCATCGCCCACCGTCCAGTCTGCAACATCTGCGAAATCCATCTTTTCAGGCGGCGAATCAATAAGCAGTCGCGCGGCGCGATGAGCGAATACCAGCGCCTCCAGCAGTGAGTTGGATGCCAGCCGGTTGGCCCCATGCAGGCCGGTACACGCCACTTCGCCAATGGCAAACAGCCCGGGAATGGTCGTATGGCCAAACGTATCGGTCACAAGTCCACCGCAGCTGTAATGGGCGCCCGGTACCACCGGAATCCATTCCCTGGTCATATCAATGCCAAAACGCTGGCAGGATGCGTAAATATTGGGGAATCGCTCGCGAATAAAATCCGGATCGCGATGGGTAATATCGAGCCAGACGTGATCATCGCCGGTCCGTTTTAGTACGTCGTCAATGGCCCGCGCCACCACATCCCTGGGCGCCAGCTCCTGACGCTCATGATAGCGCGCCATGAATTTCTTTCCCCGCATGTCTCTCAACACCGCGCCTTCACCGCGAACCGCTTCGGAAATCAGAATGCTTTTGGCGTCGGGATGATACAGAATGGTGGGATGAAACTGGAAAAATTCCATATTGGCCACTTTGGCCCCTGCCCGATACCCCATCGCCACGCCGTCCCCTGTCGCCACATCCGGGTTGGAGGTGTAAAGATACACTTTGCCCAGCCCACCGGTCGCCAGCACAGTTACCGGCGAGACAAACGTATGGATTTCACCGGTTTTCCGGTCCAGGGCATACACCCCTTTGCAGCGCCGATTTGGGGTTTCCTTGTCAGGAACGATAAGATTGACCGCCATGTGATGTTCGTAAATGGTGACATTTTCAAGGGCGCGCATGCTCTCCCCCAGCGCCCGAATCATTTCGCGGCCCGTGGCATCCGCCGCATGCACGATACGCCTGGCGGAGTGGCCCCCTTCCCGCCCCAAATCCAGCCGATCCGGCTGATCTTTTTTATGGGTAAAATGGGTGCCAATGGAAATCATTTCCTCAATTCGCGCCGGGCCATCCTTCACACAGATTTCAACCGTCTCAGGATTGCACAGGCCTCGTCCGGTGGCCAGCGTGTCCGCGATATGCGAATCGAACGTGTCCGACGTATCAATTACCGACGCAATCCCCCCCTGCGCCTGATATGTTGCCGAGTCATCAAGATGCTGCTTGGTGAGCATGATCACTCGCCCATGGGGGGCGACATTCCTCGCAAATACCAGGCCGGCAATGCCGGTCCCCACAACAAGATAGTCACATTCAAATCTCATGACCAGCGGACTATATGCCAGTTCGATTGTTAACAAAACATATATTTAAGTGGAAATGGGGCCGGTCTGCTGTCCGTCAATCAACCTTCACCACAACCGGGGATTTGAATTTTGCCACTGGTGTTATTTGCGATGTAAGCTTTTTCGTTTAGGCCAGGTTGGCCCGCGTTGAAAGCAACGTCATTTCGAGCTGTCTCGACTTTTTGTGGACGGAGTCCAGGTCGCTGAAAGGATTCCAAACAAAGCGACGCAGTCAACCCCGTGGGCAGTTGCGCCTTCGAGACCTCTCAATGCACAGTTGCATTTGCGGTCCAACGGACGGCCTTTGGCCTCTTCAGGAAAGCGGAATCTGGGGTAAACTATTTCTTGACGCATTTGTCACCCTTTGGTGTCAATATGTTCCGACACCTCGAAAAATCCATATCAGAAAGCCGATTGGCCAAACTGGCCACACTGTCCACTCAGTCAACATCGTCCACAAAGTCCACCTTATCTGTTTTCTCATCCTGATAAGATTTTTTTACAACTTTCGATATTTCACCCGGGCACGCGGACCTCCCGGTCCGATTGCCGTCAGAACTATCTGCATATGCAGAGCGGGAGCTCCTATCGGGATTAGTCCCCCCCAATTACCCTCGGAAAAATCACCGGCCGCCATCCCATGAAAACATGTCACCAGAAAAATACGAAAAATGGTTGCAACGGAATTGAAAATTACCCACTTTCAAAGAGCGATTTTTAAATTTTTGCCTATGAAATCTCTGATCCACACAATTTTTCTTCCAGTGTCGGGGATTGGGGCACATGCAAGCAACTATGGTACAAAACAAAGCAGACATGATGGAAGATTCTCGACAGAATACAGGCAAAACGTTAGATTTCAGAGTGTTAGACATCCTAACAGATGGAGATTACTCTGAAATGACTGAAGATTTTGCAAACAGACTTAAAGCGCTCAGCAAAAGCAAAAACCTGTTTCAATCTGACCTTGCAACCATGGTGGGGGTTCATTACAACCATATCGGCAGATATGAACGGGGATCATCAAAACCTTCTGCCAAAGCGCTTATCGCCCCGGCACATGCGCTTGGGGTTTCTGCCGATTATTTAATGGAGGGAGCGACACAGGAAGCAGCAAAGGCAGACTTCAGTGTTCGGGATCTGTTGCGACTGTTCAAGGAAATTGAATCTTTCGACAAGGAAGACAAGGACGTTATAAAAAAGCTGATAGAAGCGTTCATTACCAAAAAACAGTTACAAAAACTTACGGGTTAAAACTGGCCATACAATATGAAAAGACAAATATTTATCAGAATGCATGCGGCAAAACGGATGCTTGAAAGAGAAATAAGCATTGATGAAATTGAATCTGTCGTGGAAACAGGAGAAGTCATTGAGGAATATCCAAAGGATGAACCGTTTCCAAGTAGACTGCTTCTGGGATGGCCCGCCCGAAGACCGCTGCATGTGGTGGCCGCGGATGATGACACCGACAATATTACCCATGTCATCACCGCATATCTGCCCAATCCCGAAAAATGGGATGATGAATTCAAAAGGAGAAAATGATGAAATGCATCGTTTGTAAAAATGGAGATACCGAACCTGGAAACGTCACCGTTTCTGTCGATAAACACGATACCGTTGTGGTTATCAGAGATGTGCCCGCTCAGGTCTGCGCCACCTGCGGCGAAGAATACATTGACGCCCAAACAATGAAACAGATTGAAAAACTCGTTGAATCCGCTCAAAAAGCAGGAATGAATTTCGCTGTTCAGCACTACCACGCTGCCTGATCTCAATGGTGCAACAGCTCTTGCACGGGATAGGGTCACGGTAGGGACACCCGTCACCGGGCACCCCCCGTAGGGATCCGTACGTGCGGGACTACCGCATACGGCTCCTGCCTTGAGTGTTTGGCGTCAAAGTGAAAACCGGGATAAGAATGGACAAGGTGTGGACGAGGCAACCACCATCGCTGGAGACGATAGAATCTTTCCCACGTCCAGATGATTTGAGGCGTTCGCTCAGGCTGTTCAGAAATGTCCGGCCTTCGGATTCGTGCTGAAACCCGAATAGCGAATCATCCCCGTATATGACCATGATGACATCTTCTCTGGCCTGAGTCCTGCGCCACTCCAAAGCCCATATATCCAGCACCGCATTTTGAAAAATCCTTCGATGTCACAGTCGAGTATCCAGCCGATATCTCGGCGAATGATCCCGTCATGAAGTGCATCAAGGGCATCATGTTGCGACCGCCCCGGGCGTGCCCCGTAGCTAAAGCCACTGAATACCGGCTCAAACACTTCTATTGTTTCACGAAGATTTATACCCATTTGACACGGGCGAGGCAAGCAGAGTCGGCGGTGTTTAGGCAGGCAAGAAGCCTGAAATCAAACCCCTCAATATTGCCATGTCCCAGCAAACGACCCGCGAATACGCGCGGGACCACATGGGCGAATTCTGGTGCATCTTTCATCTCCTTCAACCTCTTCTCCCCACGAGGCGGCAAAAGTGCCTTTGGCTCGGCCGTTCTCGGGATTGTCATCAACAGGCTCAGCCCAGCCGGCAAAACCGCCTTCTATAAAATTCAAATGTTTTGCCGTTCCCACACCCTGTGGCCAAAAAAATGTCATAAGAACGTCTTCTTGGCTTGGTCCATCAAGATAGGCGGGTTCAAGAAGCGACGGCACCGATTTCCATGATTTTAGCACAAGAAGAATATCCTCCACGCCTACATTCCTACCGAGACAACTCAAAGTATTAATCCAACCATCAGTGCCAGAAAGGAAGAGGATTGGGGGTCTGGAACGCGCTCAGAGCGCGGTATAACAACGAAGATATATCGTCATGC
>JAFGWT010000053.1 GCA_016937015.1 Deltaproteobacteria bacterium | reverse complement strand
TCAGAAGCCAGCCGGACCGCCACCAGGTTCTTCGGGTGTGCATCCCAACTCCAGTGCCCCTGCCAACGAGGATGCATATTTCAGACAGGTGCATGAAGAGTTTGTTGCATTGAAAAAGAAACTGGGTGAACCAGTGGACGGGCTGACCTTTGATCGCTTTGAGGTTACTTTGAAAAAAAATCGCGATGCGCTGGTGGCGCGTTATGGTTGCAAGTCCGTAAAATTTAATGTCTACGAAAAAGACGGCAAAGCGTCCTTGAAAGCCATCCCCGTAAAATCGTAATAAAAAGTCCGGCGTGCCGTTCTGGACACATTAACGACTCCGCGTCCTAAAAAAGGTGGGCTCCGTTTTGTCGCTTTTGGCTACCGATACGCTATGACCGGCGTGCACGCCACGACAAGGTACAGATCCCCGCGGGTCGGCATAGCGGAGTCTCATTTAATAAAGCGCCATCGCGAACACGCCAGAGAAGCATTTCTTAGCCGTTTTATGCGACAGACACAATATAAAATGGCGTTGATTGTTCTTGTGATGTGATGAATTCGCTTCTATATTTGCGTGATGCGACTCATAGACTGGCATTCACTGTGGAAGAAAATCACTGTTGGATTTCTAATAGTTTTATCGCTGGCGGCTGCGGTTTACCTCCTGATGGATAGGGAGTCTGTGGCGCTTGATGATGCGTCCAGGAAACAGTTTGGGGGCACATATGCACGTGGTGCGCTTGGGGTAACCCACTATGAGTTGCTTGGTGACAGCACTGAGCCGGTGGTGGTTATGCTGCATGGTGCCACCACAGGAATCTGGGATTTTGATTTGCAGGTGGATGCGTTACGCAATGCGGGATTTCGTGTTTTGCGATATGACGCATTGGGTCGAGGACTATCAGATCGTCCGGATATTGCATATACGAAAACCGTATACGTATCCCAGCTGGAACAGCTCCTTGAGAAATTGGAAATCAGCACACCGGTTTTTTTATTGGGGCATTCACTTGGCGGCGCGACGGCAGTGGAATTTGCTTCCGGTTCTCCAGCAAAGGTACAGGCGTTGGCACTGATTTCGCCGGTTATCAATGCTGTAAATGCCAGCATGCCCTATTGGGTATGCAATACGCCAATTGTTGGAGACTTCCTTCTGCGCGTCGGAATGATAGACGTTCTGCATCGTCGTGCGAACGAACAGTGGCAGGATGCACCTGTCGATATGTCGCTTTATGACCGCCTGTTTGAGCGGCAGGCATCCATCCAGGGGTTTGAGCATGCGTCATGCTCTATGTTTCAAACGGATTTGGTTGGAGATTATCGCGAGGCGTACAAGGCAGTGGGGAATAATCGAATACCTGGTTTGATGATATACGGAGGAATGGACAATGTCATTGTGCGCGATGACGTTGAAGCGTTAAAAAGCGATTTGCCATCATTTCGATTTCATTTGTATCCGGAAGGCGGGCATTGCACTCATATATCTTACAGGGATTCAGTTAACCGGGAACTGGTAAAGTTTTTTAAGTCGCATTTGCCCTGAGAATTGTATTTGGAGAATTCAGTTCTCGCGGA
Source organism: Deltaproteobacteria bacterium (assembly GCA_016937015.1). Classification (GTDB taxonomy): domain Bacteria; phylum Myxococcota_A; class Polyangia; order JAAYKL01; family JAAYKL01; genus JAFGXQ01. The sequence goes on along the minus strand of JAFGWT010000053.1, from coordinate 5,566 downwards.
ACCATATTATTACAATTGGGTTCCGGCCCAAACGGCGCTATAGTTGAAAGCGACGGGCTGAATTCTGAAATCATGCTAAATATCCTCTTGTCACCGGCAACTGTTGTTATTGTGAAAGCAGGTCAGATTCAGAACAGGAGATACAATTGACCGACGATAAACATTCCACCCCCCAAAAAAACAAACAACCGGTTGTTGGCAATCCACTTCTCAGCCTCGATGAACCGACAGATTCCCTGTATGGCGATGAAATTGAGACAGCGCTGGAATTAAAAGACAGCGATGATTCCCTGAACTGGCTTGATGAAGATAAAACCGATTTACCACTGCAGTTGCTTGAGGAACCGGAACCGCTGTCATTGCCGGATTCAGAACTAAAATCATTGCCACCGGAATCCATCGCGCCTGCTCCGCACGAGTTCCACGCTGAATCACTGCCGCCATCGATGTTAAACACGCTTCCACCAGATTCGGTTGTACCACTTCATGCGATGGATTCGCCTGCGACAGTCAAGTCGAAAAGCCGATTGTCTTCGCCGCCTCCTGTTCCAGCCGCAGTCAGAGCCCCGGGCAATTCCGGTGCGGGTAAGCGCCCCATGCCACCGAAATCGTCCAAAACACCTGGTTCGCGGGTATCCAGTAACGCACCCCCAACTGGACCGTATCGTATTTCAATGCCACCCCCACCTATGGAGACAACAGGAAAAACGCCGTATTTTGGTCTGAAAATCACTGGCAGTCTACTGGGGCAGATTCTGGTCGATAATGGATTTCTGACTGAAGCCCAGCGGGACTATTGCCTGCGGCTGCAGACCCAGTCCGGCAATTTTTTTCGACTTGGCGAACTCGCGGTGAAGCAGGAATTTATATCTGAAGAAAATCTGGCACTTTGCATCAAGGCGCAGCAGGTATACGTGCAGGGGGTAAAAAAGGAACAGTCCCGTATGCTCAGATTGCCCGAAGAGGTTGCCCAGGCAAAGCTGGCGGCAGATGCGCCCAACGCATCAGTGATTCAGAACTGGCTGGGTTCGGCGTTGAAGCATGGGGCGAGTGATATGCACGTGATGACGGGACAACCACTGGTGCTTCGGCATATGGGCAAGCTGGTTCGATCAAAGCAGTCGCCGCTTTCCGCAAATCGCACCGCAGAAGTGCTGGAATCGATTATGACCGACGCCGAAAAAGAGGAATTTGCTTTTTCGCACAGCATATTGAAGTGTTTGCAGATAAAGGGACTGGGACGCGCCCGGGCAAATGTATTTCGCCACATGTCGGGGGTCAACGGCATTTTTCGATTGATTCCTCAACAGCCCCCCTCGCTGGTATCGCTGAATCTGCCTTCTAAACTGGCGAAGTTTACGACGTATTCTCAAGGACTTGTGCTGGTGACCGGACCGACCGGTTGCGGTAAAACGACAACTATGGCGGCGCTGGTGGATATTATTAATCGCGAACATCAAAGTCACATCATCACGGTGGAGAGACCGGTGGAGTATATTCATCGAAATATGCGGTCGGTGGTCAGTCAGCGGGAGGTGGGACATCATACCGAAGGATATGCAAGCGCGCTGCGCGCCGCCCTAAGGCAGGATCCGGATGTCATTGTTATAGGCGAAATGAACGATGTGCACACTGCGCGTTTGGCGATTTCAGCGGCGGAAACCGGCCATTTGGTATTTGCCACATTGCATACGGACAATGCGGTCCGAACGGTAAATCGCGTGCTCGACATTTTTCCGCCGGACGAACAGGATCAGATTCGCTCCATGTTGTCTGAAAGTCTTCGTGGCGTCATTTGTCAGCGGCTGGTGCAAAGGGACGCCGAACCCGGCTTGATTCCCGTTATGGAGCTGTTGTTTACCACCCCCGCCATGCGAAATCTGATTCGGGAAGCCAAGGTGTACCAGCTCCCCAATGCGATTCGAATGAGTGCGGACATTGGAAATAGAACTTTTGCGGATTATGCGAAATCACTGCTTGAAAAAAAGGAAATCAGTGAAGCCACATATGAGCAGTTTTGTCGTGAGGAGACCTGAGGATGGCTGGACTGGATAAACTCCTGGTCAAGATGGTAACCAGCGGCGCCTCTGATTTGCATTTGAGCAGCGGCGAGCCGGTTCGGATGCGAATTAACGGTGATTTGAAACGCGTGGCGGACAAGGCACTAGATCCCCAGCGCCTTCGCATGCTGATGCGTGAAATCTGTACGCCCACATCATGGGAGTACTATCGGGCGAACAACGATTTGGATTTTTCGTATGGCATAACCGGCGTGAGTCGGTTTCGATGCAATTATTTTATGCATATACATGGGCCGGCGGCGGTGTTTCGACGCATTCCAGAGAACATCATTCCGGTGGAAAAACTTGGACTTCCCAAATCGGTCAGCGGTATCCCCGAACTGAAGCGGGGGCTGGTGCTGATGACAGGGCCAACAGGCAGTGGCAAGTCAACTACCCTGGCTGCTATCATCGATGCCATCAATCGGACCCGCTCTCTTCACATTATTACCATTGAAGACCCAATTGAGTTTGTTCACAAATCCAACAGGTCATTTGTTGTTCAGCGTGAAATCGGACACCATGCGCCATCATTTTCCCGTGCGCTATTCGATGCCCTGAGTCAGGATCCGGATGTTATTCTGGTGGGGGAGCTGCGCGATACCGAGACAATGCAGCTTGCCATCAGCGCCGCCGAAATGGGGATTCTTGTACTTGGGACGTTGCATACAAACAGTGCCTCGAAAACCATAGATCGATTGGTGGACAGTTTTCCCGCAGCTCAGCGGGGGCAGATTCGTGGTATGCTGGCTGATTCACTGCGGGCAGTGGTCGCTCAGCAATTGCTGCGACGCATCGACAAGCCAGGGCGTATTGCCGCCATCGAAGTGCTGCTGGATGGTCCCGGTCTGTCGAATATCATTCGGGATGGAAACGCAAGCAAGTTGATGTCCTATATTGAATCCGGCAAGGGGCGGGGAATGCAGCTCCTCGATGAATCGTTACTGCAACTGGTGAAGAAAAATGTGGTTTCCAAAGAAGATGCCTATTTAAAGGCCACTGACAAACATCGGTTTGTAAAGTCACTAAAGGCCGCAGGGTTCGATTTCGAGGAAATGTAAGAGCATGGAGCTGACCGTGACGACTTCTGAAAACCATCACACCGCACTGGACGATGTAAAAAAGCAGATTGAAACAGTTATCAAAGGCAAATCCGAAGTGGTCGACCGCCTGTTGATTTGCATGCTCGCAAGGGGGCATGTATTGCTGGAAGATGTGCCGGGAGTTGGAAAAACCACACTGGCGAGGACACTTGCAGCCACATTGGGATTGCAGTTTTCACGCATCCAGTTCACGCCGGATTTGTTGCCACACGACTTACTCGGTACAAATGTACTGAATCCACAGGATGGGTCGTTTTCTTTTCACCAGGGACCTGTATTCACAAATCTTCTGCTGGCGGACGAAATCAATCGCGCATCGCCCCGAACCCAGTCCGCGCTGCTGGAGGCGATGAACGAGCAGCAGGTTACCATCGATGGAAAGACGTATCCTCTTGCGGCGCCTTTTATGGTGATTGCCACTGAAAACCCGGTAGAGTTTCAGGGGACATATCCGTTGCCGGAAGCCCAATTGGACCGTTTTATGATGCGACTGTCGCTGGGGTATCCCAACGCGGAGGAGGAACTGACAATGCTGAGGGAAAGGCGCATCGACGATCCACTGCAACACGTTCGGATGGTGTTGCCCGCCCGGAAATTGCCATTGCTGCAGGCGCACGTGGCACAGGTGTCGGTGAATGAAGACGTGGCCAAATACATGCTTCGACTCGTTATTCGAACGCGCAGGGAGAGTGGCGTGGAAATTGGGGGAAGTCCGCGGGCGTCGCTGGCACTGTATCGTGCTGCCCAGGCCAGGGCGTTTTATAACCGACGTGAGTATGTATCTCCAGCGGACGTACAGGCGCTGTTTGCCGATTGCATGACCCATCGCATCGTGCTCAATTCCGCAGCAAGGTATGGTGGTGTGTCTGTTGAACAGCTGATTCGAACCATTAGTGACGAGGAACCTGTTCCTTCATGAATTTTGCCCGTTTCAATCATGTGCTGGTGCCCCAGAGCGCTCAGGAGAGAATGGCATGGTTGAATTCAAAGCGAGGCCGATGGATAGGGCATTCCTATCGATTGTACCTCGCGCTGACCCCGCTGGGCAGAGCCGTATTGCTGTTCTGGTTGTTCGCCGGCGCACTGGGACTCAATGTGGCGCAGACTGTTGTGTATATTCTTTGGGCAATTATTACCGGTCTTCTGCTGGCGTCGCTGCTTTTTCGAAGGGGGTACGCACTTGACCCAGGGTTCATGGTGAAAGCGACGACACCGGAGCGGGTCGGTGTTGGCACACCGCTTTCGTATACCGTGATGCTGGAGAATATGGGCGACAATGCGGTTCGTGATATTCGTGTCCAACTGCCGTTTTTGACATGGGACGGGCGGTATGTGGCGCAGCGTGACAAGGTTTCTGAGCTGCTTCCGAATGCGCGCGCGGTCCTGACTTCGACCGCTGTGTTCAGCGCGCGGGGAGCACATTCGCTGATGCCTGTGCTGGCGATGAGAGAGCTGCCAATGGGGATTGCGGCGGGGCCATATTTACAGAGTGAGGCTGTATCATTTGTTGTGGTGCCGTTTTTTCCTGTCATTCATTCGCTGCGGTTGCCGTTCAGGGAAAAATGTCATCCCGGCGGCGTGCCCATGGCGTCTCATACAGGTGAGGCCATGGAGCTGGCAGGCGTTAGAGAGTATCGGACTGGTGATCAGACCCGTGATTTGCACGCACGCACATGGGCACGAACAGGTGTTCCCCATGTTCGTCAGTACCAGCAGGAATTTTTTACACGAATGGGAATTATTCTCGATGTCTATCGTAACGGGCTGTCTGAAGCGCCATTTGAGGGCGCGGTCTCCCTGGCCGCGGGACTGCTGGCACGCATGAGCAATCGGGATGCGCTGGTGGATATACTGTGCACCGGGAACGACTTTCACGATCTGACGATTGGCCGCAGTGTGGGATGCTTTGAACAGGGGCTTGATTTACTTGCTTCGGTCACCCCTGGGACGCCACTGGATGTGGAACATTTGTCGCGCCGTCTGGTACATCATCTCGATATGATGTCCGGTGTATTGATTGTCACCTCACATTTCAGTGATGAGGTATCGGCGATACGGCGCTGGTGTGTGGAACGTCACGTGCCGGTGCGGGTATTCGCGGTAGTAAAACGTGCGGTGCATATCGAAGAAGACGACGTCACGTATGTCACCGTCGCGGATATACAACAGGAGAAAGGTCTGTGGCTGTGACGAATGGGCGGCAGCATATGTTTGGTCCGGCGCTTGTCATTTGCATAGTGGCCACGTGGTGGTTGACGCACAGTTGGATTGTTGCAGTGCCAGGCATAATGGGCGTGATGTCCATGGCCTGGTCGCGACGGGGATCGCTGGATGCCATTGGCCAGTTGATTGCGGCGATGTTGGGGCTGGCCATTGTGTATGCGACCTTTTTTGTGTGGCTGC
>JAFGWT010000504.1 GCA_016937015.1 Deltaproteobacteria bacterium | reverse complement strand
CGAGTAGTTGGGCGCGATTTTAACCGCAGTGTGAATCTTCGATGTGGTGGCGCCCCCCAGTATAAGCGGAATGGTAAAGCCTTCCTTTTCCATTGTGGCGGCCACATCCGCCATTTCCGCCAGAGATGGGGTGATTAGTCCGCTAAGCCCAACGATGTCGGCCTTGACCGCTTTGGCCTGGCGGATGATTTCCTCTGTGGGGACCATGACGCCCAAATCGATGACTTTGTAATTGTTACACTGGAGCACCACACCAACGATGTTTTTGCCAATGTCGTGCACATCGCCTTTCACTGTGGCCAAAAGCACGGTGCCGGCGTCCCTGCGTTCGCCGCTGGACAGCGCTTCAATATAGGGCAGCAGCACGCCAACAGCCTTTTTCATGACGCGAGCACTTTTTACCACCTGGGGTAAAAACATTTTACCGGCCCCAAAGAGCTCACCGACTTTGTTCATGCCATCCATCAGCGGCCCTTCAATGACCTCAATGGGATTGGCGATTTCCTGGAGCGCTTCCTGCACGTCTTCATCAACAAAGTTCGCCACCCCTTTTACAAGGGCGTGGGTCAGGCGTTCCCGAACGTTGAGTGACCGCCATTCCTGGACTTCAGTCGCGTCCTTTTTCGACCCCTCCACTGTATTGGCGATTTCGAGCAGCCGTTCCACTGCGTCTTCCCGGCGATCCAGCAGCACATCCTCCACCTTTTCGAGCAGATCCTTTGGAATCTCATCGTAAATGGCGATAAGCCCCGGATTCACAATGCCCAGGTCCAGCCCCGCATTAATGGCGTGATACAGGAAGGCACTGTTGATGGCTTCGCGCACGGGATCATTGCCGCGAAATGCGAATGACACGTTTGAAATACCGCCACTGCACAGTGCCCCAGGCAGGGTTCTTTTGATTTCTCTGACCGCCTCAATGAATTCGATGCCGTAGCGCCGGTGGGCATCAATGCCGGTTCCCACCGCAAACACATTGGCGTCGAAAATGATGTCTTCCGGCATGAATCCCAGCTCGTCCACGAGGATGCGGTAGGAACGGGTGCAGATTTCGACCTTGCGGGCCATGGTGTCCGCCTGTCCCTGCTCGTCAAATGCCATCACCACCACGGCGGCGCCAAGCCTTTGAACTTCGCGGGCGTGCCGTAAAAACACATCTTTGCCCTCTTTAAGTGAAATCGAATTAACGATGCCTTTGCCCTGGAGGCATTTGAGGCCCGCCACAATCACATCAAACTGCGAAGAGTCCACCATGACCGGCACCCGGGCAATCTCGGGTTCGGACGACAGCAAATTCAGGAAGGTCGTCATCTCCCCCTTTGCATCGAGCATGCCTTCGTCCATATTCACGTCCACTATCTGGGCGCCGTTTTCGACCTGATCCTGGGCAATCTCAAGTGCCTTCTCGTAGTTTTTATTTTTAATCAACCTGGCGAACCGTTTGGAACCGGTCACATTGGTCCGCTCACCCACGTTGGCAAACAGGCTGTCTTTGGTGATATGGAGCGTTTCCAGTCCGCACAGGGTGGTGCCCTCGGGTCTGGCTGGCGCCACGCGCGGGGGCAGACCGTCCACCGCTTTGGCGATGGCCGCAATGTGGGCAGGTGTGGTGCCGCAGCAGCCGCCAACGATATTCACCATGCCGTCTCTGGCGAATCCAGACACCAGTTTGGCCATGTTCTCCGGTGAATCGTCGTACTCGCCAAATTCATTGGGCAGCCCGGCATTGGGATGCACGGAAATCATGGAGGTGGCCACCTGGCTGAGTCCTTTAATGTGCGGGTACAGTTCCCTGGCGCCCAAAGAGCAGTTCAGGCCTATCGACAGCAGATTGCCGTGTTTGACCGAATGCCAAAAGGCATCGGGCAGCTGGCCGGAGAGTGTCCGGCCTGAGGCATCTGAAATCGTCCCGGAAATCATGAGTGGCAAAGAGACACCATGGGTTTCGAAATAGTTGTGCACCGCATAAATGGCGGCTTTGCAGTTCAGCGTATCGAATACGGTTTCAATCATCAGCGCATCCACGCCACCATCGACCAGCCCACCGATGTTTTCGGTGCATACCGCCACCATTTCGTCAAAGGTCACCGCTCGAAATCCGGGGTTGTTGACGTCCGGCGACAAAGAGAGCGCCCGGTTGGTGGGACCGATAATGCCGACTACAAAACGGGGTTTGTCTGGGGTTTTAGCCGTCCATTTGTCGGCCGCCTGGCGGGCATTTTGTGCCCCGCGCAGTGCCAGTTCGCGGGTGACCGACTCGGTCTGGTAATCGGCCTGGCTGAGCCGGTTGGAGTTAAACGTGTTTGTTTCGATGATATCTGCGCCGGCTTCCAGAAACTGTTCGTGAATGCCAATAATCGCATCCGGTTTGGTGAGGTTGAGCAGATCATTGTTCCCCTTCAGCTCTGACCCATGGTCCCTGAACCGTTCGCCGCGAAAATCCGTTTCCGAAAGGCCCAGTCGCTGAATCATTGTGCCCATCGCGCCATCGAGAATCAGGATGCGCTCTTTTAGCAGTTCTTCTATCCGGTACTTTGTCATGCTGCGCGTTTCACTTTCTGTTTGATTAGCTGTTATCTGGTTAGCAACCCACGGGTTAGTAACACACAACCTTTTACCATGCCATATTCGTTTTTCCTTAAACGACGCGGAATGAAGAAAATAAGCGGAACATTTCGACTTGGCCTGTGTCCAATCGGTTGGTTGCGGTTGCCCCCCCGGAATTCATTGTGTTGGCATAATTTTCACGACGGGCCGTTCGGTCCCGGTCAGGGGTATCGATTTATTTGCAACGTCATATTAAGACCTTCCGGGGTTCCGGAACGTCTCAGAAGGCACGTGTCTGCACTCACGCGGCACAGGACAGGAGACATCCATGACGGTTAATGCGACAACACCAGTCAAAGCACCCACACATCGGTGGGATAAGGCAGTTCAGCTTCACCCTGGACTTCTCGTCCCTGGGTTATTTCTGATCCTGACCGGCTTGCCACTTGCCGCCTTTGGGTTCACTTATTACGCACCATCGCCCAAACAGCCCATCGCCAGTGAAAAGCCGTCAAATTTCAATCCGCGGGTCGATGCGGTTTTTGCCACACAAAAGAGGATTTTTGCAAAAGCGAATGTGTCGAAGTGGCTGCCCCAGGGCGACACGAATTTTGAAAAAATGGCAGAAATACAACTGCGGAATGTCGCGTATTTCGATGCGGTCAGAACAGCTTTCGATTTTTCGTCCCAAATGGAATCGCAGTTGTCCACACACGGGTTTGGTGTTCGTCCATCGAGCAGCGAGCCATCTGAGTACAGTGCCGGGTTCAGTGCAATTTATTATGATATTTACGAAGCGGATTTGCCGGTGTTCGTAACGGTGGATTCTGTGCTGCATGCGTTTCATCGATCATTTGACCGGCTGATGCAATATGCGGAAGAGCAGTATGTCTACCCTCAAATGCACTGGCTTCTTTCGGGCATGCTAAATCGACTGAATCCGGAATTGCCGGCAGAGCGTGATGCCATGGTGTATCTGGCCGTTCCGTTCAAGTTGCTCGGTGATGAGCAGACATATCTCGAGTATGACGCGCCATCCAATGACCTGCCAACCGATGTGGACGGGGAAGCGGCGGCGCTGATTGAGCTGATATACGGGGAGTCCCGAGCTGTCTTTAATTTTTTTGGACAGTCGTCAGATTTTGATTTCAGCGTGTTTTATCCCCGCGGACATTATGGTGAAACGTTCGAATTATCTCAATTGTTCCGGGCGATGATTTGGCTCAACAGACTGCCGCTTCTGACATTGTCCAGCGAGTCGGGAGCGGCTTTGGATCGACACCGGGAATTGGCTCGGGCGTTGCTTGGGGCCATCCACCGCCCGGCGGAAAAGCGGCGTTATGGGGCCATTCACCGGTTTTATTCAGATCTCATCGGCAGTGACAACACGGTGGATATGCTGCGTTTGTTGAATCGCTGTCGCCAAAAATCACAGGATCGCTGCATGCGCAATTCGAGTGCGCTGACAGACGTTCTGAAAGAAATGGCAAAATCCGAAACCATACGGGACAGCGGTAACGGAAATGCTGAAGTGCATCTGAAATTTTTTCCAACCAAATTTGAGTATACGGCCTGGCTGACCGAACAGACCACACAACCCCGGTTGAATGCCGCCCGCACAGAGGGCGGTCGGACCATGGCGTCGCCAATGGATGTGGCCTATGTTTTGGGTTCAAAACGCGCGGCGTTCTGGCTGAAGAGTGAAATCACCGAATCGCTGCCGGCAGCGGACGCACAGCAATTAACGGCGGCACTTGTGGCAGCCCAAAAAACCATGCAGCGCCTGCCGCCGTCCAGCGTCGCCGATACCCCGCTCAGCCATTGGCTGGAGGCGTTGATGCATGCATCGGAAAAGACCTCTGACAAAAAACTGCCATTGGTCCTTAAATCCTCCATGTGGCACGACCACAAAATGGAGACTGTTCTCGCCAGTTGGACCGAAATGCGTCACGACACCCTGCTGATGGTGGCAGGCGGCGGGGGATCGAGCTGCGAATTTCCTCAAGCGTATGTGGAACCGATTCCGGGGGTGTACAGCGCCATTTTTCGCGCTGTTCAGAAAATGAGGCATGTATATTTTTCCCTTGGCGCCGAATTCAGGGAGAAAACCTCGGATTTCCTTTTGCATTTTGGTCGCGTGATGCATCGCCTTGAACAGATCAGCAGACATGAGCTGAACGGCGAGCGGATGACGGACGCTGAGTTAAAATACATCAATGGCATGATGGCGATGGAAACGGACGATTATACCGGGGACAGGCTGTATAACGGTTGGTATCCGCGGCTGTACTGGATGCCATGGATGGATGAGGAGACATTCAGCGAAGAAAGCGGCATCGATAAGCCTCTGGTGGCAGATGTGTTTACGGATTTTTCATCGCAGAAGGTTCTGGAAACCGCAACGGGACATCCGGGGATAATTTTTGTTATTTTGGAAACAAATCAACAGGAAACGCTGTATGTCGGGGCCGTATCATCTTTCTATTACTTTTTGCAGGACGCGGAAGACCGAATGAATGATGCGGACTGGCGCACGGCGCTTTCACAGGAACCGCCCAAACGACCGGATTTTGTTCAGGGGTACTGGGTGGAGTAATTTCAGATTCATTGTAACTCGCGCGGCGGAATTCTGTTAAGTCCGGGGAAATTCCTCAAACAGTCATCTCAAACAGCCGTGTTCAGCACTGGCGAAATTCTGAGTCGCCGCCGGTCGAAACGAATTGGTGTTGTTCATCGCATCAGTCTTTGATTTGAAAAAACATCCAATTGAAATGATGTGGCATCTTTGACAGGATTGGGTCATACTGTCACCTTGACTGCGAACGTGAACGTGAGAATGTGAAGTTGAATGGCAGCAAAGCCGGTTTGAAACCGCTTTTTTTGGTTTGGAACTGCTTAAAATTGTGAATCAGATGCTAATCAGTTGTGATTGCTAAACAGGAAGGGGATGCGCGTTTTGGGTCGAAAAACCACCAACAGAATGCGAATTGAGGATCCCACCCAGGTGCTTGGAACGGCGCCGAATCCGGTGCGGGTTCGCCAGCTGCAGTTGACACTTCACAAGCGGGGCGAACCGCCTCAGTCGGTGACGGTCACCAAGGATGTCTACACTGTGGGAAAGGATCCCGGATGCGACCTGGTGCTTTCAGATTCAACTGTATCCAGACAGCATTTTCAGATTATCACCACCCGGGAGCGGTTTACCATTCGCGATTTGGATTCCACCAATGGCACAGCCGTTAACGGCACCCGGGTGAAAGAGGCGTTTCTGCTGCCTGGGGCAGTGATTCATGCCGGGAAAGTCAAACTGGAATTCGAACCGGTATACAGTTCCCCCCTGGTGCTGCCCGAAGAGGTGCAGTCATTTGGGTCGCTCATCGCTGCCAGCGCCAGCATGTGCGCCATTATGGGGACGTTGCGCAAGGTGGCCGTGGCGGGAACGACCGTGCTGCTGCAGGGTGAGACCGGGACGGGCAAGAGCGCCCTGGCCAAGGCGATTCACGAGGAAAGTACCCGTCGAGCCCATCCGTTTGTGGTTTTCGATTGTGCGTCTGTGCCACCGTCACTTATCGAAAGCGAATTGTTTGGCGCCGAAAAGGGCGCGTACACCGGTGCACATGCATTTCGTCCCGGCGCCTGTGAACGGGCACAGGGGGGGCAGCTGTTTGTGGACGAAATTGAGGAGCTGCCGCTCGAATTGCAGGCGAAGCTGCTCAGAGCGCTGGATGAACGCGAAATTCGGCGTCTGGGCGGCACGCAGGCCATCAAGCTGGACTTTCAGATTATCACCGCCAGCAAACAGGACCTTGTGGAGGCCGTGGCAGAGGGAAAATTTCGTCAGGACTTGTATTATCGCATCGCGGTGGTGTGCATAAACGTGCCGCCGCTGCGAAATCGAAAAAAGGATATCCCGGTACTGTGCGACCATTTTTTGAAATTGGGCAAACATCGCAGAAAATTTCGTCATCTTTCTCCGGACGCGCAGCAGCAGCTGCTTAATTATTCCTGGCCTGGAAATCTTCGGGAGATGCGAAATGTGCTCGAGCGACTGGTGTGCCTGGGCGAAGAAAACGCTTTTGTAAATATGCCGGGCAAAACGGGTTTTGAGCGAAACTATTTAAAATTTGATGTGCACCGACCGTTTAAGGAAGCAAAGGACGCCATCATCGAGCGGTTTGAACGGGAGTACCTCGAAGCACTGCTGGTGGAAACAGATGGTAAAATAGCCAAAGCGGCGCGAACTGCCGGCCTGAACCGTAAGTATTTTTACGACCTGCTTCACAAGCATGGTCTTCGCAAGGGGAGTGACATGGAATGACCGCTTCACGCCATCGGAAAACGGACGCACCGATATTGGGCGGTTCTTCAGTTGTTCTGCTGCTTTGGATGCTGGGCTGCGTGGCGTGCAATAACAGTGAAGACAACACCGGTGGCCACACGGATACGGATACGGTGCTGGAAGGGATGGTGGAAAACGTGACTGACCATCGATGGGGGATTCCATCCGAATGCCAGGTGGACGAAGACTGCGATGACGGGGACCACTGCACTATTGAGGCGTGCGCCCGGGGCAGGTGCGTTTTCAGGCATGCGTTCGAACCGCTGTATACCCAGGATTTGGATTTTGACGACCCGGTAACGGATGCGGCGATCATTGGGAATCGGCTGCTCGTGGCCACCAATGGCCAGCCCCCTGAGGTTCATATTTACAACGTGCCCAGCATGAATTTGGCTGAGATAACCTACAGGGAAAGCACTGCAACGAGATACGGTGTACTGGCGATGGATGCCACCTGGAGCGGATTTGCGACCGTGTATGGCGAGGGCGGCATGGAAATATTTTCCAATGACGATATTTCTTCGCCAGTCAGCAGGTGGCAGGTGGATACAGGACTTCTGGAACAACTGGACTCGGTTGTGGGCGCGGCCGTTTCGAATTCGCAAATATGGCTGGCAGGATATGAGGAAGGGGTGACCCTGCTGATGGTCGACGGGGAAAACATCTCCCGGAGGGGAACCGTGGATACAGTGGGCCGAGCGGTTGCGGTTGCATCCCGGGGCAATACGGCATTTGTGGCGGATTCTCTCGGGGGCGCCGTTTCCATATATCTTGAGAATGATGTGCCGGTTGTCGGGCAGCCAATCGAAACCGTGGGCCGAGTGGTGGATGTGGACGCCAATCGGTCGTCGGGCATCATGGCTGAGTACGGTGCCGGTTTCAGCCTGGTGGATTTATCTCAGAACAGTGCGCCGCATCGCCTGACCAGAGTGGAAACAGCATCACCTGTTGTGGCTGCCCGGATGATTGGCAGCCAAACCGCACTTGTGTTTACAAAAGCGGGAGAACTGATGCGCGTGGGTTTTTTGAATTTTCGGTCCCCAAGGCTGATGGAGCGAATCCAGTTGCCTGGAAAACCCCGGGTGAGTGGCGTGGACTTTTATGATGCCATGGGAGTTATCGTATTTGAGGATGGCAGCCTGACGCTGGTTCATAATGGATGCAGTTACGAATAGATTCAGTGTTGGCTGCCATACAGCCGGGTGTATGATTTACCATACAGTTTGAAAAAAATGCGGACGTGAGCATATTTGAAATCCCATGGAGGGATGGGTGGAAACAGCGTGGATTGCGGGTTTGAAAGGCATTGAATATTTTTGCTAACGATAGGTATGGATTTTGCTCTTGGCTGGGATGGACAACAGGCGTCATGCGCCAAACACAAAACAAGAGATCGGGGTGAAATAATGAGAATGTATGCACAACTAAAATTTTTGGTGGGATTTGTGATCGCATCGATATGGAGTGTCAGCGCTGCGGCGCAGGAAGACATGCCGTATGAATGTGATGATCAGTTTGACCAGTGCGGAACACCCGAACAATCCGGCGGCGGCGGTGGTGGCGGTGGTGGCGGGAGTATTCTAATCAATAATACCGACGTTGGCGTGACCTATCAGTTTTCAGACGATTACGATGATGACGGGGTCGAAGATCCCTATGATAACTGTCCGTTTGTCGCCAATCAGGACGGGTTGGATGGCGATGGTGACGGTCTTGGCGATGTGTGCGACAATTGCCCAGCGACTGCCAATGCCGATCAGGCGGACCTGGATGGCGATGGGATGGGGGATGTTTGCGATACAGACAAGGATAACGATACGGTCCCCGATGCCACCGACAATTGTCCATTGGCCCCCAACCCGACTCAGACCAACACGGACGGCGACGGCATGGGGGGCGATGCGTGCGATGATGACATGGACAATGATGGTGTAACCAATCTCGAAGACGCCTGTCCCCTGTCCTCACAGAGCGCCGAGTCCGGCGCCGTATGCGACAACGACGACGATGGAGACCTGATTCGCAATACAAATGATAACTGTCCGCAAGTGGAAAACTATGAGCAGGATGATGCGGACGAAGACGGCATTGGGGACAAATGCGACGCTGACAATGACAATGACGGGGTAATTAACGACGAGGACAACTGTCCACTGGTTGCCAATGCTGAACAAAAAGATACGGATCGCGACGGCGTCGGCAATGAATGTGACGACAAATATTGTCTGGTGGTTTACGGCGATGCAGCGAACTGTCTCGATCCCACACTTGGTTTCAAAGTGCATACCCCGTCCTTTACCGGTGTGAAAACGGGATCGAACGTGCCCATCATGTTGTTTGCCAACCGTGAGAACCAGCAGATTGAGTATACAATAGCGGTTACAAAAGCCCCCGCCGGATCCAGCGCCACGATTTCCAAACCCCATGGGATGGTCACCGCATCAAAATCGTATATGTATGAATACGCGGATAATGCGGTGCCGAGTCTGGTTCCGGATAAGCCTGGCAAGTATTCGGTCAGACTGGTTGCCCGGATGTCCGGCACCGATTCTGTGACTGGTGAGGCGAATCCTCAGGTGGCTGCGGTTGCGGATATTGTTGTGGAGGGCGCTGCACTGAAGGACAGTTCTTCAGGATGTGCCATCGCCACACCTGGCGCCGATTCCGCGGGTGCCGGCTCAATGCTGATTTTCGGTCTGCTTCTTCTCGGGATTGCTGTCCGTCGTCTTCGACAGTAACGTCCGCCTTTAAAATTTTGGTCATTAAATAGTTTGAACGCATCGGCAAAGGAAAATGTCGTGTCAGGAAAAGTGTTTTTTTTTCCGTTACAACCTAAATCGATTTATATTGTGCGCGTAGTACAGAACAACAATTCGAGATTTGGGAGAAGAATGCTTTCAACGCCTTCATATCACCTCAACCCAACGTGCGCGCGACGACGGCCAGTCGTTGCGGGAAAGACTGCGCATGACCGGCGTTAAAAAAAATGACACCGGCGCCAGGGGAATCGCTGCAGCCATGGCACTGCTTCTCCCGGTTGTTTTTGGGGTATGCATTCAATGCACCGATGCCGGGTTGAAACTGAATTTTGAGGAGAACATCACTTACTACGATAACAAAATGGACGTGATTGGCGAATTCTGCGCCAGTCCCGCCGATGAGTTGGCGTTCCCTGTAAAACTGCTGATTGTTATTGACCAGTCCGCGTCGCTGCAATGCACCGATCCGGGAAACAATCGGCTCACTGCCCTCAATGAGGCGGGTCAGGAACTGGACGCCCTGCCCAATGTGGAGTTTGGCGTGATTGGTTTCGCGTCATGGAGTCGCATTACCAATTTTACCACAGACTGGAGCGCGGCGGCCGCTGCGCTCGCGCCACAGGGAGGACAGGGAGGCCCGGCAACGGATTATCAGGGGGCGCTTTCGGTGGTGTTGACCATGCTGGAACAGGATATGATTGCCGCGGGCCCGGCGATGCGCGCACGAACGAGATATGTGGTGTTGTTCCTGAGTGACGGCGTGCCCGAACCCAGATGCAC
The DNA here is from genome assembly GCA_016937015.1 of Deltaproteobacteria bacterium. GTDB lineage: Bacteria > Myxococcota_A > Polyangia > JAAYKL01 > JAAYKL01 > JAFGXQ01. The sequence goes on along the minus strand of JAFGWT010000504.1, from coordinate 21,100 downwards.
ATTTGGCTGCGATGATGGAAACCAACTGCCTGATTCACTGTATGGCGTCTGCAATACCGATCAGGAAATACCTGATGATGTGTACGTGGACATGACGGGTGTGTGCCCTGATTACAATAAGGACTGGCAGATAAGTGCGAAGGTGGAAGACATTATGTCCCTTGGTGAATTTTATGGGGTGGGTGATTTAACGTTCAATTCCATCTTTCTGTTCGCGCCTGAAGCGGAGGTGGCGGCGGTGTGTGGCGATGTGGCGTCGACATTTGGATATAACCGGAATGAGGCGATGCCCCTGCTTCAGGGAATGGCTCAGGTGGGCCGCGGTACGTTCAGAGATGTCAACCTGTCAACGGATATTGATTTTCTCGACTACAATTACGAGTCACTCAAGGCGCCGTATCGCATGATGGACCTGTACGCCGTGAATATGAGCGCCATTCCCTCGGAAAATGGTTATCTGGCCGATTCGGACGGGGATGGTCTGGCCGATGAAGTGGAGTATGCGATGGGGCTGGATAGACAGTCCAGAGATTCGGATGGAGATAACTACAGTGACTTGCTGGAGCACATGTTTCGCAGACAGGGGTTTGATCCGTCGAATCCAACGCTGCCAGTAATCTTTTGCAGTGACGCGCAGGACCGGGACGGCGATGGATTGAATGCATGCGAAGAGGCGTTTTTAAAGACCGACCCTTTGTTTCCGGATACGGACGCGGACGGGATTGTCGATGGAATAGAACTGCGTTTTGGCCTGGATCCCACTGTTGACGATGTGAGTCTCGATCATGATTTTGACGGGATTCCGTCCGGACTGGAGGTGAAGTACGGCACGCATCCCCAGCTCTACGATGAAGAGGATTTTCTGTCCGAGCGCATTTTTTACGGTGTTACACAAACGCCTGCCAGCGCGGATATAACCTGTTATGATTACGGTATAAAAAATTTAACACTGTCGGTGCCCATGCCAATTTTGGGGGAAACAGCAAATGGCACCAACAGAATCAGATTGTTTTTACAGGAGGAGCCCGAGGGAATGGCCGGCAGCAGAGGTCAATTCTGGACATCCTGTGTGGAGGCGCGTTATCTGGGGGACACCTATAAAGATCCCCCGGGCGGTGAAATTTCTCCTTTGAGCAACAATCAGTTTGTGCGAATTCAGGAGTTCGAAACGGATGGTCGATGCTACGCTCTGAACAATCTGCCTCGGGAACAGAACAATCCCTTTGATATGGGAGGAAAAAAGTGACCGGTGGAGCGAGGCGCAATGGTTGGATGAGCGTGCGCGGTCCCGGATTTGGCCTTGGGCTGCTGCTGGTTTATCTGCTTTTGGCGACAGGGTTTTCCTGCACGGATTCAAGTCTCGAACTTCTGCCGCCGCCGCCTCCGCCAATTCCCGACAACAAAATTGAAGTGACGGGCTCCCTTTGCACACAGAATCCCGAAGAGCTGATTTTTCCGGTTCGGGTGGTGTTCCTGGTGGACTGTTCTGAGAGTATGCGGGTTACCGACCCACCTGATCCGGTAACCGGCGTAACCGGCCGGGAGCGCGCGGTGCGCGAGGCGGTGACGGAGCTGCTTGGCAGCGGCGGTGATGTAAAGGTGTCTGTGGTGCGGTTTTCTTCCGAATCGCAGCCGCTGACATCGCAGATGGACGATGCGGAATCGCCAAGCTATTTCACCAGTGATATGACGGTGGTGGATGCCAATCTGTATCGACTGAGTATAACCGATCGTACCACCAACTATATTCAGGCGCTGTCCGAGGCATACGCTGAAATGCGTTACGAGCTGATAAATGCGGAACAGGAATCACTGGCGCTGTCATCGTATCAGGTGGTGCTTGTAAGTGATGGCATTCCGGATGTGGACAGCGGTGATGCCATGGTGAATTCCACTGAAAATGTGCTGGAGTCAGTTGAATCGATTATGGCATTGGGACGAATGTTTCACACCAACCGCATTGGCGTCAGTACCGCGCTTATCTCTTCGCAGAATGTGCAGGTTGATGAAGCGGCGGAGGAACTGTTGTCCCGGATGGCCGAAGCGGGCAAGGGGACTTTTCGTTCCTTTGCGTCCGGTGGGGAGCTCAATTTTCTGGATTTGGACCTGACCGCGATTAAGCGCATGTTTACGCTTAAAACCCTGACAGCGCAGAATATCAATGCCCAGCCCATACTGGCAGAGGTGCTGCCCGATTCTGACGGTGATGGTGTGGACGACCTGACTGAAATCATGTCAGGAAGCAATCCCCGGCTGGCGGATTCCGACGGAGACGGGTGCCGGGATGGCGTTGAATATGCGTTCAGACATTCGGGCATGGACCCAATGGATCCAGATGACTGTGACTGCTTTGTGCCGGACTACTGTTTCGATGAAGATCTGAATGGGGAGTGTGACGACCCTGAGTGCGTTGATGCCGACAGGGATGGGTTGTGTGACTGTGCTGATGAGGACGGCAACGGGCTGTGTGATGATTCAAACTATGAGGATGTGGACGGTGATGGGTTGTTTAACTGTGAGGAAATATACACCGGTACCAATCGCAATGGGCCGGATTCAGATGGCGATGGGTTGGTGGATTTTCTTGAGTTTCGGTTTGGGACGCATCCGGATGTGGCAGACAGCGAGGAGGATTTGGATTGGGATGTGGTTTCCAACGGCGAAGAAGTGCGGACAGCGACCGACCCGCTAAACAAAATTAATACCGGTCGGGGAAACCAGGCCTACAGGTACAACGTTCGCGAGATTGATGGTACGCAGCGGCAGACCTGCTACAACTTCACCGTGTCAAACATTACCATTACAGAAACGTTGCCTGGACGTGCGGATCTGTTATCGAAAGGGCCCGCTGGACAGGGATTTACCGGATACAACCGTGTGTTGATATTTGCCGGTGAAGTACCGTTTGATGATCCGCAAAGTTATGCGCGATTTCGAGTGGCCTGTGTGGCCGCCAATTTTGTGGCCGACGGAAACTATAAAAATCCGCCGTCGGGTCACGTTGAACTGGAGCCGCAAAAATTTGTGCTGCTCAGTGAATTCGATCCGGACGTGGATTGCGTCGTCCCCGGAGGGTTATAATGAGTCTGAATGATTTTAATGGATGCGCACTTGCGCCGGCAATGACTGTGGGCAAACGGGTGCGACAGGCGGATGCGAATCAATCGTTGCGAAGCGTATTGAGGTCGATGGCCGGCTGGATTCTGTTTTGGGCAATCGCGACCACCGGTTGCAATATTACAGACGACCCAAAAGAAACGGGCACGGATACCGGCACGGAAAGCGCCTGTTTGTGGGATAGCGACAATGCCGGTGCGAGCGCCACGGGGCTTGATTTGGATACTGAAAACAAGGGATATGTCTGTCCCCGTGCGGATGAGGACTGGTATTCATTTTCTGTTCCCAAAGGACACAGCCTGGTAACGGTAACCATGCAACTGGATGCGCCGGCATCGCCATTGGACCTGACATACAGCATATGGGACAGTGCGCTTGATAAGCCAGTGGCAACCCTGGCCAGTACGGACACCATCATCGCCGGTGACACGGTGACCACCACCTTTTATTTGCCGAGCGGCGCCTACTTTCTACAGATTCGCGATATGGGCAATGACGCTCAGGATGTGTACCACCCTTATTTCGTGACGCTGCAAACATCAGCGGATGCAGACACGCTGGAACCCAATAACGATGCGTCCAGTGCGACCGTGGTGACCGCATCCCAGTTGACGGGATATATTTCCTTTGATGGTGATGAGGACTGGTATCGTCTGGATGGCAACGCCCGAGGTATTCTGCGGCTCAATCTGACCATGCCTGTGTCGTCCGTGGCGCCGGCATACCGTGTGGTGAACGCCAGCGGTGACACATTGGCATCCGGCGGCAATGCGTCCGGTACGGTCAGCGCAACGGATATTTCGTACGATTTGTCAATTGATTCGGCGGATGCGTGGTATGTGGTGGTCTACGGACTGAATGCAGACCAGCGCGACAGCGCAGTGGCCTACACGCTGCAGGTTGAGGTGCTGGACGATCCGGATGGCAACGAGGTCAACGACCATCCGAAGACAGCCACGGAATTAAGTGCCATGAGCTGTGGCAATGAATGGGGGGAGTGGCAGGAGGTGAGCGGATACATCGCAACTGCGGGTGACGTGGACTGGTATCACATGGGCAGTTCGGATTGTGCCAATGGACTCATCGAAGTGGATGTGGCGTTTGGTTCCGCCTCGTCCCTCCCGGCGTCATTTGTTTCGGCAGTCAGTCTGTTGCGCGAGGTGGAAAACTCATCGTGCAGTATAGACCAGGATTGCCAAATGCTTCCGCAGCTTTGCGATAATGACCAGGAGTGCACATGGCTTGGGAATTCATGTCTGAGCGCCGGGGTATGCGCCGGTGCCGGAATATGCCTGCCGTCGGGGAAATGCGGCGCAAACTGGGCGGTGTTTCAGAGCGATGAGAAGGTGCGAACTCGTGTGAATTTTACAGCACCCCTGCGTCAGTGGACACAGTCCGGTGATTTTTATATCTCTGTATCTGATGTAAAGGGGGCGTCGTACGCCGCTTCGAGCAGGTATACATTGCGGACTCGGGTGATGACCGAAGTGGACAGCCATGAACTGGCCAATGACTACTCCACTCATTCACCCTCAGACGATGATGGAGAGATTTACAATCATATTGCCAATGCGGTGGTGGTGCCGGTCCATGATTGCGAACTGCAGACCGCACCGGTGCCGCAGGACACGGATACAGCCGTGGATGCCGCAGATTCGGCCAGTGAGGACTCTGAGGCGGGAAGTGATTTTGATACCGTCTCACAGGAACAGAATACAGCACCGCCTCCAGTGCCTGGCTGCTGCGAACCGAAAGACTGGATAGAGGGATACATTTCTTACACTCTTGATGAGGACTGGTATGCGTATGCGCATCCATGTCCGGGTGAGGACTGTATGGTGCGGGTACTGTATGATGTTGGCGCAGGGCCGGTTGATGCCTATATTCGCGTATTTCAGGGCGGGAGCGCCTGGTATGACAACCTGGCGGGTGTTACTGAAAAGACGACCCAGGTTGCATTGAGCGGTGAATTCGGTGGCATTGGAAGCGATGACACCTGTTTTTATGCCTATAACGGTCACAGCGGCGATCCGTTCTGGTACTATCTGTCAATCCGTGACACGGTATTTGTTTCCGAAGAGAAACGGGAAGACGGCACCTGGGATTCAAGTCCCGGGCAGCCGTACCGATTCTGTATTGAAAAGGTAAAAGCGGGATGTCAGTCCCCCTGTCAGTATTTCGAAGGCGAGGGTTGCGGCTCGCCGCAATAGGCGTGGCAGCATCTTTGAGCGAAGGCAACTGGTTAATAAAGGAACTTTTAGATGACGAGGATGATACATACAGTTTTTCCCGTACCGCTTTGCGTCGTGACTTTGGGGCTATGCATGATAGCGGTTGCGTGCGGTGAAGCCAATGAAGACGGGCAGCCCGTGTCTACAGATTCGTTTGTCGCAGATACGGGTACTGAGACGGATTCGGCCGCGGCACCGGAATGGGAGATAGAGCTGGTAAGTGATATGGCGGCAGGTATCCAGACGCGTCTGGTTGCGGGACCGGACGATATGCTGGGACTCACCTGGTTTGCCAACGACGCGTTTGATGATGGCCTGTGCGATGAGATCGCGGTCAATCCACCAACCCGTTTGCGCCAGCGTTTTTATTATGGTGTGAAATCCGGTTCAGCGTCGCCCTGGACGGTCGAGGAGGTGGATAGCCCGGTGATTACATTGTTGCCAACCGGCTTGAGTCTTGCGTATTCTCCGGATGGACTGCCGACGATTGCGTATACCGGTGGTGTGCCCGAAGGGCAGTTCTGCGGCGGCAATGATGCCGTGCTGGCAACCCGCACCGCAACGGGCTGGCAATTTGAAACTGCAGCATCTGAAAGCGGTGATTCCCAGACGGGAATAGTGGGCAGTGACGAAGGAATGGTGGTTGGATTGTGGCCGGCACTTGCCTACAGCGCGTCGGGTGAACCGGCGGTTGTGCACAAAGACGCCCACTTTGGCGCGTTGCAGTCCATTGACCTGCGCAAGGCGGATGCGGAGTTTGCATGGCGACGCGGGGGCGGTTGGATTTACGAGGCAATTGATGCCAATGAAGGCGCGGGCGAGCCGAACGCACTTGTGTTCGATGGCGATACGCCCATTGCTGTTTATGGCATTCCGGTGGAGACTCAGCAGGATTCCCGAAAAGGGGTCTGGGCGGCACGACGGGCCGATGACGGTACGTGGGAAGAAAAAATTCAGCTGCATGAAGGCGCCATTTCGACAGACATCGCAGCGGGCATTAATCCCGTTACCGGCGAACTGGTGGTTGCGTTCTATTCTGCCAGCGACAAAGCCGTCCGCGTCCGTCGGCTAAGCGATCTATCGAATTTTACAAACTCACTGTCATGGACGAGCGAGATTGTCACCAGGGCGCTGTATGACGAAGGCGATTATCTGTCCCTTGCGTTTACACCGCAGGGCAAAGAAGTGCTGGCGTACCACCGGTGTCGGTTGAATTCATCCACATCTGACAGCTGTGACCAGAATGATGAAGCGGCGTTGCTTGCGATTCGCACCGATGGTGTCTGGCGTGACGAAGTGATTACCGCTTCAGCAAAGGGCAGCTGCGGCGAATACACCAGCGTGGCGGTGGATTCAAGGGGGGTTGCGCATGTGGTGTATCGATGCACCGAGAATGACGGCGACCAGTACTATTTCAGACTGTTCGTTGCCAGTAAGGAGATTGAAGCCCAATGAGTCTGAACAGGAATAAAACATGCCATCCCAATTGTGCACATGCTGCTTTGACATTCATTCTGATGTGCACACTGACACTGGGGGCGCTGTACGGCTGTGACGACAGTAAAGACAATTATCTCGAAGGAAGCGTCACTGCGGGATATGACATGAAGTTCGATGATGTGCGGGTGGTTCTCTATCCGGAGAGTGCCCTGTCGATTGAATATGTGAAAAAGACAAAAAACGGTGACCAGTTGCCGCTGAGAGTGACCATTGACTATCCGGAAGATACACTGACAGCCGGCAGAGAGTATAATCTGTTGACCGAGTGCAGTATTGTGCGCGGAGTGGATTATGCATCGTCACCGCTGCCTGCGCTTGAATCCGGAACGGTTCGACTGGATGAGTTTACGGCCAGCGATGGCAGCAAGGTCAGTGGCGATTTTGAAGCGGTATTCATTGAACGGGACGGTGCCAAAATTAATCTGAGAGGTGGATTCAGCGCTGATATCGATCGGTTTGAACAGTAACGCGGGAAATCATAAACACACGTTGTGGATAAGTGACTGTATTGTGCTGAAAGTGAGAATAAATAGACGGCTTTTACCGGCATGGTTAATCGGTGCGATGGGCGCGCTCATGATGGTGCACTGCACTGACTCAAAATTGTACGGCAAGGGCAATATCAACCCCGCGGCGGACCGTCTGGCGGTAACCGGCCGTGTGTGCACCGATGACCCGCAGGGCGCCGGATTCCCGGTGCGGGTTGTTTTGATTGTGGATCAGGCGAATGGGCCAATCTTCAGCGATTACGATCCCGAACAGTTACGTATTCGCGCACTGAACGAATCGCTGTCGATTCATGAAAGCAATGTGGCGTTTTCATTCGCTGTAATTGGTATGGGACCCATCCCAAGACTGTATGCGCCACAGGAAGGCTATTTCACTCGAAATACCGGGGAGCTGTCAGCTGCCATTTCATCCCTGACCCTGCCCCAGGGGTGTGTCAATGAATTGTGTCGAAATTACGAAGACTCTCTGTTTACCGCCGGGTCTCTCATTGAGGGGGATATGGCGGAGATGAACGCCGGCGAGCGCAGTAGAACGCAGTATGTGGTAATTCTTATGACTGGCGGCGACCCTCAGCCGCTGCTTCAGAGCGATTGGGGTGAAACCATCACGTCGTTGCAGAGCACGGTGAATACGCTGAAGGAGAAGGTGGAAAAGGGCGCATCAGCATTCAGTTTTCATACGTTGCATCTGGCCCCCAGAGATTCATCCGACGAAACCGAAACCCTGCTGAGGGAACTGGCGTTTGCAGGCAACGGTAAATACGAGCGGTTTAACAGTGCGGATGCGATTACGCTGGATCATATTGGACTCTTAAAACTGAGTGCATTGTTCGAGGCAAAAAAGCTGGTGGTGACCAACGTTAATGCGCTGCCAGGAATGGATGGCGCCAGACTGGATAGCGATGGAGATGGTCTGCCGGATGATTTGGAGCGGGAACTGCAAACCAACCCACTGCAGGTGGATTCTGATGGAGATGGTGTGGGGGATTTGGTTGAGAAACTGACCCTCTTTAACCCCAGACTGCCAGACCCAAAGCCCGCCGAGTGCGAAGTGGTTGAAGGTCCGCCCTACAGCGATATTGACAGCGATCGGCTCAATGATTGTGAGGAGTTGCTGGTCGGCACGGATATGTCGCTTACTGATTCCGATGGCGACGGCATTACGGACTGGATGGAACTGGTTTTCGGTACCGATTACCTTTACTACGATTATGGGGATGATGCGGACTGGGACGGCAGCACCAACGGAGATGAGGCCAGATTCCACACCGACCCCCGTGCCAACGATGCGATAGTGCATCTGGGCAACGCGTATCGATATGAGGAAAAGGACCTTGGGATTCAAACCGAATATGTGGTCGCGGAACCCGGGCGCGTATTGGGAGTTGAAATTCTTGAGGCCGGTGCCGATACAAACGGTGGTGTGGCTACGTTGCGATTTACGCCAGACCCGCCCAGATTGGCATGGCAGGACCCGCAGGATGGAGAGATTGGGCCGTTCGTCAATGTGTCAGAGGGGGGGGAGTTTGTGCTGTATGCCAGCTCATATCGACGTCCCGGCACCGTGGTGCAGGAGACAGGGACGCAGCTGATTGATTCGGATGAGTACACGGTGCTGACCGGAGACAGCGACATTACGTCAGAGGGGGTGGCGCGGTGGGTGCAGGTATATGTGACCACGGCACTGTTGCCAAATCAGCGCATGGACGACTATTTGCTGGTCCAGGCAGCTGAAAGACATTGTATCGAGTTTACGGTTCGCAATATCCAACTGGTGGAAACCAAAGGAAGCGCGGGCAATAATGGGCTGAACAATGTGTTTATTTATTTTTCACAGGCACCGGCTGGAGATCTGATGTTACCGGGACTTTACAGGGTCGCGCACATTCCGGTGGTGTATACTGTCGAAAACGGCCGTGATCCCAAAGGTGCGGTGCTTGAAATAAGTGATGCTGACTTTATGACAGTGGGACTTTGAAAAGGATTTGAAATGGTAAATGCGGCAAACTGCTTAAAAGGTGTCTTGTCATGGAAATTGATTGCGCTGGTGCTTTTACCAGTGCTGGTTTCGTGTCAGACTGCTGAGGAAGCGTTTGTTCAGGACCGGTTGCATGCGGTGTGCGATGAGGCCTACTGGCAGTGCGGATTGCCTACAGGCTGCATTCTGGATTCCAATCATTATGCGGATGGCGCATTCCCCGGCATTCGTCGCGTGGTGGTGACCACCGAGGAAAATGATATGGATGTGCAGGTGCGTGTTTTTATTGGGGACGCCCTGGGCGGCGGAACGGAGATGCTGGTGCAATTATATGAGACGGATTGCACACTGGACAGAGAACTCGGAAAAGAACGACTGGTTGATGTCGATTTAATAGAAGAGGCCGGCGACGACAGAGTACTGATTTTCAATCTGCATGTGATGCAGGCAGGAGAGCATGTGCTTGAGCTGTATTCGGATATGACTGCCGAAATTTTGCTGATTGCGGATTAAAAGGTCATGTTCTCTTTTTTAAATCATGGACGAAAAGCTTATGCCCCATGGAAATATCGGGTACGCACTGCCTGACGCAGGCACCTGGAAGGAGTAGTTAATCATGATAATCGTTGAAACTTTAAACAAGGGCGGCTGGATGATGTGGGTGATACTGTCGGTGTCGATTATTGCGACTGCAATTACACTGGAGCGTATCGTGACATTGTATCTGCGATCGCGGTTTAACGTTGCCCGCTTTATGGTACAGATAAAATCCCTGATTGAAAAACAGGACTACAAGCAGGCGATGGCCGCATGCAATGTGCGTACAAAACATCCGCTGCCAATGATTTTAAAAGCCGGGATTGCCAAATCCAACAGGCGTGAAAAGGAAATCGAGCGCGCAATGGAAGAAGAGATGCTTCGCGCCATGCCGAAACTTCAAAGAGGTGTTGGATTTCTCGCGCTTTTGGGAAACAGTTCAACATTGCTGGGGTTGCTGGGAACGATTTTTGGTTTGATTACCGCATTTTCCGGGGTGAGCGCCGCCAGTGCCTCCGAACGGCAACAGGTGCTTGCCGAAGGCATCTCCATGGCGATGTACACCACGGCTTTCGGTTTAATTGTTGCCGTCCCCATTTTGTTCTCCCATCAGATTGTGTCTGACCGAATGGACAAAATCCTCATTCAAATGGAGGAGGGCGCTTCGGGATTGCTTGGCGCATTGGCATCCAGAATCAGGGACGTGCGCCCTGGCGGGTCCAATGTTGGCGGAGACGATTTGAGATGAGCGGAAATGAACGCCTGTTCAGTCGCTTTCAGAGCGCGCGGGAAGTTGCGGATGTGAATCTCATTCCGGTGATGAATCTGTTTGTGACGCTTATCCCATTTCTGTTGCTGGCGGCTGCGTTTTACCATGTGAGTGTGATACCGACGTCACTGCCGTCGCAGACCGACGGGGTGTCGGATACGGCATCGGACGATGTGTCTGTTACGGTGAATCTTCTGGTTGAGAAGCACAGGATTCGGCTAACGGCTTCCAGCGCCACGCTGAATGAGGACGCGTTGTCTGAGTTAACCCTCGAAATCAAAAAAAAGGGCAGGGGCTTTGATTTGGAAATGCTGACCAGCGCCCTGGTGGAAATTAAAAAAAGATACAAAAGCAGTGACACCGTGATTGTGCTGCCATCAGACGACATCCCTTACAGAGACATTGTTCAGATTCTGGACACATCCCGTGAGCGGCGATTCAAGGTGAATAAAACTGAAAAAACCGAACCTCTGTTTCCGGTTGTTGTGTTGTCGCGAAAGGTTTGAAGGTGACTGAATGATGTCACTCAGTAAAAGAGGAAAGAAGAAAAAAATGTCACTGCAACTCACGTCGTTGCTGGACATGTTTACCATCATTCTGGTTTTTCTGATGGTTAGCTTTCAGGCAGAGGATATGGACTTTGTGCTGCATGCCGGATTAAAGCTGCCGGTCAGTACCGTTAAAAATCCGTTTAAAACGGGCGTTAATATGGCTGTGACCAAAGGGCAGGTGCTGGTGGAAGGCAAACCGGTGTATCGCCTGTTAAAAGGTGGAAATGTAAAGGATTCTGATTTTGAAGCGGGTCAGATTCAGTCAGTGGTTCGGGCGGTGAATGGCGCATGGAAGCTGCACAAACGCGAAAAGGATGAAGAAGATATTGTTGTTATTCAGGCGGACCAGGAGTTGCCTTATCGCACATTGCATCTGTTGATGCGCAGTGCGGCTCATGCGGGTGTGTTTCGTTTTCGCCTTGTGGTGGAAAAGGAGTAGCAATGAAATTCTGTAAAGGTGCATGGTTTGTCTTTATGATGTTGGCTGCCAGTATTTATTGTCCCGCCTTTGCCAATGCGCAGGATGAGGAAGAGAATCAGGACAGTGAACAGACAGACGAAAATGACAACAGCGACACCGAGGGTGAAGATGACGCTGCATCGACCCCGACTGAAGCGACCACTGATGGTGAGTCCGGTGATGAGGAAGCGACATACGCAGCGGATGGCAATGACCGGGAAGGGTCGGCGTCAGACGAAGAAGGCGGTGAAGCGCTGGGATTTCAGCGTTCGGGGCGCATGGAGTTTGATGAACGCCTCGTAAAAGGACAGGCGGCAAAGTCCGGTGCAGTGTATCTGTTTAAGCGGACGCCCAGACGGTTACCAGGTCTGGTGCCGTTCAGGAGAAGCTATCGGTCCAGGATAGTTGAACCGGTTCTTGGTAAGCGGGAGCTTCGTCCACCCACCTACAGCACGGACGGGGACGCGGAAACCAATGGGGCCGAATCACAGGATGAGGCAAATGCAAACGCGACCCCACAGACGCAGGACGGCGCAGCAGATGATGCTGCTGCAAGCGAGAACAACGCCGATGCAAATGAAGATGCGGACACTGGAAAAGGCAAAAAAAAGAAGAAGAAAGGCCGAAACAAAAACGGTAAGCAACCGAAAAGGAACGGAGGCAGGAAGTGACAGCTTCCAGCGGCTTAAATACAATTTTTCGCATTAAACTGCTCCGGGGAAGCAAGGTAATACGAATATATAAAGTGGCATCTGAATCAATCTCAATTGGGTCGGACCAGGCCTGTACCTTGAAAATGGCGGGTGATCCATCGCTGATGCCGATGCATGCGACTCTGTATCAGGAAGATGGCGAAATTACGGTTGTGCCCGAATCAGGTGCGACGGTGCTTTTAAATAATGAACCCATAGATTTCGGTGTGGTTGGTCCGGGCGATGTGGTTCGCATCGGTCGAATGGCCTTTCATGCGGAGCTTGTCGCAGTGGGTGATTCGGTGATTCCGGAATCGGGGCGTCAAAGTCGTGCGCCCGCCAAAGGGAGACCGGCGCCACCGGTACCAACCGGGACAAAACCCATTACGATGGAAAGCGCGGCCAAAATCAGTGTGTCGCCGCGGCGCCCGACAATCGATGAGACCAGGGAATACCGTCCGCAAAAAGCAGGCGGAACGCTACCCTCACCCGCACCGACTGCGAAACCACAAAATTCGCGGGGAGTTTACCCCGTGAGGCAAAATGAGCAAACCGCAAAGCCCACCGAGTCCACACAGCTGTTGATTCAGGAAGCCGCCCCGCCAAAGGCGAGCATACCTGTAAAAATGCCCGTCTATCAATCCACTCCCCCCGCCCGGGATGAAGCCTTTCAAAACAACAGCGAACCCGAAACTGCACCAACCGCTTCGGCTTCGAGAGCACAGTCAGTGGCGTCATCGATTCCCCCCAAATCGCCCATTGTCCAGGATTCGCGTTTACATGTCCAGGATGGTGCCGCACCGCAGCCAATGGCAATTGATCCGGATGATTATTTTTTTGACGAAGACGAAGATGATTTTGAAAATGAGTTTAACTTCACTGAAGTGTTTAATCTGGCAGAGGCTCTGAACGCAAAAACGAGGGTTGAGACCAAGCCGTCGCCGGATACAAAACTGGCCGCCTATTGTGCGGCGGATGTTGTCCGCACCATTGACCAAAGGGTTGTTGATACAGACTACATTCATCCCGGACGCCGATATCACAGTGCCTTTGATGACTTTAGCTGCAGGTGTAACGGCGCGACAATAGAGCTTGTGGCGGAAACGCCATTGATAAAAGGTATCTGGCGCAAGGGCACGCCGGTTGATGTTCGTGGATTGCCTCAAAAGAAAAACAAAACCAAAGTTGTGCTGGAAAGTGGCGACACGGCGATTTTGAATGGTTCGGGGGGAGCGTATCAGGTGGATGTATACAGACCGCCGGCGGCGCCTTTAAAGAGTGCGTTTGGATTCAATTCATCGGCGCTGGCATTGCTCGCGGGAGCCATTGTTTTGCATGTGGCGTTGGGTCTGACCGCCTTTGTGGTCATGCCTGAAGAAGAGGCGGGTTCTGAAGCAAAAGATGAAGAAGTCTACGCGGTTGTGGAGATGGAAAAGCCTGAGTTTAAAAAGGAAGAGACTCAAAAACCAGACCCCAAACCCGTCGAAAAAGACGCCACCGCGATGGCTGAACGAGCGCCGCAGGTTACCAGCAGGCAGGTTAGACGGGTTCGTGAGCGGGCCACCAAGGCAACAACCTCTGACTCCATTGACAATCTAATGAAAGTATTGAGCCGTGGCAGCGGTAAAGAAGGGAAATCAAATAATATAAAGGATTTGGTTTCAAATATTGATGCGGTGAGTGCTGGCAATGGCTCTGCGGCCTATAATATTGCCGGGGCTATTGGAAGTATTCCCGGGGGAGATGTGAATGTGGCCCGGGAAGGCGGCGGTGGCATTTTGTCAACCTTGAGCGGTGAGCAGGTGGCCGGCAAAGATTCGAAAATCGCGACGTTGGCGCGCAGTAAGCCCAGCGGAAAAATCAGAGGCAAAGTAACCAAAATGACCTCGGGAGCGCGAGTGAAGGGAAGTCTGAGCAAAGAGGATGTGAGTCGCGTGGTGAATGCGAATATCCATGCGGTGCAGGCGTGCTACGAAAAGGAATTGCTCAGAAGTCCGGGCTTAAGCGGGCGAATCGTGTTTGACTGGACGGTTAAAACAGATGGTCGGGTCAGTGGTGTTCGCGTGCGATCATCGACTCTGAGCAATTCTTCAGTGTCACAATGCATCAGTGACAGGATTAAGAAATGGAAATTCCCGCGGCCCAAGGGCGGCGAAGTGGTGATTACATATCCGTTCCTGTTTAGAAGCGTGTCTTCGTAAAGAAAGGGCGAATTTGATGAAAAGAATTTTATCCATGTTAATGGTTTTGTCTTTGGTGACTGTGTCCAATGCCGCATTGGCTGACGACGAGTCGGACCGGGACCTGTCGACACTTGCAGTTCAGAACAGACAATACAGTCTTCGTCACGAATTTACAGGTTGGGTCGGCACATTGCCCCTGGATGCCTTCAAAAAAGGATTGACGTTCACTGGCGCATATACGCTGCATTTCAACGATGTGGTGGCTTGGGAAGTGGGTCAGTTTACCTATTCCCATGCCATTGAGTCGGAATTGAACGAAGATTTGGAAAATCTCGAAACGCCGGCCGCCGCAACACCGTTTGAGTGGGTGAGTTATTATGCCACATCATCATTTCTGTTTAAGCCCATTTACATGAAGATGGCGGTGCTGAACAGCAACGTGGTGTTTGGAGAGCTGTTTTTGCTTGCAGGGGGAGGGTTTGGCAAAATGACCATAACCAAACGACCGGTGGCTAATTACGGTGGCGGCGCCCGAATATACTTTGGCAAATATTTCTCAGTACGGTTGGACGTGCGCAATTACATGTTTCTAAACAAGGACGACATTCAAAATGAACTGTGGGTCGCACTGGGTGCAGCTGTGGGTTTTAAATAGAGGAGATGCATGATGAATCCGGCAAGTAAGGAAATAATGTCCCGAACTGCCAGCTATCCTCTGCTGGCGCTGTCGGGGATAATCATTCCATTGCTCCTTTGCTGTGCATGCGCGACCACGCCCATCCAGAAGGATGACGCGTTTTCCATTGCAGTGGAATCATTTCAGGACGAGTCGTACGTCGAAGGCGCCCGTGCAGCATGGCAGTTTGTTGATGCCGCGGACCCGGATGATCCCAGATACGACAGAGGGCTGAAGCTGGTTGCTGCGGCGTCGGAAAAGCTGGGCATGACGTTTATTGCTGCAATGATGTATCGTCAAATCGCCATGGAACGCCGAAATATGGAAGTGGTACCAGAGGCGCTTTACGGATTGAAACGTATTGTTGAAACACATCCTTACAGCGAAGATTTGTTAGTCACCAGCTTTATCGCAGCGGAAACGTTCAGCGAGCTGCCGGCGGATGTTCGCGCTTTTGTTAATTATCATCAGGGGCTGGATCTCGTCCGTCGGGGGTCATATGAATGGGCGGAACAGCATTTTTCTCAAATACCCGAGACGGACCCGTATTTTTTTGAAGCGGAGTATGTTCGCGCAGTCCGTCTGGTTGCGGACGGGGACTATCCCAAAGCAATTCAAATGTTAAAAAAGATGCTTGAAGAAAAGGGACTGTCTCGTCGAACCAGGACCAATGCACACCGAACCCTGGCCAGGCTGGCTTTTGAAGAAAAGCGCTATAAGGACGCATTGCTGCATTTCGATATGATTCGCGAATTGGCGCCCAATGATCCGGACATTCTTATTGAGTCCGCATGGACATATTTTTATCTGGGTGATTCCCGCAAAACCCTGGGACTGCTGGTGGCCCTGGACGCGCCGGTGCATCGTCGGCATATTTCACCGGAACGGTATCTGCTCGAAGCATTGGCGTTGCGGCGTCTGTGTCAGTTTGGTGCGGCTCGGGCTGCGGCGACAAAGCTTGAGCGCCGATATGGTGAATCCATCCGGAAATTGAGTGAGGGATATCTCCCTTCGGAAATCGAAGAGCTGCAAAAATCGGCCAGATATTTAACCGGTTCCAGAGACAGCGTGTTATTTGTGGAAAGTTTAAACGCCGAAAAAAAGATACTCGAATATCATCAGGAAGAGTTGGGCGAGAGCCTGTATACGTTTTTAAACAGTATGTATCAGCGTGGCATGGAAACGGCCAAAGCCAGTGTGACTGCCCAAATGGAAGACGATTTGAATCAGCTGGCCGAAGAGCTGCTGGCATCCCGAGAAGGCGTGCGACTGATTATTCACGAGCTGGGCGTATCGCTGTTGCGTGGGCGAAGACGTCCCCAGGGCGCAGCGGAAAAGCCGGCGTTTGAGATTCCGAAAACCGGACAAAAAGTATTTTACTCCTTTGACAGCGAATATTGGACCGACGAACTGGACGACCTGATGGTTGTGGCGGAGGACCGATGTATCGATTAATAAAACGAGTAGAGTCGAACATTTGTTTGATAGCGGTGTGGTCTGCATTGTTTGCACTGATGATATTGATACCCATTGGATGTGCCCCCAAAAATCAGGTGATTCGGGACCAGCTGGTGGTAGAGCAGCTGCGACTTCGAATTACAAAGGTGCGACATGCGGAACAGGAGACCAGAGACGTCATCGCGGCATCCAGAGGCGCGAGTTATCTGCCTGAGCTATATATGCGACTGGCGGAATTGCTTAGCGAGGAAGCGCGATATCACTACATGGTGGCCTATGAGCGGGAGCAGCGCAGCACCAAATCATTGCACGTCCCCCAGGTTCGTTTCTTAAAGGAACAAGCCATCAATACCTACAGGATGATACTTCAGCGCTATCCGGATACCCATCAGGCGGATCGGATTCTGTTCAACATCAGTCATGAGCAGCGGGAACTGGGCATGTTTGATGAGATGAAGCAAACCCTTGAGGATTTAATCAAAAAATATGGGGAGAGTCCCTATCGGAACGAGGCGCTGCTTGTTTTGGGCGATTACTATTTTGACAAGATGGAATTTGAAGAAGCAAAATCCAATTTTTCAAAAATCATTGAGCAAAAGAAAAGTCTGCTGCAGGGGCTGGCACATTATAAGCTGGGCTGGGTTGGTGTGAATCTGGGTGACTGCAAAATGGCGCTGAGTCATTTTGAGAACGCCATTGTTTCGAGTGGAAACGTTGATCCGGATAAGGTGTTGAAGAAAAAAGTTCAGATGAGACTTGAGGGGGATTTTGCCATTCCAAAAGACGATGACAATTCGCATCAGTTCGCCGGACACAACACGGTAAACGTGCAACGGGAAGCGCTGGTTGACCTGACGTACTGTTATGCCCAGGAACGCAAACCCGAAAAGGCTGTGGATTTTCTGCGTGGACTGGCATCCACCCGCGAGGCATACGTGGCGTCGTTGCAAAAAATGGCGAATCGCTACGCGTTAATTGAACAGCCGCGTGGTGCTGCAGACGTGACGAGAGAGCTTTTGCGACTGGCGCCGGATGATGAAGAGCGGCTTGACGATGCGCGTATGCTTCATACCGCCGTCACGAAAATGAAGGACTATTCGTCAGTTGGAGAGGATGTATATTTGGTGCTTCGCACCATGCGGCGACGGCTGATGGCGCCCAATCTCAATGAGGCCAGTGCCAAACTGGTTAAGAACGAGATGGAATTGATTGCCCGAGATCTTGCCACCAAATCTCACGAAGTACTGATGTCAGACGACAAACGGAAAAATAAGTGGACAGATACGCCAGCCACATATGAACAGACCGCACTCGCCTATCGATGGTATCTGAATTCATTTACAGATTCGCAGGAAGCCGTTGAGATTATGCAGAATTATGCGGACGTGCTGATGGATGCCAAGGCGTATCTGGAAGCCGGCAGGCGATATCGTAAAGTGGCACAAATGCTTTTGCAGCCGGTTGAGGAACAACCGGAGGCTGACAACAGGGATGCCGACAGCAAAGACAAAGCGACCACTCCTGCAGCGAAAGAGGCTAAAAAAGATCCACCGGTTGACAAAAAAGCGCTGGAGAAAGCGCGAAAACAGGATCGTATCGACGCGCTGTATAATGCGGTCGTTGCCTATCAGAAATCGCTTGACCAGATAACCTCCCGAAGTCATTTTGAGCGGGCTGCGGCCAGAGCGGGGCTTCGCGCCGCGGGAACACAGTATCTGGCCGAAGCGGCGCCAACCGGGGAAAAAGATCGAAAAATCAAATTTGCAATTGCGCAATCCTATTACGATGAAGGCAGTTACTACAATGCCATCGATTTGCTGACAGCGGTGGCGTATGAGTTTCCCAAAACAGATCAGGGAAATGCGGCAGTGCACATGGTGCTCGATTCGTACCGAACAATTAACGACATTAGTGGTCTTGTGAACATTGGGCATCGGTTTTTGGCCAAAGACAGTCCAATTGATGATGGTTTGAAATCTCAGATTCAACCGATTGTGGCGGCCGGTGAACAGAACAGACTGGACGAGTTGAGTCTGGCGGCTTCGGGTGACCAGTCGGGTGGTATGGAGACGCTGCTGTCGTTTGCTGACCGATACAAGGACAGTGATCTTGGGGAACGGGCGGTGCTCAGTGCGTTTGTGGCTGCCCGCGCTGCGGGAAATCTGACACAGCTTTATTCTCTCGGTGAACGGGTGCTTAAACAGTTTCCAGAGTCCGAGCAGGCAGGCGGGGTTGTCAGTACAATGGGACGTGCTGCGGCAGCTCGATTTGAATTTGATCGTGCGATTAAATACATGGAACAGGCAGCTGGTATAGACAAGGAACAGCGCGCGGCACTGCTTATCGCCGCCGGTGAACTTAGAGAACAACTGGCAGATCCGGATGGCGCACTGAAGAATTATCGGGGCGCACTGGAAACTCAAAAAGAGGGAACGCAGGCGGTCAGCGCGCTGGTGCATATGGTGGATATACTCGAAAAGCGGGAAAGTGCTGATTCGGTTATAAAGGAAATAAAAAAGCATGAAGATATTCTCGATGCGGAATTGTCCAGTCGACTGGGGCTGGCGCTTTTAAAGAAAGGCGAAAATTATGACGCCGAGGATCAGCTTCGAAAGGTGGTTGAAGGCGCAGTGGATGCCAGTCCCCAGGCACAGGCACGGGCCAATTATGGTATGGCGGAAATCAATCTGCGGATGCTTGAGGAGTTTGGAGATATTGAAGAGATTGGTATGATTGAAGAACTGATAGGCGTGATTGACGTGACGGTTCAATCGTACCTGGCCGCTGTTCGTCAGGTGGATCCCATCTACTCTCAGGCGGCCCTTGCCAGACTCTCTCGTGCAACAGAACTGGGCGCAGAAAAACTCGAGACGGTGTCACTTCCTTCGGAATTAAGCGACGAGGAAAAGGCAATGGTCAAACAGGCGCTGTCTGCCAGAGCAAAGCAGTTGCGGGTGGATAGCCAGGAAGTTTTGGCAGAATGCGCGCAGCGGGCGAGAAATTCGTTTTTGCTGGATGAAGCTGGTCGGGCATGTTTAATGGGCAAACCACCGGTGAAGGACCCGGTAAAACTGATACCGCTCAAATCCCGTAGCAGTAAGGGCGCGCCTAAAGGTTCAGAAGCATATCAGGACAGGTTGTCGAAAAATCCCGAAGACCTTGAGGCATTGCGATATATGGGCAAGGCATTTTTGGATGCGGGTGACGCCCATGCGGCCCGGCTTGTGCTTGCCAGAACCATTGAAGCTGGAGGCGACGCTGAGGATTTGAATCGCCTGGGGGTTGCCTGTTATCGTTCCGGCGATTTGATGGGGGCTCTGGACGCGTTTAAAAGGTCCATGGATGCACAATCGGTGGCGGCCATTAAGAATCTCTCCATTATCTGCGATGACCTTGGACTGCGTGACCTGTCCAGGGAACTTTCGGGTAAGATAAAAGGGGAAATCACGGGCGATATCATCAGAGGAGGTGGCAAATGAAATGGATTCAAGTGATGCTGCTGGCTTTGTTTGGTCTGGCCGCAGCCTGTTCGGGTCAGCAGATGCCTGAGGTTCGGCAACTGAGTCTGCGCGATCCGCGATTGTCCCTTGAAGCCAGACGCTGGCTGGCGGACGCCGAAGATGAAGTGGTGATTGCACGCGCCGGTGTTGAGATGGCGGCGTCCCGGGTGATGCGCATCGAAGACTACCGGGATACGCTGACAAAGGAAGAAGTGTTTTTATCCGGTCCCTCAAAAAAGGCCAACGTGGACAAATTGGAACAGTCGCTGTATGGGTTTGTGGATGCCCAGCTGACGCTGGAGGAAGCCCAGCTGCTGGCTGCCCAAAAGGCGCTGGAACTGGCGTATGCCCGGCTGACTCAGGTGCGGGCCGAAACCGCCATCCGGTTTGATTTGGCGGTGTATCCCATGGAGCCGATTGTTCATCACGTGGAGCAGTTAAAATCGGAAGTCGCCAGTGCCAACAGTGTCCTCGAAAATCTAAGAGTGGAAGTTGAAAACCGCGCGGGTCAACTGTGGCGCGATTACGCCGCATTTGTTCAACAGGGCGGCGTCACCCGCAATTTCTGGAAGTACAGAAGCCTGTAAGAAATCATCCCTGAAATCAAAATTTTGGAATTCTGTACACTGACAGTGGTGGTGGCAGTGTTGCCCAGTAGAGGAAAAATTACGCAACGTACAAGTTTCGTCCGCTGCGATGTGAGGTGAAAATATGGTTTGAACGCTCACAGATGGCAGAGCAATTTGAACAATTTTTAAAATCTGGAAGTGGCCGCGCATTCGCACAAAAGCGATTTTGGGAATTCTAAAACGTCAATCCGCCGGAGCGGGAGCACTGGTAACCTTTTGAGCTTTTCGACTTGTAAGGTTTTTGTTAAAGCTCTGAATGCGACCGCCGTGGTGAGGAAGCGACCACTTTTTGAGCTGTCTCGACTTTTTT
>JAFGWT010000503.1 GCA_016937015.1 Deltaproteobacteria bacterium | reverse complement strand
GCCTCACAGGATTCGTTACTGTATCCGCTGAATAATCGCCATACCAATCCGCGCACCATTCATACACATTCCCATGCATCTCGTACAATCCCCATGGATTTGCAGGCAGACTCTTCACTTTCACAGTCTCTACTCTTTTCTTGCCCTTTTCGCCGCCTGGATAAGGATAGTCGCCATTGTAATTTACCTGTTCAGGCGTGATATTATCTCCACACGAAAACGGTGTTTCCGTCTCAGCCCGGCAGGCATACTCCCACTGCGCCTCAGTGGGCAAGGCCAGATTCAACTCTGGATTTGCCTTATTAATACGGGCAACAAATTCCTGGCAATCATCCCAGCTGACCTTTTCAACGGGGCGTTTTTCTCCCTTAAAACGACTCGGATTCACGCCCATCACCGCCTCCCACAATTCCTGAGTACACGCCGTATCCGCCAGCCAGAACCCTTTGGTGAGAATCACTTTATGCTGCGTTTCGTCATCGCTCCGATCCGGTTCATCCTCCGGTGACCCCATCATGAATTCACCAGAGGGGATCCAGCGGAAGCGCTGCGTGACGCCTTTGATGTCGAAGTCGCGGTAGGCGCCGAATTGGTCTTCGAATAGTGAAGCATAACCCCAGGAGTATGGCATCTTCCCAGTATTTCTGGCGACTAGATAAGTCTTGCCCAACAGCCAATACCCAGACGCGAAACGCTGTGCATAATTGTACTCTGAATTTGCAAACGCAATTTCATCGTTGCCTTGGGCGTCTGTTCCAATGCCAGTAAATTGATACATGCCCGGTACCAGCCAGTAATACCGCTCATCGCCGAGTTGAATATACAACCCTTCCCGATCTCTCCCCATCTCATCCGCCCACAAGGGTTTGGTGATTTGGTCGAGATGAATGATACCCCCGGTGGACTCTATCTGTATCAACTGCGACGCATCGCGCAGAGAAAACAGCGCCGGACCTGGCTTATCCAGATTCCACGCCAGCTTCGATTCTGAACTGGATTCCTTTATAAAAACAGTGTTGCCCGTCGTGACGATTTCGCACAGGGGACTGGCATTGTTGTTTTTTAAATTCTGTATTGCAATATGCTCTCCAGCCTGAACCAACCGATATTCCTGTGGTGGTCCCGCCTGCATGGCCCACCTTAGATTGTCGAGAGAAACCAACGCTGGGACTTCCTCAACATCGAGATTTCCTTCTTCGTCCAGATGCGAAAGCAACCATGCAGCGCTAATGCGTTCATTTTTGTAGGCGCGCGCAGGCAGTCGCTTCTCCTTTCTGGCCAGATATCCTAGAAACTCTGCGTCGGTGAATCCTGCCTGACGCCATTTTTTTCCATATAGTGACGCGACGATTGCGGCGTTCACATCGTCGGCATCGGTCAGGTCAGTAATAAATGGAATCATTTCTTCATCGACGCTTTTAATGGTTTCCATTTCTTCTGCGCGAATCTCCGGGCAATTTTTATGAAACCAGTACAGCAATCGAATCAAGGCCTCCCGCAATGCCCTGGGCAGAATACAGAATTCATTCAAATACCCTCTTGCCTCGAATCCGCCCAATACCACGTCGATTTCAAGCGATGCGTCCGTTTCATTTACCGGCAATAGCACTCTCAGGTACCTCACCAAAATGGGATCAAATTTAACGACGGGAGATGCAAGAACCATAAAGCGGTGGTACGGATCTCGAAAATTCATCTTACGTCGAGCCAATTCCCCTGCGGCGTCCCTTGAATGATTGACAACAGCAACGCTAGGCCGAACCCCAAGATCCCAACCGGCGAATCGCCATTCGCGCGCCGCGTTGTTCAACCTGCCGCTAAGTCCACTGGGCATTAAAACGGTGGCGCTTCCACCGAACCGACGCGCCTTTTGGGCTATATCCGAAATAAAATCAACTGACTCAGAATCGGCATTTACGCCGCCCATATTACTCAGAGCCAACAGCGCGACCTGCTTCTCCTGTACCTTATATAGCGACAGCTGTTTTCTATTCTGTGTCTCAAACCCCTCTTCAGCCAACCCATATGGAAATATAAATTCTTTCAGACGAGTCTTCCCGCACAATTTGGCCAGCCGTGAAACCAGCTCATCCATATCGTGCAGAAAGGGTTCCATTTGATCCGAGCGATCTGACAGAACATGAACGGAATGTGCCCACCGCAACACCTTTCGACGAGGCAATTTTCGAATGGGTTTCAGCAACGACACATCTTTAACCAACTGCGCAGTATCCACATTTCCATGGGGCGTTTCCCGACTCAGTTCCCTGCGAAGGAAAGGCCATAATCTGGGCCAGGGGGTCAAGTAGGGAAACGGCCGCAAACGGTCTCCGTCGTCAAAAAATGACACCGATTGTTCCCTGGTAATCTGATGCGCTGTCCGCACCCAATCGGGTATCTCCTGCCAATCCATTTCCCTGGGTTCAACCGATTTTACCCGCCAGAAAGTAAGCGCTGTTTTCTCAACACTCTTCGATGCTGGAGCGATTGCTGTTGGAAGCGGATGAGTTCGTTCAGATGACGGTTTACGTTGAAGGGATGGACTTTTTTCTTCTGGCGGGGGTTCTTTCTGATACCCCAGCAAATCTGTGATCTCCGCTCCTTTCAAGCCAGTCCCGCCATACAACGCCCACACCAAATCAGCGCGACCCACTCTGGTTTTCAGATTTACACTCATTCGGTATGCTCCGGACCAATCACTCAACGTTCTTTCTGAGAGCAAACTCAGCAACGTCTTCGAGCACCTGCTCGGCTGACCCACACGTTTTCTGACGCGCAATTTCAAAAACAGCGTGGCACAGATCCAGATACTCTGCCTGACCCGGTCGATGCACCACATTGGACCCCAACTTGTTTCGATCCAAAATCAGTAAATCAGCGGCCGTCTCCAATACCGTCTGATAGCCATCAATATTTTTGAATTCCTCTTGAAAATGAACATCACCTCGTCGAACCAAAAACGCCTTAAGTTTTGCATCATTTGTTTCCAGCAGAAGCTGCAGCACAAGACATCGACGCAGAAAGGGTGCTGGGAGTTCCCTCTCCTCATTGGTTGTTACCACCACAAGTGGGCGGGGTTGTGTCTGATGCGGGCGAATTGCCTTCGTCAAATAAGGCACCTGAAAACTTTGATTGGCAAAACACTCAAGCAACGCATTTGGCAATTCAGAATCGGCTTTATCTATTTCGTCCACCAGAAGAACACATCCGTTGGTCAGTGCGGATTCTCTGCCAGAGGGTACCGCAGTGCCGGACAAAACGGCCTGTGCCTCCGCTTCTTCCCAGTTCATCGCCCACCACATGCGCCCAGGGCGAACAAATCTTTCTGGCGCCAGCATCTTTCGCACTTCATCTGGATTATGAACTTTACTTGCCCCTTGAATCTGTGCCTCCGCCAGCCGTGCCACCGCGTCGAACTGAAACAGCAGGTCTGTTACTTCGGTTCGGCTATTGACCACCTCATACAGCAGCGGACGCTTCAGTACAGCGGCGACGGCGCGTGCAAGTTGACTTTTCCCTGTCCCCGGTTCACCGCGAACCAACAGTGGTCTTCCTGTGGCCAATGCTGCGCGCACGGCCCAAATACTTGGTTCATCAAATTGATGCCACGATGCCATCCATTCATCCATTGGTTCCAGCCTGATTGCTTTGTCTGGAGAAGGATTGAAGCATATATCAACATTTTTAGTTTCGCTCACTACGCACCTCGCTTGTTGCCCGAATCGAATTCATCCAGCATAATGCTGATCAGTTGAAACAGTAGAGCGTCCCCACACTGGGTAATCATGTCTTTTTCGTCTGTTTTGTCCGGTACGATAAATTCGATGATAAAAGGTATTTCCAAGGGTTGAACACAAAAATGAGCTATGGCAAATGGCTTTTTCGTAAGAAAGTATGCCTCAAGACTTTGATAAAAATCTATTCGCCGAGCCGCATCCGTTGTCTTCACGTCCTTACTGATCTTTAATCTATCCATCAGATGGGATAGCGCCTCCACTCTGAGATTGTCACTGTTGAATCCGGGTTCCCGTTGATCGAGATTGCACAGGTTGATCATTCTATTCGCTGCCAACGGGGATGCGCCGCTACCTTTTTGAATCTGAACTTTCTGTTGAAGCGCCGCAGTAATGACAAGCTCCGCAAGGTCAATGTATCTCGTCTTCAGTTGAAACGAGTTCAAAGGTTCGCCTTTCTTCAGGGTTTCACGAACCTGCTCCACAAGTTCCGGCTTGCATTCCGCCTGAGCCAATAAAAAAAGTACTTCCTTCAATTGCGTCGAATACGCACGGACGTCTTCAGCATAGTCGCCATTTATCTCGCTTGATACGCCCGAAAAACGCCTTTGGACCAGCTCATCAGTAAGAGGCCCGGCAGCATTGGGTGCATCCAGACATACGGCCAAACAACGGCAAAAATCGGAATTTGCCACAAGAAGACTTTCAATTCTGTCGTGAATCCATTTGTCGAACGACTTCTTTCCGAAATTTTTTTCAGAATGCGAATCTGCAGTACGCACATCATCGCGGCAGGCATCTGTCAAAGGGAAAGTGGCGGTAAACGCTTCTCGTCCAGTGTCTCTGAAGCAGCCAGTGTCCAATGTTCCGGGAAGTCTTTCCACTGGATCATATTCGAGAAAAATCTTTCTCATATTGAGTCTTACATTCTTTTCAAACAAATGAATTACATTCAGACAACTCGGCTGGTCTTCCAGAAGCTCATCCGGCTTGATTCCAAAACTTCCGGCAGGACAAATTTGACAATGGCCATTCGAATCCTGTTTCCATTTCCACGGATGCGGCTCATCAAACGAATGCTGATGACCATGAAGCAGCATGTGGCAGTGACAATCCGCCATAATCATATTGATAAATTCATTGCCCTTTACGCTTAGCGCGTCGGACTCAAAGCGTGCCAATAATTGAGGAGTGAGGTTCGGCTCTTTTTTTAGATTCTCCAGATACCTGGCAATGCCATCTGACGACGCGTTCACCGGATGATGCAGGGCGATGATTTTGACAAAACCCTTCAAATCAGCGCCCTGGTACAAGCGGTCCATAACCGGTTGCGCCTGATCTTTACTAATGATTCCTTCATGTTTTTCATCCGTCTCCTGCTCGCACGAATTCAGGGCAACTACGCAGATGTTTGCACCACCAGAATCTTCAAATTTATACAGTACGGCGCCTCGCTCAAGTTTCTCAGACTTCGGTTCATCCGAACCGTAGAATTCTTTTTTGAATCTATCGAACTCCGCCAGTTTTTTATCATTCAGTTCGGGATCAAACGAGAGTGACCGCTTGTCGCCATCTGCATCAAAATACGCTTTGCATTCGTCCCAGGACACATCGTGATTGCCCGGCAAAAAAACAAAGCGAGATGCAGCGATACCCAAAGCAGATTTCAGCGACGTGAAAAAGAGACGTGCCGCTTCAAACTCATTGCTTGCAGCCCGCTGTGTCAAATCTCCTGTAGTGATAATCAAATTGGGGCGTGATATTCCAAACCGCAACTTCAAAGCGGATTCAATTGTTGTCTTCAACTGAACCCCCAGTACCTTTGGATCTCTCTCCTTAAAACGAGAGCCTTCGCCAAAATGAAGATCAGACAAATGCACTATCGAAGCACTAAATGGCATTTCATTCTCCCAGGTTTCTGAAGTGATAGCGAATCCCAAGCCAGTATTCTATTGATCTGCGGACAGTTATACATCGGCACGGGTGAATCAGTCTACCGATTAGCGATTGTTATTGGGTAAGATCTTTAGCCTGAAATACAGCAATTACCCGATTTTTTCCGTTTAAGAAGCAGCCGTCATGCCCGAGAATTCGGG
>JAFGWT010000502.1 GCA_016937015.1 Deltaproteobacteria bacterium | reverse complement strand
TATCGTTGTGGCGACGCCTTTGGGAATGAGCGGCGACGTCCTCATGGCGCTGGCAAAGCAAAAGCCCGCTGGTCTGGTTTTCGATGTGGCCTCCCTTAAGGGACCGGTGAAAGCGGGACTTGCAGCGCTGCAGCAGGCCGGATGTCGGGCGACGTCCGTGCATCCCATGTTTGGCCCGGATACCACCATGCTGAGTGGTCGACACGTGATTTTTATGGACGTGGGGCACACCGATGCGCATCAGCAGGCACGCGCACTTTTCGAAAACACCATGGCCACCTGTGTGGACATGACGCTTGATGAACACGATGCGCTGATTTCGTACGTCCTGGGGTTGTCCCATCTATTGAACATCGCGTTTTTCACGGCCCTGCGCAACAGTGGCGAGCAGGCGGAACGACTGCGCAGCATGTCCAGTACATCGTTCAATGCACAGCTGCAGGTGGCCCATAAAATTGCCATGGAAAACCCCCATCTCTATTTCGAAATCCAGCGGCTCAATGATTATCGTCACGCCCCCCAGCGGGCATTGACAGAGAGTATTAAGGAAATAATTGCGTGTATTGAGTCCAACGACGAGTCAAAATTTGTGACCCTTATGGAGGAGGGCCGGGCATACCTGCAGAGTCTTCAACTGACGACAGATTTGTCCTGATTGTCCATGTTTTGCATTTTTTGCACCCCCACCTTGATTGTCCAAAAATGTTGCCGTTACTTTAATGAATTAAATGGCTTGTAATTTACGATATTTGTGAAACATGACGTGGGATTTTGAGTGATTTTTGAAGCTGCGGAAATATTTTCGTGAAAGAGAAAATTTTTTAATCGACAAAGCGAAATTTGTCCGTTATACAGCCCGCCTTTGTTGGCCGGGGGGCAAAAACTGAGGAAAGCTGGAAAAATGGGTATTATTAAAACCAGAAATATTGGCATCGCAGCACATATCGATGCGGGAAAAACGACTGTTACAGAACGTATTCTGTTTTATACGGGCACGACCCGAAAAATAGGCGAGGTGCACGACGGTGCGGCTACCATGGACTTTATGAAGCAGGAGCAGGAGCGCGGTATTACCATTGCGTCTGCAGCTATTTCCTGTTCGTGGAAGGACCACAACGTAAATATTATTGACACGCCCGGCCACGTGGACTTCACGATTGAGGTTGAACGATCCATGCGTGTGCTTGACGGGATTGTGGCTGTATTCTGCGCCGTTGGTGGCGTGGAGGCGCAGAGTGAAACCGTTTGGGGCCAGGCGGATCGATATCGGGTTCCCAGATTTGCATTTGTCAACAAAATGGATCGCCAGGGTGCTGACTTCCTCGATGTGGTAAAGCAACTGGACGATATGCTCGAAGCGAATGCCGTGCCTTACCAGCTGCCCATTGGCGCCGAAGAAAACCTGAAGGGAATAATCGATCTCGTGGAGATGAAGGCTGTTTATTTCCCGGAAGGCAATGTGGAAGAGCGGGAAATCCCAGCCGATTTGCTCGAAGAAGCAAAAATGTGGCGCGAGAACCTGCTTGAAAAACTGTCGGAATACAGTGACGAGCTGGCAGAGTTGTTTCTTGAGGAACAGGACGTGCCGGCCGAGCTGATTCGTCAGGTCACCCGGGAGAGCGTGTTGAAAAATCTGTTCACACCCTGTTTCTGCGGTTCGGCATATAAAAATGTAGGCGTGCAGCCGTTGATGGATGCCGTTGTGGCGTACATGCCCAGTCCGCTGAACAAGGGGACCATTGTGGGAACAGATATTGACGATCCGGAAAAATCACATCGCCGTCATCCTGAATCCGATGAGCCATTCAGCGCACTGGCGTTTAAGGTGATTCACGATCCGTATGTGGGCCAGCAGACATTTGTGCGCACCTATTCGGGCAGATTGAAAGCCGGTGATCGGGTGCTCAATGCCACCACCGGCAAAACCGAACGCGTTAGTCGACTGCTTCGCATCAAGGCCAAAGACAGAATCGAAGTGCCTGAAGTGGGTCCGGGTGACATTGTCGCGCTTATCGGTCTTAAAAATACCTACACCGGTCATACACTCTGCGACGAAAAGCAGCCCATCCTGCTGGAGTCGCTCAATATTCCCGAACCGGTGATTAGCGTATCTGCCGCCACGGCGACCCGCAAAGAGCTGGAGAAGCTGCATGCGGCCCTTAAAAAAATGACCCTTGAAGATCCGTCGTTTACCGTGCGGACGGACGAGCGCACCAACGAGACAGTGATTGCCGGAATGGGCGAGCTTCATCTGGAAATTATTGTGGATAGACTGAAAACGGAATTTGGTGTGGAAGCGCTGATTGGCGAGCCATCTGTGGAATACAAGGAAACCATTACCAGAGCGGTTCAGCACGAGTACCGTCACGTGAAGCAGAGTGGTGGTAAGGGGCAGTTTGCGCACACCATTATGACCGTTGAGCCCAATCCGGGTGCCGGCTTCGAGTTTGTGAATGCCATTGTCGGTGGAACGATTCCCAAAGAGTACATTCCTGCCGTGCGCAAAGGCATCGAAGAGGCCATGGACCATGGTATTCTGGCGGACTATAACGTTGTGGATATTAAAGTGACTTTGGTGGACGGCAGTTACCACACTGTGGACAGCTCCGAGATGGCGTTTAAACTTTGCGGTCGCCAGTGTTTTTCCGAAGCCTTCAAAAAAGCATCACCGCAGTTGCTTGAACCGATTATGAAGGTGGATATTGCAACACCGGATGACTACATCGGTGACCTGGTGGGTGACCTCAACCGTCGGCGTGGCAAGGTGCACAGCATGAGACGATATCGCAAAGGGTCTCAAAAGATTCTTGCCGAAGCCCCGCTCATGGAGCTGTTTGGCTATTCCACTTCCGTAAGGTCTCTGTCTTCGGGACGCGCCAATCACGGTATGGAAATGAAAAACTTTCAGCCCCTGCCCGAATCTCTTAAAGAGAAAGTGCTCGAAGCTGCCCGCAAACGTCTGGGCAAGGAAGAGTAGAAATCATTCTTATAGGTCGTATGGGTCCTATGGGTCGTATGTATATAAGTCCTATGGGTCTTATGGGTCGTATGGGTCTTATGGGTCGTATGGGTCTTATGGGTCGTATGGGTCGTATGGGTCTTATACATAGGACTTATAGGACTTATAGGACTTATAGGACTTATAGGACTTATAAATTCTCGGTTGGCGGAAGCGGCGCGGGGGTGGGGCGATTGCGGTTTTTGATTCGCTTCTTTTCCATCAGCTTCTCGTCCGCTTCGCGCATCAGTGACTCCAGTGTGCCGGTTTCGTTGAGCTCGGTGGCGGTAACCCCCATCGAAATGGACAGCTGGTAGGGCTTTTCCATTATTTCGTTGTAGGTGTTAATGCTGAGTTTAAGGCGATCCATGATACGTTGTTCCAGGTTTTTAAAATGCCCATCCCAAAGCAGCATGGCGATGAATTCATCCCCACCAATTCGTGCCACAAGGTCGCCTTCCCGAAACGTCTGGCGCAACACGGATGCGGCCCCGGAAATGGCCACGTCGCCCTCTTCGTGCCCATAACTGTCGTTGATCAGCTTTAAATCGTCCATGTCCGCATAGAACATCATAATCCGTTGCTCGCCCACTTTGCGCTGACGGAACATGCGAGCGCCTTCCATCATAAAGCCTCTGCGGTTGTGCAGTCCGGTCAGTTCATCGAGCATGGACTGAATTCGAAGTTCTTTCATTAAAAAGGAACTTTTCAAGGCACTGCTCATATGCAGGCGCAGCTCTTCAAACATAAAGAGGGGAATCCCCAAAGAGTGTTCGAACAGTGCAAATCCCAGATGCTCATCCTCGAAAAACAGCGGCATGAAAACGAACGCACCGCTGTTGTTGTCGGTGTACATGTCATCCGGAAACAGATCTTTGGAGTAGAACAGTTTGTTGCCCCTGGGGTAGCTGAGCACATCCCGTTTTCGATCGTATCCGAGCAGCAGGCGACTGTGCCTGGGTAAGGCCCAGTTGTCCCCTGTCAGCGGTGGCTCCTCCGCGCGTCGTTCGTAGACGGCAAACACCAGACTGTTGATGTTCAGTTGCGGAAAGCTGGATGAAATGGCCTGTAGCAGTTTGCGCTGTTCGAAGGTGGTGATGATGCTTTGGGATGTTTCCCGAATCATGAGCTGAAACAGCGTGTCCTGTAAAAAGGAGGTTTGGGCGGAGTTAAGCCGATGTTCGCGAATCAGGGTATGGCCCTGCTGCAGGATGGCGGTGGCGGTGGCCAGCTGTTCCCCTTTTTTAAAAAGTGAGGGCAAAAATCCGTTGATGTCGGTAATGACCGAATTCATCAGGGCCACGTTATTGGCGCATTCCTCAAACTTAAACAGCAGCATGTCCACTTCATTGAGAAAGATTTCGCGAATAGACGCTTTGTTGACATCCCAGACCAGGGCGTCGACTAAATCAGTGAAATACGCGCGAATTCGGGCGCTGTCGGGCGGGGGTTCCACTGGGTTGGGTTTGAGGTATTGCGCAACGCTATCGGTGAGGACATCGAGTATGTCGCTTAGACTGTAGCGGGCCGTTTTTCTGACACTGCCGGCGGTCGCCCGGATGACATCGGTGAAGCAGCCACAGGATCTGCGATAGACGGGGTAGGCCGCCAGACGGATATCGGTGTCGAATGGCTGGTTCTGAATCTGTTTAATCAGATTTTCCACCGCCCTTGCCCCCATTTCCTTTAGGGGCTGTCGAATGGTGGTCATCGCCGGTAGAGAGAGTGAGGCCTCGTCAACGTCATCAAACCCTGTGACCGCAATTTCGGTGGGAATGTGATGCCGATTCTTTTTCAGCTCATCGATGACTCCAAAGGCGGATTTGTCATTAACTGCCATTATGGCATCCACATTGAGATTCTTTTCAATCAGCGTTTGGACGGCGCGCCGGCCACAACCGATGGAAAAGTCGCCAGGGAAAATCAGTTCGTCGCGAACGGTCAGGTTATTTTGGGCAAGCCCTGTTTTGTATGCAGCAAGTCGCTCTTCCGCTTCATTGTGCCCCGCCGGACCGGCCAAAAAGGCTATGTTTTTCAATTCATGGACCGACACAAAGTGATCCACCAGCTCGGTGATGCCCTTTCGGTTGTCGATGGTGACACAGGGAAGATTGCCCACTGGCGCAGATATGCAGATGGTGGGAATATGAGAAAAGCTGGCCAGATAGTCGTCGGTATATGCAAGACCCTGATGTTCCACGATGGGTCCAGAAAGCACCACAAGGCCATCGATGTCAGATTTTACGATGAAATCCCTGACAATATCGTAGTGGACGTGAAAGTGACTGGTGCGATCCTGTGACGTGGCCACGTAGGATACGAGATGTATGTCCAGATGTCTGGCTTTTGCCTCAATGCCGCTCCAGATGATGGATTGATAGGACTCATGCAGACAATCCAGCAGTACCCCAATTTTCAGTGTCTTTGGTTCAGAATTTGCCGTCATTTATGTCGTGCCTTATGGTGTCCTTCGACCAATCGGGGTGCCTCCCACATAAAATATAATGTACCTAATTAATACGCTTTTGTAAAACTTCCTGAAGCGAAAACACTGCGATTCAGATATTCCGTATTTGCGCCTGCTGGGCAATTGTTGAATCGATTCATGATTTAACTGTGGAAAATTT
Source organism: Deltaproteobacteria bacterium (assembly GCA_016937015.1). Lineage (GTDB taxonomy): Bacteria > Myxococcota_A > Polyangia > JAAYKL01 > JAAYKL01 > JAFGXQ01. The sequence goes on along the minus strand of JAFGWT010000502.1, from coordinate 11,277 downwards.
CCCGTATCCCTTGACTTTGATTAAACGGAGATTACCTACAGGCTACCTTTTACTGCTATATGCGCAATTTTGTCACCGCAAGATGGAGAGTTTGATTTATGACAACCAACAAAAAGAGCATGAAATTCGAAGCCGAAACCAAACAACTTCTCGAAATCATGATCAATTCCCTTTACACGGAAAAGGAAGTGTTCCTTCGGGAATTGATTTCCAACGCATCCGATGCGCTGGATAAGCTGCGGTTTGCTGCGATTACAGACAACTCTCTCGTTCCCGAAGGGTTTTCCGGCGAGATTCGCCTGTTGCCGGACGCTGATAAACGAACGCTCACTATCGTCGACAACGGCATTGGCATGACCTACGATGAAGTGATTTCAAACATCGGCACCATTGCCCGCTCGGGCACCCACGAACTGATAAAATCTCTTGAAAAGCAGAAGACTGAAAAATTGCCGGCGGAACTGATTGGCCGATTTGGTGTGGGATTTTATTCCTGTTTGATGGTGGCGGATTCCGTTACGCTGACAACCCGCAAGGCCGGCGAGGAAACGGCCACGGTATGGGAATACAGTGGCGGTGAATCATACGATGTTCGGGAAGGCACCCGGGACAGCCAGGGCACAACCATCGAGCTGAAGCTAAAGAAAGCCGACCCCGAAGATGGACTGGAAGATTTTACCTCTGAGTGGATTATCAGACGTATTGTGAAAAAATATTCTGATTTTGTTCGATATCCAGTGATTCTGCCCGTGGAACGCCCCGCGGAGAGTTCCGCGGATGATGATAATGGCGAAGACGACAAAAAGAAAAAAGTGGTAAAGGATGAAACCCTTAACTCCATGAAGGCGCTCTGGCAAAAATCAGAAAACGAGATGAAAGAGGAGGAACTGAGCGAGTTCTATAAGCATATCGCCAGTGACTGGAGCGATCCCATGATGCATATTGCCATGAAAGTCGAGGGGCGTTATGAGTATCAGACCCTGATGTTTATTCCCGGGACGGCGCCGTTTGATTTGTACTCGCAGTCTTATAAACGTGGCCTGCAGCTGTATGCCCGAAATGTGAAGATTATGGATCGCTGCGAAGATGTGCTGCCTGAATATATGCGCTTTGTTAAGGGCGTTTTGGATGCCCAGGATTTGCCCCTCAACATTTCGCGGGAAACACTTCAGAATAACCGACAGATTTCGACCATTCGCAGTACGTTGACGAAAAAAATAATCACTGAGCTGAAAAAACTGAAAGATACCGATGGTGACAAATATCTTAAGTTCTGGGAGCAGTTCGGGGCCGTGATGAAAGAGGGCGTGCATTCTGATTTTGAAAACCGTGAAAAGCTGCAGCCACTGCTACTGTTCCAGTCCACTCACGACAGGGAAAAGCTGACATCGCTTGAAGAATACAAATCCCGCATGAAAGAGGACCAGGAGGATATTTACTACCTTTCCGGTGAATCCCGCGAAGTGGTGGAGAATTCGCCGCACTTGGAGGCGTTTACTCAGAAGGGGTATGAAGTACTGTTTTTTACAGACCCCATCGATGATTTTATGGTGTCCGGTTTGACGGAATTTGATGGGAAGAAGCTCAAATCCATCGGCAAAGGCGATGTGGAGCTGGGCAGCGAGGAAGAAAAGAAGGCACTTGAAGAGAAGAAAAAAGACTTCACTGCGTTTTTGGAAGCCCTTGCCAAACCGCTTGAAGAACACGTTAAAGCAGTTGAACTGTCAAACAGACTGACGTCGTCTCCCTGCTGTCTGGTGGGTTCCGAGGGCGATTTGAGCCCCCATATTGAACGCATGATGCGTCAGAGCAAGCTGGCGATTCCCAGCCAGAAACGGGTGATGGAACTCAATGCCGGCCACGAGGTTATTCTGAGGCTGAAATCGCGATATGATGCCGGCATGAAGGACGAAGAAATCAGCGATGCGGCGCAACTGCTGCTGGGTCAGGCATTGCTGGCAGAGAGCAGTCCGCTGCCGGATCCGGCTGGATTTGCAAAGCTTGTTGCCAAACTGATGGTGTGATACCTGAGCTAACGCCACTTTCGCCCTTACCTGCTTTATCTGTCCATTTGAACTCACCCTGAAGACGGGTCCCGAAAATCAGCCCAGAACTTTCATCAGCACAATGCCCGCACCGATAAGGCCCGCGGCCACTGCGGCAAACACGGCCACCCGCATGAGCAGGGCTTTGGTTTTTCTTTTTGATTCAATTCGGGCTTTGGAATGGCGTTCCTCTTCCTCGAACTTATGCGCGAGATTGTCTGCCAGACGGGCGGTGGTGGTAAATTTGTCACCCAAATGAGCGGTCGCCATATCATCCTCATCCTCGTCTGAAAGAAGGGACATGGTAAATCTGGAGGGGGTTTCGTCGGGCTGGGAATCGTCAAACGCCAGCGCTTTCGGGGTTTCTTCAGCGGTGAGCACATCGGCGAGGGCGGCGGCCTGGGCCTCCCGTTTACGGCGCATCTCCAGCAGCAACGTCCCCAGATTTTCCATCAGAAATTCTGAAAACCGAAGCTGGGACACCACCTGTCCGGTGACGTGCAGATAATCTTCGATGGCGCGAATAAACTCTCTGCCATTGGCAAACCGTCGGTCCGGATCTTTGGAAAGCGCCTTTTTGACGATGGCGGAAAGCATCTCGTACTCTTCGAATCCCCGGTCCACAATATCGGGAATAACTGCTTCACTGGCTTTGCGAAACGTCTCTTCCGGATCCTTGGACTTGTAGAGACGCCGCCCGTTTAACAGCTCCCAGAGTAAAATCCCCACCGCAAAAATATCAGCCCGCTGATCAATGGGTTTACCGGCCACATGTTCGGGCGACATGTAGGCCATTTTTCCCTTCACATGCTGTTCATTGAGCTGGGGTTCTTCGGTATCCAGGCCGTGCTGAGTGACCTTGGCAATGCCAAAATCACACAGTTTTACTTCGCCTTCGGTGGAAATCAGCACATTGGTCGGGGACACGTCCCGGTGAATGATGTTGTAGGGGTTGCCGCTCGAATCGGTGGCGCGGTGGGCGTAATCCAGGCCCTTCAGTGTCTCAATGATAATGTACAGCGCAAACTGCAGCGGCAGGGCGGATTTCGCACGGGAAAGGCTGCCGAGCAGCCGATTGAGGTCAACGCCTTCCACGTATTCCATGGCAATGTAGTACTGTTGGTCCAACTGGCCCAGTTGCAGGGTTTTCACCACATTGGCGTGTGACAGATTGGCCACGATTTTGGCTTCGTTGATAAGCATTTCGCAAAAGTCTTTATCGCGGTTGAGCAGGGGCAGAATGCGTTTGATGACGCAGAGTCGCTCAGTGCCCAGTTCCGTAAGGGTTTTGGCGAGAAAGATTTCCGCCATGCCGCCTTTGCCAATAAAATCAAACAGGTAATAGGGGCCAAATTTAATGGGTAGATCATGGGAAGTGGTGGTGTCTGTCATCGGTTACCCCGGCAATTGAGAATATGGTGGGCGAATGTTTTTAAACTCAAGCCCGTTTTTGCTGGTGGAGATTTCGATGGTGTCACCTTTGAGGCTTTCGCCAAGAATAATGCGTGCCACAGGCCCTTCAATCATTCTGGAGATGGTTCGCCGCATCGGTCGTGCGCCCAACTGTATGTCGTATCCGCCGCCAGCAATGAGATGATCAATCACATCATCATCGATGGCAAGCGTTATCTCTTTTTCAAGGTAAATTTGTCGGCCCAGTTTCTCCAGCATCAGCTCGGCTATTTTTGCCACATCCTGTTCGGTCAGTGGCTGGAATACCAGCGGTTCGTCGATACGGTTCCACAGCTCCGGTGGCAGCGCCACCCGGGCCGCGTCAATCACAATATCTTCAAGCTGGACATCATCCTGGGTGTCTTCATGACCGAATCCCACTGATCTTTTTCTGTTGGAAATCTGCCTGAGATCCGAACCAAGGTTGCTGGTCATGATGATAACGGTATTCTTGAAATCCACGGTTTTCCCCTTGCCGTCCGTTAATCGGCCGTCGTCGAGAACCTGAAGCAGGGACTGAATGACATCCTGATGGGCTTTTTCGATTTCGTCCAGTAACACGAGACTGTAGGGCCGTTTTCGAACCGCATCCGTGAGCTGCCCCCCGTCTTCGTGGCCAATATACCCGGGCGGTGCGCCAATCATGCGGGCCACGGCATGGGCTTCCGAGAACTCTGACATATCAAGGCGAACCATGGCGTTCTCATCGGCAAAGAGCAGTTTGGCCAGGGTTTTGGCGGTTTCGGTTTTGCCCACCCCGGTGGGGCCCAGAAACAGAAAGGAACCGATGGGACGGCCGCTGTGGAAGCCGGCTGCGTTGCGGCGCAGGGTTTCCGCCAGCGCCTCAAGGGCGTGGGTGTGCCCTATAATATCTTTGGCCAGCTCTTTCTCCAGACGGAGCAGGCGCTCACCGTTGTTCACGCTCAGGCGTTCTTCCGGTACCCCTAATCGCTTGGCCAGAACCTTGGCAATATCGTTTTCCATCACTTCAGTGTCGCCCCGGCGTCGCACCTGCGCGGCTGCGAGATCGATAATGGATATGGCTTTGTCCGGCAGACAGCTGTCGGCAATGTAGCGACTGGAGAGCACCACTGAGGCGCGCAGCGCGTCGATGTGAATTTTGACGCCATGATGCGCTTCGTAATCCGGCGCAACGCCCGCCAGAATTTCAAGGGCCTCTTCGGGCTGGGGCTCAGCCACGTCGATGGTGGTAATCAGCCTTGCAAGCGCGGCATCCACATGTTTGTCAAATTCAGATTCCGTGGTTGCGAAAATGCAGGGCAGCTCGCCTTTGGCCATGGCATTTTTCAGTTCGGTAACGGCCTCTGCCGCATCCGCGGAGCCCAGCAGGGTATGAACGTCATCGAAAAAGAGAATAATCCGGCCATTGCTCTTCTGGATTTCCCTGGTTGCCGCCACAAATTTATCACTGAGTTCGCCGCGCAGACTGGTCCCACCCAACAGTGCGGGCAGACTGACTTCGATGATGGTTTCGTACTCAAAGCCGGCGACGGATTCGAAGAGGATGTCACAGGCCAGACCCTCAACGATGGCGGTTTTACCTACGCCGGGCGGTCCCACCAGACAGGGGCAGTTGGCCCGTTTTTTATTTAAAATGTCGGCAATGTGCTCAATTTCCGTGACACGGCCCACGATGGGTTTGAGGTGACCATCCAGCGCGTCCTGGGTGAGATTGCGGCCCAGCGTGGACAGTACCGGGTATTCCCTGGGGGAGAACTGGAATCGGTTTTTGACGTCGTGCTGGGTTGACGCCGGGCGCGGCAGCTGTCCGGATACTGTCGCCTGATCTGAGTTGCCAGCGGCGCCTTTTCGCATTTTTTTCTGCACCCGCTCCAGTTGCCGGCCCATATCCTTTGTTTTGGGGATGATGGCTTTTTTGCGGGGTGGCGTTTTGGGTGCGGGCGAGGGCACAGGCGAGGGCACAGTGCGCGGTTCTGTTTTCCCGGATGACGGTCGCGCTGTCTCTGTTACAGCGAGATTTAGCTGCTGCTTTTCGGTGTAGTGGCCGTGTTCGCGGGTAAAGCCGCTGGTCATGTTGCGCAGGGACTGGACGCGAATGGTGTCCACATTGAGATCGCATTCCTTAAGAATCTGGTGCCCCCTGGATTCCTTGACTGTGGCAATGGCGGCCAGCACATGAATGGCGCGAATGCTGTTGCTGCGTACCGAGCGTGCGATTTGCCGTGCGCTTTGACCCACCTTGTCGAGAATATCCGCGGTTTCGGAATGCTTCTCACGGAGTTTGGCGCGAATGCGGGTTTCTGTGAGTCCCCGAAGCGACAGGGTATTGGCTGCCACGCCATCCCCGGTGAGAATAGCCAGCAGCAAATGTCCGGAGTTGAGCGGGGTACTGGCGCTTTCCGCATAACCCGCAGCCCGTTGTGCAATTTGTTCGAATGTTTCCGGTGTTTTCATGTAATCCCAATGATTTCAGCAGGTTATCGTCCAAGGTGGAATATGCCATATTCAACAGGTACTGAGCAAATTTTCGGTGTTTTTGAGCACGCATTTTGTTTCGGCGTCCGCCACAGATATCCCAACCTTTCCTTGTGCTCCGACACGACAGAAGGTATGATTTCGCCCTATGATTGGACAACTCAAAGGCAAAATCGCGGACAAGGAATCAGATGGTGCGGTTGTTGATGTAAATGGCGTGGGATACAGGGTATCGCTGCCTCTCAATACCCTGGCCGCCCTGCCACCCCTGAATGCGGAGGTCATGCTCTATATCCATACGCATGTGCGCGAGGAGGAATTGCGCCTCTTTGGGTTTGAAACCAAACAGGATCGCACGGCGTTTCGCACCCTCTTAAAAATCAGTGGCGTCGGGCCCAAAGTGGCGCTCGCCGTCATTGGCGCGCTTAATGGCCCCGAGCTGATACAGGCGGTGCAGACTGCAGATACAAGGCGGCTCAGTTCGATTCCGGGTATTGGTAAAAAAACCGCAGAGCGGATGATACTGGAACTGGGTGGCAAGCTGGATTTCGCCAAAGATGCGACAGTGGCAGGAGACGGAATATCCGGCATTTTCGGTGAATTGGATTCGGCGCTTAAAAATCTGGGATTCAAGGCGCCGGTGGTACAGAAGGTGCTTGCCGAGGTTCGGAACGAGAGCGCCGAGGACGCCACTTTTGAAGAGCTGCTTCGAAAGTCGCTGTCGCTGCTGAGGGGCAAGTAGCTAAACCGGGAATTTTAAAAACAGGGAATTAAATGAGCGAATTTGTTGAGCATGCACGGGTGGTGGATGGGGGTGTCGCACCGGACGAAAAAGGGTTCGATATTGCTTTGCGGCCGCTGTCTCTTCGGGAATACGTGGGACAGAAAAAACATGTGGACAATCTGCGCGTGTTTATTGAGGCAGCGAGACGGCGCGGTGAACCGCTTGATCATGTATTGTTCTGTGGTCCCCCTGGTCTGGGCAAGACCACCCTGGCCAACATTATCGCCGAAGAAATGAATGTGACCATTCACACCACGTCCGGACCGGCCATTGAACACAAAGGGGCGCTGGCTGCGCTGCTGTCCAAACTGGAACCCAGAGATGTGCTGTTTATTGACGAGATTCATCGGTTGAATCCCATCGTGGAAGAAAACCTGTATCCCGCCATTGAGGATTTTGAAATCGATATTATTGCCGGAGATGGTCCCCATGCTTCGTCGTACAAGCTCCCCCTTAGCCCGTTCACCCTGGTGGGGGCCACCACACGGACGGGACTGCTGACGTCGCCGTTGCTTTCCCGTTTCGGGGTCAACATGCGACTGGAATATTATCCCCCCGAAGAGCTCATGCAGATAGTGGTGCGTTCGGCCGGACTGCTGAATATTCCGATGGATGAAGATGGTGCGATGGAGATGGCAAGGCGGTCCAGGGGCACCCCCCGGATTGCCAACAGGTTGCTCAGGCGGGTTCGGGATTTTGCCGAAGTCGAGGGCGACGGTCACATTACAAAAGCCATTGCCTGTTTTGCCCTTGAAAGACTGGAAGTGGACAATGCGGGGTTCGATCAGATGGACCGGCGGATTTTACTCACGATCATCGAGAAGTTTGACGGCGGGCCAGTGGGCATCGAGACCATTGCAGCGGCGGTTTCAGAACCGAGAGATACCATCGAAGATGTCTACGAACCATTCCTGATGCAAAATGGATTTTTGCAGCGAACCCCAAGGGGGCGGATTGCCACGCGATTGGCGTATGAGCATCTGGGGCTGCGTCCAGGCCAGGGAGAACAGCGGAGGCTGTTTTGAGCGCGCTGGCACACAGAAGTTTTTACGATGAGTATCTGCATCACTCCAGATGGTTGACTGAGGAATCGGCTGCCATTCGCAATGACTGGTTCGAAAATCTGGCGGTCGAGGACAAAAGCGCGCTGCTTTTTCGTTTCGAGATACTGCTGAAAGGCACGGTGGCGCTCGGAAACATGCGCAACTATCCGGGGGGGATTCTGAGTCTGCCCGAGGACGAACCGGATTTTGCGATTCATTGCCGAATGCTGCGCCAGGCCGTCGATGAGCTGATTGACCTGGGCGAAAAGCTGAACCGGAATGCGGTATCGGTCAGATATCCCCTGGAGGTTTTTACGTCGACCAATGTCGATGACGGACTGCGCACTGAGTTGATGGAGCGAACCCAGGTGCAGGATACGCCGGAGCAGGGACTGGTTTTGCTCATAGGCACAATGCGCATCATCACGGCACTGCTCACCGCTGCCATTGAACGGGGACGGGTGTCCCAACAGGAGTTTGTGGCCATTCACACGGTGCTCTACAGGGAAGTAATTGCCTCCCGCTTTTTTAATACGCTGACGCTGTTTGAGTTTCGCTCTCAATACGACGAAATATTGCGCCATAAGGTACTGATGACGCTTAGAAGCATTGAACATGTGGCTGCTGAACGCATTACCGCCATTTCGCTGCTGACCATTTTCAGGCTGATGAACTATCTGGATGTCACCATTCGCTGGGACGATACGCAGCCCGCGGGCTCGCTTTTGGCATTGCTGTGTCTGATTCATTCGGACGGCAGTCAGTTTGCCCATTTTCTTGCCCATGATACAGCCCACTGGATTTCGGCGGATTTCGGCGCGGAGTACGAGTATCTGACACCTGTTGAACTGGCCGAGAGTTACGATGAACTCAATCTTCAGTTTCAGGAACTGAAGTCGCTTAGAGAACTATTGGAGTCCACGGGGAATCAGCTGGATTTGGAGCTGCGAAAAACATTTGCTCAGCAGCTGACACCCCTTGACGAACTGCACGTGGGCGAAGCCGGACTCGGTGCGGTTCACGTGGCCTGCACGTCGCTGCAAAGCTTTTTGCAGAACGCTGCCGTCCTGCTGGTGCAGGAGTTCAATGTGGGTATCAAGGGGGACGATCTTTTTGAGGATTTCACCTCAGATGTGACGCGCTCAAAGCGCCTGCGTCGCGACATCTGGATGTTCAGGCAGATTCTCAGGGCGTTTGTGGCCAAAACCCGGGGAACTGAGGCGGTGCGCGATCGCTGGGCCGGACTGGATACTTTCCGGTTTGTGAAGACATTTGTGGAGTATTTCCGTTCCATGGGGTATCAGCTGCTGCGCTACAGTGATTATGAGCGGTTTGATAAGTTCATGGCGCTGGTGGACCGGCTGAGGGATGGGGATGTGCTTGAGGTTCAGCGATTGTCTTCGGTGGTCGAGGAGTGCGAGGCTTTTTATATTTATCTTCAGAAAATGTTCGATGCGGTGAGCCTGCGCAGGGAGCTTTTGGATGAGCCGTTCGATACCAAAGATGCGGCCCGCACCTTGAAGCTGTTTATCGCATAACAGGGGCGGCTTCGACCCCTTCGGACTTCAGTTGATCCTGGCGGCGCTATTCGTCCTGCCGAAACATCTGGCTTTCAGTGCAGTTCGAACAACATTGTTTCGGTCTATTTTCGTGCAACAGAGGCGGACTGGGCGTCCTGGATGAGAACGCTGAGGTGGTCAATTTCCGTGGCCATCTCAGGGCGCTGGACCATTTCATGGGGCAGGGACTGGACGACTTTTTCAGCAGCGGCAATATCCCTTCGATAAATCAGTTCCTTGAGATAGTGCAGCTGCGCGTCGTAAAAGTTGGGATCGATGTCTATGCTTCGAATGAACGCGTCCAGCGCCCAGTTTCGATCTCCCAGACTCTGATGCGCCAGTCCCAGATTGTACCATGCCCGGTTGTTTTTGGGATCTTCGGCCAGGGCCGCCTTGAAGTCTGCCCGCGCCGCGTTATTTTCGTTGATGGCAAAATATGCCATTCCCCGGTGATTCAGAATGATGGAACGGATGGGGTCTGCCTGGGGGCGGAGCAGAATCCGCGAATACAGCCGAATGGCGCGGCCAAATGCCTCATCGGAATGGGCAGTCAGGGCGCGGAGCACCAGTTTTTCGATGTCTTCCCGTTTTTCCTCTTCAGCCTGCTCGGTGTCGAGCCGTTTGGACATCTCCACCGTGTGGACCAGACCACTGCGGTTCTTCTGAATTTCGCGACGTCTGGCCTGTTTGCGCTGCACGTCTTTTTGAAAATCGCGAAGCTCCTGAAAGATGACGTCGCTCAGACTCAGGTTGGCGTTCAGTGCAGCCAGTTTTCGTCGGACCTGGTCTGTGGGAATGGACCAGTCCGATTTGTAAATCAGTTCGTGCTCCACTTCTGCCCAGGCGTCCTGCAGAATCGTGCGCAACTGGATTTCGGCCACCGGCGCCACCCCGGGCAGGGGATGGGCGATGGTATCGCCATGGAGGTCAAGAAGCATATGGGTGGAATCGTAACCAAATTCCGAAAACGACCGCTCCTCACCTTTATGGTCCACTTCCGAAATATCGAGTTCGCGTTTGATTGCTTCTTCGGCCACTTTTAAATCTTCAAGAAACGGACAGATCACTCGAAGTCCCAGCATGTCGCCGACAGGCGTATCTTCAGTGCCCCCAAGCGATGTCCATTTTTTGTAGTATTCTTCGAAGGATTTCACGCGATATTTCACGTGGCTCTTAATGGGGAGCGTGCGCAGCACATCTCTGAGCTGTTCAACAATTTCGTGCAGCCGAATTCGGTATTCCGCAAGGCTGAGCGTTTCGTATTGTTCTTTGAGCCGGTCTGGTGAATGCAGCATGATGTCCCCTTGTTCCCCTCCTATACTTATAGCTCTGTGGGCGAAAAAGTACAGTGCCTTTGTTCTGCAATTCAGGTCCCTCCCGGCGGTGAAAAATGCGCAAACCTTATTGCGTGTCAATAGGTTATCTGACGCGCTCACCGGTCGGTGGCCTGTTATGGTCCCCCGGAAAATGGCATCAATCCCGGGGAGTTCCGCCTGCTTTGAGCAGCAGGATGCCGCCGATGCCAAAGATCAGACTGAGCCACTGACCGGTGGAAAGCCATGGACCAAACAGGTGGCCAGGATCGTCTTTCACAAAATCAGATAAAAATCGGATCGCGCTGTATCCAGTCACCGCCAGGGCCGGCAGGAGGTAGGGGCGATGTGTCGCGCGCTTTTTCAGAAAGACAACCAGCATTATGCACAGCAGCAGCAGCGTGAGTACCGCCTCGTATAGCTGGACCGGGTGCCTGGGAACAGCACCGTGGTCACCGGAAAAATAAAATCCAATCGCAAATGGAAAGCTGGAGGGCGTGCCTGTCATTTCGCTGTTCCAGAAGTTCCCAATCCGGGCGCAAATCAGGCCAAAGAGAGGCCATGGACTGAGAATGCCGGCAATCCGGTGCGCCGGCACGCGCCACAGGCGTGCAATAAACACCG
>JAFGWT010000501.1 GCA_016937015.1 Deltaproteobacteria bacterium | reverse complement strand
GGGGACCCAGTAAATGCACAGTCTGGATTCCCAATCAAGTTGGGAATGACGGCACTGATAAACCTGCTATGCACTTTCGCGACAGCCGCCTTCGCGGGAATGACGTTCCGGGACAACTTCGCCAGTACTTTTTGAGAAGCTACGTCCTTTCGCAGCAGCTCGTCAACAGCACTCAGAATTTTCACCTGAAACATTCACTGGTCCTTTCGCAGCAGCTCGTCAACAGCACTCAGAATTTTCATATGAAACATTCACTGGTCCTTTCGCGGCAGGTAGACCTTGAATGTGCTGCCCCTGCCCGATTCACTATCCACTGAAATCCATCCACCGTGCTCTATTGCAATCTGTCTGGCGATGGCCAGCCCCAAACCAGTCCCGCTCCCCGCCTTTTTGGTGGTAAAAAACGAATCGAAAACATTGTCAATATGCTCCGGTGCGATACCCGCGCCATAATCAACCACGGACAACAGCACACAGGACACTTTTTCATCTTTGGGGCCATCGGGATGCGCCACCGTCACACTGTCCAGCTGAACAATCACCTTTGCAGAGCTGTCACTGGCCTGAACCGCGTTTAAAATCAGGTTGGCCAGCACCTGCTGCAGCTGACTGACCTCAGCCGCCACCATCATGGGGGTGTCGGCGGGGGTCCATTCCAGAGTCACGCCCTGTTTGAGGGCCACCGGGCCCAGCAGCAATACGGCCTTTGAAATCACATCGTTCAAATCGGCAATCTGATTGGTGTGCTTTCCTCTGCGGGCGAAATCCAGAATAGTGCGAATAAGCGTTGACATGCGTCCGGTCTGCTCCACCACAATACGCGCATTTTCCACCGCTTCAGCCCCTTCCACATCGCCTTCCTCAATCATTTTGGCGCGACCGGAGATGATCGTGAGGGGCGTCCCCAGCTCATGCAGCACGCCGGAGGTAAGCTGACCCACGGTTTTAAGCCTGTCTGCGTGGCGAAGTTGCTCAACGATAAGAAGTCTCGATGCGACCTCGGCCCGATACGCCGCCTCAATGGATTCAATTTTTTCAGACATGACATCCATGGCCAACGCCATGTCCGCCAGCGCCCCCTTTTCGGATGGGGCAATGCGTCCCGAAAAATCGCCTGACAGCGCCCGTTTGGCTTTGGCCACCATTTTTTTGTCCGGCCGTCTGGTAAAGAATACCCCCAACACAAACGCCACAACAATCCCCGCCACCGAAAGAACTGTCTGCAGGCCGATGAGTTCCCCAACGGTCTCATGATCGCAGGCAGGATTTCTCTGCACCAACGCCATCTGCTGCGCCACCAACCGGTACCCTGAAACCCCAAACACCGCCAGCAACACAATCGCCGCGCCGGTAACCCAAATTCTGCGCATCCTGTTACTCACGTTCAAAACTCCCCTGTCCGTCTGATTCGAACAACGGCCCAGAATAGGAGCAACCCCTCTTCCCGTCAACAAAAGACCATTTGGCGCTTTTCGACTTACAAGGTTTTTGTTCAATCTCTGAAAGCGACCGCTGTGGTGAGGACGCGACCACTTTTTGAGCTGTCTCGACTTTTTGTGCACGGTGTCCAGTGCGCTGGACGGAGTACACAAAAAGCGACGCAGTCAACCACGCGGGCAGTTGAGCTCAGTATTCCGCCTTCGAGAGGTCTCGATGGCGCCAACGCCAACGCCGATTAGCAGGCGGGCAAAGGGGATCTGGTGGCATTGGGCAGACCATTCATCACCAATCCCAATCTGGCGACCGCGATAAAAAAAATGCACCGCTCGTCTCTCCAAACTTTGACTTGTTTTTCACCCCTGGTCCGGAGGGCTATATGGATTACCCGGCACTCACCGGCTGAGACCGTTCCCCGATTAAAAAAAAACCGGCAGCGTATGTCTTCGTGTGTGCCTCAATATGGACTGGCGTGATACCAGTCAATGACGTCAACGTAATGACTGGCGTTGTCTTTAAGGCCGTCTTTCTGGGCATCAGTCAGCTTTTTAATCTGCTTTGCGGGCGTGCCGGCATAGAGATAGCCACTTTCGAGAATCTGATTTTCGAGCACCACTGCGCCCGCCGCCACAATGGTGTGCGGTTTCACCACGGCGTTGTCCATCACCACGGCCCCCATGCCAATGAGACAGCCATCTTCGAGAATACACCCATGAAGTACTGCCCGATGTCCCACTGTCACATCCTTGCCCACAATGGTTTTTGACCGATCGGTTGTGCAATGGACCACCACACCGTCCTGAATGTTACTGCGCTCACCAATATGAATGGCGCCCATATCCCCCCGCAATACCGCGCCGTACCAGATGCCAGCCTGTGCTGCGACTGTCACTTCTCCGGTTATCACCGCGGTTTCCGCCACAAACGCCGAGTCATCAATATCGGGCGTCCATCCGTTTATTTCTCTGATTATTGCCATACACTGTCTCCTGAAAAACAATCATATTACCATGCGAATGAACCTGCGAAAAATCCATTTCGCCGTTTCCGTTTAACATATTTTTCGCCAAACCTGTTCAATTTTCCCCTGGAGCTGCTACCATTGGCCATAAAAGGTAAAACGATAACTGCGATTCCGGAGGCAGATATGCGTTTCAATTCAACGATTCTATTTATTGTGCTGCATGCCGCACTTATCCTGTGGGCATGCGGCTCAACCGGCGGTGGCAAAAATTCCGATTCCGGGAACGACACTGGCCAGCCGTCCGATGACACAGCGACGATTTCGGGCGATACAGACAGTGCCGATGGCCCGCCTTCGTCCGATGACTCGGACTTCGGCGCGTTTGACGATTCCGAAAGCGAAGACCCCGCCATATCGGATACATCATCGGATATTTCCCAGGATACGACGACGGCAGGTGGAGACACTGACACTGATATCGACACTGATGCTGATTCCGATGCTGACACTGATTCCGATACCGATTCCGATTCTGACACTGATTCCGATTCTGACACTGATTCCGATTCTGACGCCGACTCAGATGCGGATACGGATGCAGACCGTCAGCCGCCCTGGGTGGACATTGTTGACGTGGAAATGACCGGATCAGACGGCGCCTACCAGATCATGGCCACATTCCACAGCACCGATATTGACTGCACCGAGTATGCGGACTGGATTGAAGTGCTCACAGAGGATGGGACGCTTGTCTATCGGCGCATTCTCATACACCCCCACACACCCGAACTGGCGGGAAATCCCGTTGCCCGCGGCGGTGGGCCAGTTAATGTATCCGCGGATGAAATGATTATCGTCCGTGGTCACATGAATACCGTGGGCTACACAGGCATCCCCATGCGCGGCTCCGTCAGCACCGGGTTTGAACCCGCACCCGGCATCGAGTCGGATTTTGCCGCAAACGTGGAGTCCCTTGACCCCCAGCCCGATGGCTGCACGCCGGAGGAAAACTTTTTCAAGTGACCTGTTCAGGTCATTTCCGCGCCCATCAAGTATTGCGTTCCCCTTTTTGACAGTCACTTTCCGTCTCTGCCCCGCTTAAACGGTTGCCTGATGTCAACTGTTACACCGATGACACACCGCTGTCACAAACGGTGATCATTCTGTAAATAAGCGAGGATTGACCTGTGACTGCAATTTCCAGGGTCCCTGGCAAAGATGGGAGGTCCGGAATGAAACAGATTTTTATTTTCATCTCTATTGTCGGCATCGTTTTACTGAGCATTGCGGGAGGCGTCGATCCCACCATTCCCGACACCCTCAAATCAAACGGTGCATCAGACACTCATTTGGAATCGCCGCATTTTCCGGACTGAGACTGAGCGACAGACCTCAGCGGCCATTTTGCAGATATCAATCAGCCAGATAACGGGTGAGTTGTTGCTGAATATGCTGCGCTTCGGAATCGGTGTACGGTGTCTTTTGCGGGTTTCCCCACACCACGCCAGGCCAGCAGTGATCGTCTTTTCGGCGGCCAATCACGTGCACATGAAGCTGCGAGACCACATTGCCAATGGCGGCAGTATTGATTTTATCGACTGTAAAATGGGATTCGATAAAACGGGCCATGGTGCACTGCAGGGCCATCAGGTGTTGAAACTGCGCTTCGGGCAGCTGATGCAGTTCGATATGCGGCGTCTTTGGCACCAGAATAAACCAGGGAAGCAGCGAATTGTTCATCAGCAGCACATGAATGTCATTCACCTGTGTCAGTTCAATGCAATCCGCCTGCAGACGAGAGTCGAGACTAAAGTCGCTCATGCCAGAAACTCCTGTTACGACAGTTCATCGCTGCCGGGCAGTGTGTCGTCGGTGGTGGCCAGTGCCTCTTTGGCGCGTTCATATCCAAAATCCATGGCGTCCTGGGCTTTATCGAGAGAGAACGGTCCCAGCCAGATGCGCTCCGGCGAGAGTACATGAACGGTCTTGCCCTGCTCCCGCAAAAACCTGACCGCCACCCTGTCCCGCTCCCGCCGCTCCTCGGGCGGCGTATCGGCCAAAAACGAAATGTTCGAAAAGAGCCCCTCTTTGGGTGGCTTGCCGTTTCGGTGCTCCCTGGGCGGCATGTGAGAAACAAGTACCGTTTCCACTTCCCTGTCGTTTACCAGATGACCCAGCGGCGTTTTCTCCTGAAAGCCCCCATCCCAATAAATTTCATTGTCAATCTGAACCGGTTGAAACAGGTACGGCACCGCACAGGACGCCCGCACCCCCAGAATCAGCGACCCCTTGCCCAGATGAATGGACCGCCCATCCCGCACGCGATACACCCCCATGACGACGGGAACACGACAGGTTTCGAAGCTGTGAGTGGGCAAAAGCCGCGCCAGTGCCGCGCCCAGCCGCTCGCCAGCCAGCCAGCCAAATCCTTTTTTTGTAAAAGGAAACTGAAAATCCCAGAAATCCTTGCGTTTGATTTCGAGAAGCGCGTCGCAAATTTCCTGTCCATCAAGGCCCGCGCCATACAGTGCCGCCACAATGGCGCCGGCGCTGGTACCGCACACATGCACCGGCCGAATATCGTGCTCAAGCAGCGCGCGAAGCACGCCTGCATGATGATAAAAGCCAAAAAAGCCCGATGAAAACGCCACTGCCACTTTTTGCTCCCTGAGCCGTGATGCCAGTGATGCCGTCATTGTGTTATCTCCGTGTGGATTTCGCGCACTGTCATGTTGCCCTGCCTGTCCACCGCCCGTACCGCGATCACATGGGCCCCCATGGCCAGCCGTGGCATTATCCTGAATCGAAACGACTCTTTTGGGGCATCGAGCAATCCATCCGACGCAGCCACCGGCAGCCAAAGCCCACCATCCACTGCATAGTCAATTGCGGCAACGGGCGAATACGAATCGGTTACCATCCCGGACACCTCCCCTGATTGCGTTGCAAATTCCAGCGATGTGATCTCCGGCGGATGATTGTCAATGTCGACTGGCACCGAAATCATCTCATCATCAAGCACCTCGTCTTCCGGGTTGTCGATCACATCCACCGCGGTCAGCTTAAAATGATACCGCCCCTCCGGAACGTTATCAGTGGCAAACGTGTAACGGGTCTGCGTGTAGCGCTCGTCTTCTTTAAAAACAGGCATCCATAGTGTCTTGTCAACCGGCTTGCAATACAACCGATACTGGAGCTGATCATTGTCCGGGTTATCCACCTTCCAGCTCAGGGACAGTTCCTTTTTATTCAGCTTATCCGGACGCAGCGTCACCGTGCGCTCACTGGTGCCTGCCTCCCCTTTGGACGCGCCACTGCTGTCACGAAACGGGCTGTCCGGGTCAAACGACGTGATAACTGCCCGGCGATTGGCGGGTCTGTAAAAAAGCTCAGATTGCAGCAGCACCGCGTCGGGCGTTTGCCATCTGAAGCGCAGCTGAATGTAGCGGGCATTTTGAACAGCCGGAGACTCACCGCCGGCAAAGGGAACAGACCAGTCGGTCCAGTTGCCATCCGGCGTGACCGTGTTGCCAGTCCGGGCACTCACTTCAACCGCGCCACTGGCAATCCAGCGGGTCCGACCAAACACTGCCACGGTCCCGGCATCCAGCACCGGACTCAGGTAAACCGGTTCGATGTTTTTTGATGAAAACCGGTAGGCCGCCCCAGTGTCTCCCGTCCCTGCGAATGACAGCGTGTCATCGGCCAACAGACACATCACTTCTCTTTCAGCCAAATCAGCTGCTTCAAAAACAATACGGTCCGGGGTGACTGAAAAAATCTTTCCTTCATCCCCCATGGCGGCCCAGATGGTATCATCATCACTCACTGCAACGGCGGTAATGTGCGTGCCCGCCTTTTCCAGCAGCTGTTCCTGACGCCCCTCAGGCGCCACCCGAAACAGATAGCCTTTGTCCTGTGAACTGGTCTTGGTGCCGGACGCCCCCTTCTTCAGCGCACTGGACACCGCTTCAGCCAGGTTGGCCGCCGACGTGGCAGTCGAACTGGCCGATGTCGGCGCTTTCCGGGGATACACAAAGTGATTAACGGCCACCGCCAGAGCACCATCTCGCAAACGCGCAATGCTTTTGGCTTCGGTGCCATCAAAATCCGCCAGCGCAAAGGATACCCCTGGGGCAGTGACATTCAGCAGCAGCGCGCCCGGACTGGTCCCCACATAGAGGCCACCGTCATGGGGCAGTACATCCAGAAGATGCTTTTCTTCCGTCTCAAGATAGAGCGTTGGTCTGTGGTCTTTGCCGGCCGCCCAGAGCTGGCCTTCGGGCCCTGTCCCCATGTACAGCGTGTTCGTTCTCCTGTCCTCTGCCAAAGACCAAATCATGGTGCCCGCATCCTCATTATCCGGCAGCGTGATGAGCGCTTCCGCCTTCACAGGGGCTTTGGGATCAATTTTTTGGGGGGTCGCAATCCGCCACACCACCGGCGACGGCACCGTGGCCGCCAACAGGTTGCCCGCTTCATCAATAATCATGTCCGTCACCACCAGATTGTCCGTTGTGGCAATCAGATGCGCCCGGTTGCCATCCACCCGGTAGATACCACCGTCGTACGCGGTGCCAAGATACAGAGTGCCATCGTCGGCCCGAACCGCCGACCAGATAAGCCCCACCGCATCAGTGTCGATCTTTTCCGTGGCCAGTCCGGCGAGCAATTCCCCCCGCTCCGACAAAACCGCCTGCTGAAGCTCGCCTCTCGACAGCTCCGGATAGCCCGCCAGTTCCCATACCCGTTCCCCGCCAGCGTGAGTAGTGTGACCTGATAGAAGAATGAGAGCGGCGCACAGGATTGTGAGAAATGAATGGCAGGAGGGGATTGCCAAAGGTGCAAAACAGTCTTTCCCGCGAAGGCGGGAATCCAGAATCCATTGAAAATACGGGTTATTTTGGACCCCTGCCTTCCAGGGTGTCGCGAAAATGTTTATTCGATTCATCAGAGCAGTCATTCCCAACTTGATCGGGAATCCGGACAGTGCATTTACTGGGTCCCCGCCTCCGCGGGGACGACGGATTTTGCTTTTCATGTTGCAAAAACAGCTTTTCGCGACAGCCTCCTTCGCAGGGGTGACGCAAATTTCAACTTTTGCACCTCCTTCAAAGGAGGCACAGGCAAAGGAGGCACAGGGATGTATTTCACCTGCTATTCCGCGATGCGCAGCATGTCTCATCGTCGACGTCACTTCGTTCGCCTTCCCGTTGTGATGTGCACCGAATGTTTTCCTGAAACAAATGTGTTCAAAGGGACAATCCGGGTCTCAAGGTTTCGATAGAGTTTGGTGTCGTCTTCACCAATGCCGGGTTTCAGTGCAATCGCCGCAAATGCCGGCAGGTCACTGAGCACCTGACCACGAACATTCAGACTTTCGCCTGGGGTTTCAACGGTCACCACCAGCGCATTGGCCGGGTAAAGTCTGCGCACGTTGCCAATCACGTCGTCCAGATTTCCCGGCGTGGGCAGAGGCGGCTCAATATCGTTACCACCGCCCACTGTGAGCAACAGCTTTTGCGCCACTGCATCTTTGGGAATTTCAATGGGGACCGTCACTATCCGTTCAGCGCCCCCGTAATCCACCAGCCGCACATTCAGATTGACCGTTTCCCCAGGCAACGGATTCTCGGCGGTGACATACATGCCCTTTACATATGAAAAAGACAGGCCATATGACAGGGACACATCAAATTCCATCCACTCAATCTGCGCATCCTCAAACGGATTGCCTAAAATCAACTGCACCACCTGGGCCGGACGAAACCAGCTGATAAGCTCTTTTAGTCCTTTTCGGGCCACCCCCTGATCCTTCAATTGAATCACCGGTCGTCCCGCCACCTTGATGCGTCCCTGAATGGCGGCCGACACATCCGTCACGTCCGAAGTCGCCGTTTCCACAAACTGCACCAGCGCAGAGTGAAGCAGCTGAGACGTCAGCCACTGCCGCTGGGCCACACTGATTTGATACGTATCGCGAACCCCGCTGCGTGTATCGGTAATATTGAATTTGACTGGAATCATTCCCGCCCGCAAGTCCGTGCGTGCGGAGATGCCCGCCGAACGGTCCTGCACCAGCGCTCCCAGCTCCCTTAAAGGCGAGCCCATTTTGTTGGAACGGGCCAGTGAGGCAATCACCGTATGAATGCGCGCCGAGGTCACCGGGAGATAGCTTTCGCCCATATTAAACATGGGATGTCCAAACCCCAGAACCTGTCCGTTGTAGGTGGTGGTGACCGTACCAATGCCCACCGCGGACAAATCCCCCCGAATCATCTGAACCCCAATGGCCCCACCGTCTTCAAAGTGGTCCGGCCCCTCACTGTCGTGGCTGCCACCGCCCCCCTGCATGGGCTCAAGGCCAAATG
>JAFGWT010000500.1 GCA_016937015.1 Deltaproteobacteria bacterium | reverse complement strand
GGGGACCCAGTAAATGCACAGTCTGGATTCCCAATCAAGTTGGGAATGACGGCACTGATAAACCTGCTCTGCACTTTCGCGACAGCCTCCTACGAGGGAATGACGGAGTGTTGGAACTCAATACCCCAGGGCGGGTGATGGGGAGACGGCCGTAAATATGTTCCGGCAAGGCACCGGTGAAATTGATGTGGTACTGTGCGATCTTTCCATGCCGAAAATGAACGGTGTGGATGCCATGAAAAACATGCGCAGCATCCGTCCCGACATTCCGGTGATTCTTACCAGTGGCCACATTGAATCCCACGCATTGGCCGGAGCGCAGGAACACCCGCCAGCGGGATTCCTTCACAAGCCCTACCGGCGGTCGGAGCTGAAAGCCGCATTGGAGCAGGCGCTGCGATCAGGTCCGTCTGCCTAATGGATTCAGATCAATCCAGGGCTCTCACGGGGAGGCGCCCGCCCTGGGAAACAAGCGAGCGACGGCGGATGAGATGGTGTTGCGGGGTTTATCGCCGCTTGAAAGGCGAGATTGAATGGGCGTATCGACCGTTCTCGATTTCTTGAGAAAACGCGGTTTTTGTGCGGGAATCAATTCAGATGACACGGTTTGTCCCCCGTAACTTCAAATTAATTAATTTTCCGAGGACCTGGTTTCAACGAATCAAAAATATTTCAGTTCGCATCATATTATTTTGTTAATTCTAACAGATATTTTTCAGTTGCTGTCGCAACTTGCAGGACATGTGGCCCCGTCCATACCCATATCGATTTTGCAGACGTTATCGCCACAACACCCTGCTGACAGCGGCACGCCGCAGGGATCGTACAGTGGTGCGCATTGATGTTCGCTGTCGCATTGCCATCGACCGGTGCCGTTGTGGCCATCCTGAGTTAGCGAATATAAAATTGAGTAATTGTAAAACTGTGTCGTTTGGAGCGTATTAAGACGAACAGCGGTGGGGTCCGTAAAATAGACCACAATCGATTGGCCAGCATCAGCGTCTGTGAAATCAACGGGAACACTCTTCTCTTGTTCTGCAGTCTCACAAAACCCATCGTCTGTAAATTGCAGTGTGCCCGCAGCAAACAGCACCTGATGTTTCGCATCTGCGTTAATTATATTATTCTGATCAACCAGGCCGTACCATGTCCAGCCATTCACACGTTCTTTTCGAAAATAAACCGTTGCCAGATGGGGATTCCCCACGCTGTCATAAACCGTGACCTGTTCGCTGTGATTACTGGTTTGCTCTGGTGTTGAAGGATTCCAGGGTTCTGTCAGAATTTTTGTTCCCGCGTTCAGATTGAGACTCAACTCAATGTAACTGGTGGCTTTTGCCGCAGAGTCCCATGGTCTTCCGGCGCAATCCGCATCTGTTCGGCACTGCCAGTTGCAGTCCCGTGCACACGTGTCAATGCTTTTCCCATCTTCGGCAAAGCAGGTGCCATCGCCACAGCAGCCGATGCCCAGTCTCGCGGCGCAAAGATAAAAATTTTGCACGCATCTGTTTTGCGCGCACATCCAGTTGCCCGAACCATCATGGCCATCCTGTTGCTGAATAAGGAGAACGCTTGAGTCCTCCAGCATCACGACGCCATTTGTACCACAATCCCCTTCAACAATGCTGCTGCCAAAATCAAAAGCAATCGCCTGCGCTGCGCCTGTGCCTTTAAAATGAACATTGGCAGCCTGTTCCACTGTTTCGCTGTATAGACTGCCGCTGGTAGCAAATGCCAATCTTCCCCAACTGATCAGTGCATAATATCCTGGCATCCCATCGCCCTCCAAAACGCCAGCGTCACACACCACATAATAATTCCATTCCCAATCGCCGGATCTCGCAAAATAGATATCCAGCCGCGTTTGTCTGCCGGCACTGTCATACACTGTAATTGCCGTTGAAAAATTCGATGAAACACCAGGGTCAAAAGAAGGGTCTGCCACATTCCATCGCTGTGTCGTAGGCGGAACACCTGCATCCAGATTCGCACGAATCGCCACCAAACCGGTGGCATGGGGCGTCACCACCCACGGATACACAAAGCAATCCGATGCCGCAGTACAAAACATGTCAGTGTCTTGAGTTGTCCCCACCCCCGCGAAAGCGTCCGTTTCCTCGGAGGTATCCCCATTGGCTTCAGCAATGACAGACGAATCGTCATCATTGACTGTAACAGCGACTGTATCAGCCCCCCTGTCACAACTGTCTGTTCCTGATACGGTTTCGTTGTCTACTGAGATACCACAGTCACACTGCCCGGAACCATCATCTTCGCCACCGGAATTGGAGTGGTAGCATCCCATCACCCAAAATGCACAGCACATTGCCCACAAAAATGTTCTTGTCATTATTGATCGCCTTTCGTGGATTGTAAAAAAATCCCCAAAAGCTATTCGACACAACGGTGAGATTGTTAATAGTTGGTTTCTGAGTAGACCAATTCTGCTGTCTCGCTTAACTTATAGTACACAATCGTATTCAACCAGGGCGCCATTCCCGCCAGACACTTTGTGGGGGGGGCACTTCCATGAGTCATCTATCGTTTTTTTTTTCACGCTTCCAATCAAACAAAGTGGTTTCAATCCACATTACAGTTGGTATCGGGATTGCGTTCATACGGCGCATGAAATCAGAAAATATTAAATTATTTGCGTTTTTTTTGGGATTCACATCTATTTTGCTGTGTGCTGTTCGCCCCGGACCACAACCCCGAAATGGAGGTGATGAAACAAATGGCCAAAGCCAAAGACAAAATCGAGTTCGCCATTTTCACCTTCTCCAAATCCTCGGGCATCGACGACCAGATGGCCCTGGCCCTGCGCAGCGGCCTCACCGTTCGCGGGGCGCTCGACGCCAGGCAGGGCGTGCAGCCATGGGCGCCCTACAAAACCCTAAAGAAGCTGGGCGCGGATTTGCATCTCACCCAAACCCACGAAGCCTTAGGAAAGCTGCACCACAAACTCCTCATCATCGACCGCAAAGTCGTCATCACCGGCAGCATGAACTTCACCTCCCCCGCCACCACCCTCAACGACGAAAACATCGTCGTCATCGGCAAACACAACGCCAAAGGCGAAGACCTGAAAGCCCAAAAAGCCTTCGCCCAATACGCCGCCAAAGAAGTCGACCGCATCATCACCACCTTTTGCCAGTAAGAGACAGGCTGGTAGCTCTCTTTCAAGGTCGCCTCTCATGTTTCTTTAAAACCGTTCGACAATCCAGAACTTTCTCGATACGATACAGACCGTCGTAATCAGTTGAAAAAGTGGAACTGTTGTAGATGAATGTAAAGGGTATCACATCCCCCAATTTTGAGTTTTTGAAAGAGCATGATGCCCTGCTGGTGCGATATGCGCGGGTCCATTCGGCACAATTTTCAAAGCAAAGGATTTTCGCGAGGAAGGAATTCCAATAATTTTTCTTCGACATGTGGCACCGGGAAAATACCTGACAAGGAAACCGGGATTCATGGACAAACAGAAATGGAAGGACATTTTTCAGCCGTATACAGTGTACGGGGGAGAGATGTTGGTAACGAAATTGGGAGATCCACCTGGAATGGCGGCAATTTATCCCAAGGGAATTGGTCCAGCGATGGTAACTCCCGATGTCATGAAAATGAATGTTAATCCGGATGTCATGGGCAGTACTTTGTTAATGCACTACATGAATTCTGAATATGCGAGGAATTTTGCCTTCGGGGTTGCGTATGGTGTGACTCGATTGCGGATGAATCTGACGATTTTTCGACAGATGCCGGTACCGGTCGCACCTTTGGCAGAACAAAAAGAATTGGAAAAGACAATTCAATCCTATTTTGATCGGATTAAATCTTCAACAAACGCTATGCACTACGCAGCCTCCGAATTTCCTCGGATAGATGCTGCTATTCTTTCGCAGGCTTTCCGAGGTGAATTGGTTTGAAACTTTACTATTCAAGGAGGCAAGATGACTCACACTGATACCGATATTTTTCCTCTCGTGTTGGAAATGGATACGGGACCATACGAGTTTCAATCCGTTGAAGATATGGAAAAGTGGTTGCAGGAAGATATTGATGCATTCAGTTGGCTTGCGCAGGCGGTGCGTCAGCAGTCTGAGATTCAGGGAGTAAAGAACCAACGGGACATTCACATCAATGCGTTGAAGACGTTTGTTAACGTCTGCCGGTCGGGTAATGATAAGAATCATATTCTCGTTCACCGAGACGAGTTGCTGAAAAAATGGACTGAGCGCCAGAACTCAGGAAAATTGATTACCCATTTATCACCGAGGGCGAAATATTGCAGCCGATTGATTGAAGAGCATTCGATTATGACGGCAGCATATGCAATGTGCGGCTTCATGAATATCGACCTCACGATACCGCCAAGCAAGGTTATTCCAGAGATAATTGTTGGTATATCCCTCGCGGCCTGCTTTATGGCTGACCATCAGGAGTCGAAAGATACCGTCGCATCATCCTTTTCAGCCATGCAGCAAGACTGGAATGAAAAATTTCATTCTACGAATCAGGAGCTGCATGATGAACTAAAGAAGACGCGAGGTGATGTCGCCGATACGGCAAAGGCGTTCAAGGACAAAATCGCAGAAGCTGACGAACAATTGGCCCAGCAGACTTCAGCACACGCGCAGCAACTGAAAGACGCTGAGGAAAAATGGCATGCCTTGGAGGAACTGTACAATAAACAGCTCGCACTCCAAGCCCCGGTTGAATATTGGAGACGGAAGAAAACATCACATGCCAAGTGGATGTGGGGCACCGGAATCGCCACTGCAGTGATTGCGATAGCCGTATTGCTCGCGTTTTTGCACTATTGTGGTACCGCCTATGACGCAAAGGGCGTTACAGACAGATTTGTTTTTGCCAATCTTAGCCTGAAAAACGTTGGGATGCTGATTGTGATCTCGACATTTGGTATTTGGTTTGTGCGACTGGGCTCCAAAATGTTCGTGTCGAATTTGCATCTCCGGACCGATGCTATTGAACGCGAAACAATGGTGCAGACATATCTGGCATTGCTGAAAGAAGATGATGGCATGTCAGAAGACGCTCGCAATCTGATGCTCCAGTCCATTTTCAGGCCCGCTACATCCGGCATGGTGAAGGACGAGGGACCGATCAATATCATCGAAATGGCAGGGCATGCCGTGAGTAAAAAGGCTGGCGGTTAAAACGGTTGAATGGCCGTTGATAATGTGAATATGTGAGTAAATGAATTATGCTTTGTATGAATTTCCGCCGGAGACCTCCGAGCTGGTTCAGCTGTTGAAGCAGCAAGACTGGATTGTACATGCTTTCAAAACCGACAAGGTCGAGGATTTTTTTACTCCAGCGGATTTGGCATATAATGTGGATTACAACGGGGTGGAATACGAACTGATTTTGGATACGAACATTTATCAGTTTTTATTGAATAGCCAAAAAAAACCTCCAACGGAATTTAGTCGCGCGGCTGTCGCTCTGCTGGCCTTTTGCCAACTGACGAGCATAGAGATAGATCCCGTTTTTGCTGTCTACGAAAAAATAAGCTATCAGAAAGAACGTGCGCCGCAGCAGGTTGACGACCTATTGCTTTTCTATCAAATTGACCGAACTTGTGACCCAAATCTGGCCAAATACGCATTTGGTGAAGTAGAAAACTACCAAGCTGGCACCCCGGTCGAACGAGATAGAAACGCTTTAATATCCGGATTGACGCAATACAGACGGCTGAAAGAATGGGATTCGATGTATCTGAATGTGCTTGCCTGTATCCATTACTACCTTCGAAAAGATTTGACGAATAATCAGAAAATCGAGCATTTCTACTTGTGGATGGTGAAGTCTTTTCGGCGTTCGCTAGTGTGTCTTGTATTTGGATCAGTTTTATTTAGTTCAAGTCCATTAAAAAAAATGATGAAATACCGCACGTCTTCTTCGCCGGCTCAAAAAAAACAGCAAGTGGTAAATATGGCGTGGGATCTTTACATAATGAATATGTTTTTCCGGAAATCGATATCCCGAGAGTCCCATATTGAATTTGCGTATGCCACGGCGGATAAAGCATTTAGAGAACTCCTCCAGCTTTCGATAGATGTGCAGATTGCTGGTGGACCGTCGCCACTAAAAAACGTGCTCAATAAGTCAGATTACGAACATATTTGCCGGGTATGGGAAATTGATGCTCGAGAGGAAGAGCGCGTCTATGAGAGCGCCAAGTGGACGTCAGAATATCGTGCAGAATTAATATTGGAGTTCGAATCTGGGATCATTGGAGGTGCATAATCAGTTTACTCATCGGTAAGCTCTTCGACCGCATTCTGAACACGTTCTATGATTCGCTTTGAAAGTCCTTTGGTAATTTCCCGATCGGATATGATTTCGGCGTGGGCGGGGTTGTCTGGTTCCGGTTTGATTTCTACGGAAAGGTCGAAGATATTTTGGGGGTCTTCTTTTCCGGTTTTTTTCAAGTCGCCTGTGTTCAGAGTGCATATCGCAAGCAGGCGGCTGTTTGGTTTTACGAGCTGCTTTCGAAAGATATTTATGATTTCCTCTTTGGAGAGCACCGATAATCGGCTGACAGAGATGCCGTTGCCACGGAATAGTGATGAGTTTATCCGTTTTTTTGCGTCATCGTAGTGAGCTGTACAAATCGCGCGAACAACATTTTCGCTATCGGAACAATACTCGCTGGTCATAGCTCGGTATGAAATAATTTATTGAGCAATTCAGAGATATTTTGGGAGGGAATGATGCCTTCTTCATCTGAGGATTCGAGGAAATATTCGAATTGCTCTGGGCCAAAACAGACTTCTATATCCAGGTCATCGGCGTCTTCCCACTGGAGCTGCAGGAATCCCTCTTCGGATATAAAAATGCTTGGTTCATCAGGCAAATACGTTTTCGCCAAACGTACAAAACGCTCCAACTGGGCGATAGATTGGTGGGAGACTTTTTTTCCTTTTCCCATGCACCAGCCGTCTGAGTAATCCCGAAACTCATAAAATCTGCCAACCCCGTTTTCGCCTAATTTGTCTTTTACCAACGTGGTCAGATCATCAACTGGTTTAATGTAGTCGCCGGGGGCAATTTCGGAGGTGTCGTATACGTCGCATTCCTGATAATTGGGTTCAGCAATACGTCGAACAGGAAGCCCCAACGTATACTCCTGTACATTTGCCGATAGTGTGGAATAGGAATTCATACACAGTGGTAACGAAGTCATTCAAACTCCTTCATCTTGGCTGCAGTTGGCAATTCCTTGAATATTATCTGGTGCAATTTGTGTGCAGCTTCTGTCCAATCTGTAATCGTTTCAATACAGTAGTTATCAGGTAAGGCGTCTTTATTTGATGTAACAGTTGTGGTTGAAATCAGTCCGGGGGACCCATTTATTGATCCGGTTTTTACTGAAACGTCTGCGACTCCAACGGGTTCCTGGGTTCGAAGCTGAAACCCAAATGATGGATTCAGCACTTCATCTCCGAGTTTGCCGGTGTTTAGAAGTGTACCCGGCAAATCCAAATTTACCTGCAGATTCTGCCTGATGTAATCTGTTGGCGATTGTCCCGCGTCCAGCAAATAGCCATCCACATACTTCAGCGCGAGCGCAACGGGGGCCAGAGCGGAAATGCCTTCCGGATGTGCGGTATCCAATAAGTTTAAACCATTTTTTACGGTAGCCGCATAATTTTCCCATACATACCCGTCATTTAGCTGATTGACAGTGAAGATGCCAACGCCTGCCTGATAACAGGGCCACATTCCCTCTACTGGACGAAATCGTTTAATCGGAACGTAAGGAGGAAGCGTTTCAAGGGAAAGATTGTTCGCAATTTCTACAAATGGAAAGCCGTATTTGGAAGATTCAGTTTCAAGATTCTTGAGAAGGTCAGCTTTTTCTGTATCAGTGAAACTAATATGCAATGTCCTTCCGTTGTCTTGAGGGGTAATTTTCCCCCAACGAACCTCGAAAATTACCTCTATCAGTGGTGCTTTTGAAAGTGTTGCCATTTAATCCTGCTTATTAACTTACGCTATCCTAAATAAAGTAACCACTAAAGACAATGTTTATTCCAATTGTAATATCGCAAACTATTGTGGAAAAATTCTCCAAATACAAAAGATTCCCGGATATCGTAATCACCCCTCCTCAAAATAGTCCGCGTCAATCCGTTTTACGCTGTAGGTGATGACCTGCGTGACGCCAACATTGTGTTCAATCATCAGTTCTGTGAGTCGTTGTCCGTCAATCAGCACAATGCGGCTGTCGATCATTCGGGTGTATTCCCATGCCTCTGAGCTGAATGTGGATGTGGTGATGAAGACACCTTTTTTGGCGCGGAAGCCCTGCAGGGCACCGGCGAACTTTTGGATTTCGGGGCGGCCTACCACGTTGTCTTTCCAGCGTTTGGCTTGGATGTAAATGCTGTCCAGACCAAGGCGGTCTTCGTTGATGATTCCATCAATGCCACCATCGGCTGATAATTTGGTCGCCTTTCCGGCCTCCTTGCGGGAACCGCCGTATCCCATACTTACCAACAAATCGACCACCAACTGCTCAAAAAACGCCGGGGTACAGCTTAAAACCTGATCCAGTAATTCCGATGACAACGAGTCGTGCAGGCCCTGATACGCGGTTTCAAGATCTTCTTCGGGGGTCGTGTTCGACAGCGCATTTTCTTTTTCTGTCTCTTTTACAGAAGACTCATCTTTCCCATCACGACTGTATGTGTGGAAGCGGAGAAAGTCATCGAATCGGTACAGGTCTTTTACTCTAAAATCCCCCTGGACCTCGTTCAAAAAGTCCCGTCCACGTTGCGTAATGACAAATACCCCACGCCTGGGAGATTCAAGCAGAAGCGCCTTTGCCAGATACGTGCGGCTCCATCCCACCCGGTTGTTAATCGTCTTTTGACGTCCACTGGGTAGCATCTCAGTTCGTTCCTCTTCGGTCATTTCGAAATGATCAGCGATGTACCCATACGCCTCAGCGAGCGTATGTTCCTTCCCATCCGCCGCCAACTCCAATAGGGGCCTGAAAATCAGCTGAAAATCCGGCATAGACATATGGCATCTCCTGGGGACTAATAAAATTCAGGTAACGATAATACCGGGGAAAAAGAAAAGTACAACACGCATTCAGTGATACCAGGATCGGTCTTAAAAAATTAACAACAAGATATTGGCGACTATCTCGGACGGGGCGGTTCACAAACCTGTGGTCTGCAACGGTCGGCTTGTTGAGCTCATCCTGGGCGAGGGATGCCTGGCTCCGGCACACTGTAGACGTCGCATGACGCCATTTATGGGCTGATGTTGCGGCAGGGGACGAAATCCCCCTGTTGAATGGATGTGCCCCCTTTGAGAAACTGTCTCTTTATCACATCTTGATCGTGAACCGATCGAGGTGTCGTTTATTGGGTCGTAAGATCGACAAAGTGTGGCGGTTGACT
>JAFGWT010000052.1 GCA_016937015.1 Deltaproteobacteria bacterium | reverse complement strand
GTCACCGGGGTTGGGCAGGGGGATATCGTAGAGTTCGGTGCCGTCTGCGGCGAGGATCACCAGGTTGCCGGAGTCCAGTTCGCCCGGATCCCCAAAGGTTGTAAACAATATTTCCGGGGACCCATCCTGGTTGAGGTCGGCCACTGTGGGTTCCGATGCGAACATGATGGACTTGCGGTGACTGTAATTGTAGCGCCAGAGCCGCTCGCCGTCGGCATCAAACGCATACATGAACCAGTCGTTGAGGGACACCACAATCTCCGGGCGGTCATCGCCTTGAATATTCACCGTGACTGGCGCCGGGGGCGCGGATGGGGGATACCAGCCATCCACCAGTACAGGTAAATCGCCCCGTTTCAACTCTTCGAATCCGGCCTTGCGCATGGCGGAGCGGCTGCCATCGCCATGAGCCCCTTCCAGCACCATCACGCCCCAGGCCTGGGTTTCGTAGGGTTCGTTCATCTCGATATTGGGCACGCCAATGACTTCGTTTTTGCCATCCAAATCCAGGTCGGCAATACTGGGGGGGGACTGGGTCCACTGGGCCCACTCGGTCCAGCTGGGGTGAGGCCATTCACCGGTGTGCTCATGGTAATGATTCGCCTCCACCACCGGATCCACCCAGCGGATAAACTGCCCCCATGTCATTCGTTCGCCCTCGTAGTCGCCGCGATTGGTAAACCAGGGAGAGGCATCAATGGCTACCCCATCGTGGTTGAACGCCTGAATATGATGGTTGTCGTAGGTGGCGATGATTTCCAGTTCGGCATCGTCGTCAATATTGCCGATGGCCACATTCAGACCGTAACTCCCATAGCCGTGATGACCATAACCGTTGCGGTCGGCGTCGTTGCCTTCGCCGGTGTTGGCGTTGTACCTCGGCCAAGCGTTCCAGCTGATGCCGTCCGGCTGGTACAGCGTGCCGTTGGCGTTAAAGACCCACACCTGCGAGCCCCCGTCCGACTCGTCTGCGGTTTCGGTGGTGGTCACCGCGATTTCAATGCTGCCGTCGCCGTTTAAATCCCCGGCGGCCATGCCGCGCACTTCCGGTCCTGTTCCTGCCCCATCCACGCTGGCGGGCCATCCTGCCTTAAGCGCCGGCAATCCTTTGTTCCACTCATAGGCGTAGACCGCGCTGCCATTGCCCGCCACAATTTCGGTGTTGCCATCCCCTTCCAAATCCACCACCACGTGCGGCGCGTATACCCGGCCATCCCCGTCCGACAACTCCGCCAGCACCTCGCCGTTTGAATCGAACACATAGATGCTGTAGTATGCCGCGACCAATTCATTGGCGCCATCGCCATCCAAATCGAAAATAACCGGAGATGCAAACCAGCTGGTCTGTCCGTGCAGATTCTTCCAGAACACCGGCTCGGCAACTGCCCCCTCGGATATTCCCGCATCGCAGGTGGTGGTTATCTCGCCACCGGTACTGCTGCCTCCTTCGGGCGGGGACCGCTTTAAAGATGAGTCTTTGTCTTTACATCCCGCCAATGCAACAATCAGGGTACAAAGTGCCACAAGCGATAGCCGTCCTGCATGCATCATGAACCTCCTCTGTCAGCCATTGCTGCGCTGACCCGTGTGTGTGGTTTGAATCGGTGTTCAGTTTAGCACAGTAAAAAGGCGCCGTACAAATGCCTCTGACCTGATTTATTCTGTCAATACCCGTAGAACAGGGATAAAACTGTTTATCTATGACAAACAAACCCGGCGACATGGATAGTGCTGCATTGGCGAAAATGAATCTGCTTTTAACGGCTTTAGGTTTACTGCTGTTGACCTCGCGCGCCATGGGCTCGGGGCCGTCTGAATGGAAACAAATCGAAATTCAACCACGCCCTGATGTGACTGACGAGCCCCCGGTCAACCAAACGCGACCGCGTTTTCTGGGCGTCTCATTAAACCTGTTGAATGTCACGTACAGTATCTGGGGTGACGGCGGTGGCTATGGTAACGAGTTTACATTGTTCACGCCGGGAGCTCGAATTGCGTATGATAAACTGATTTTGAAATACTTTTCGTTTGGGGTTGTGGCAGACGCATTTGTGTTTGTTGACGGCATCCCCTGGGAAGTGAGCAACGGCATTCTTGTGCGCATCGGTATTCGTCCCCAGTTGGTTATATCCATTAAAAACAGAGTGTACTTGCATCTGGGGTGCATTGTTGGGGGAAACCTTGGGAACAAATTCAAGGCACACGACGCCGGTGTCGGTGTTTTCTTTAAACCGATTCTCGGCGCAAAAATATTTTTCACCAATTGGGGAGGAACGATTGATTTTGCCCCCGGCGCTGACTGGATTTGGGGAATTGAGGGAGACGTGATGGCGGTGGCCACTGCCGTGCAAATCAATGTTGGCGCCGTGTATCGATTCTGACTGGCGTCAGGCGCACCGGGGGGAGAAACTATTAATTCGGATACTTATTGAATAACCCGCCTCTATCTCCTATCTGATACGGATAAGTTTTCCTCTTTTTTTGGCGTTGTCGGTAGTCGCTTTCGCGCCTTTTTTTTGGGGAGACACCGCAAATTTGGAGGACATCGATTCTGTTTAAGGATTAAGTTTAAGGAGGTCGTTGTGAAACAAAAGAATTCCAGACGCGCATGGGGCACAATGGTGCTGGCTGTACAATTGGTGCTGTTATCTGCCTGCAGCGAAGGCAGCGACAACGCATCAGACAACGCATCAGATGATACGGAAAATCAAAATGATACAGCGGACAGTGGTTCCGGTGGGAATGGGGATTCCGACAGTGTGCCTTTTGAGGAAGACGATTCGGACACCGGCAGCGAGGCGGATACGGCGTATAACGGACCATACAGGGATCCGGTAGCCCTGTCTGCGCCGGCCAAAACATTTTCGCTGGAGAGCGGCTATTACTGTTACCTGGATAGCAACCACATGGCCCAGTGTCCGCTGGATTCCTTTTGGGATTCGCCGCCCACCGTTGCCCTTACCACCCTTGATGTTGGCAGCGGGGCGGCCTGTGGTCTCGATGCAGATGGTACCGCTCATTGCTGGTTCTATTCCTTTGATTTTGAAGTGCCTGGGGGCACCTTTTCCGACATCGCGGTGGGAGATGATCTGATGTGTGGCATCCGCGTAGACCAAACAATTGAATGTGGCGGCGATGACTGGAACTGGGCCTATACAGCGCCCCAAGGCAGTTTTACAGGGGTCTCCATGGCAGACAATACCGGTTGCGGTATTAAAACCGATGGCAGCATCACCTGCTGGGGCGAATTGGACGAAAGCTTTGCCGGGAATTTTGTTCAGATTGCCAATTCTTCAAAAATTGTTTGCGGCATAACGTCGGATGGAATGGCGGTCTGCCCCCAGGGAGACATTGTTTTCCCGGAGGGAACATATTCCCGCATCACAGTAGGGGAAGACGCCGTCTGCGCCATTGCCGCGGATGCATCAATTGTGTGCGCCGGAGATAAACTGCTGGGCAATCTGATTCCGCCGGCAGGCACATTTATAGAGGTTTCTGCCAGCTGGGATGTGGCCTGTGCGCTGCCTGTGAGCGGTAAAGTGGAATGCTGGGGAGAGGGTGCGGGCGACGGTGAATCTGAATTTGCCTGTGCGTCCGGCAAAAGTCAGCTTGAAGGGACACTGATGGGAGCAGACTGGTCCATTGGGTATTCATCAGGGCAAAAAACCAGTGGCAGTCGGGGGAACGAGACAGGCTTTAGATTTCTGTACACGACATCGTATTCCGGGGACGGCGGCGCTGGTTATGGCTCAATTCTAATGGCGGGAAGTGACGCGGTCACGAGCAGTTCCGTCACGGACGGGCTTGAAAACGAGCAAACTGTGACAGTGGATAAACTGTTGATGCAGCACGGTGCATCGGCAGAGGGCGCGGGACAGTTCCACTGCTCCACGGATGATTCGACCGCGACGTTGAATGTGGCGGAACTGCTGGTGGATTTCCAGGGAATCAAATCAATTGGCGCCTGTGCGGATGGGGTATCTGTGGCGGGCGGAATACTGAGAGATGATACCGCCGATGATGAATACACCATTACCCTTGATGGCATCACCCCACTGGAAACCAGCGGCGGCCATGGCTGCTCCGGAATAGATTGCAATATAACGATGAGTGAAGTTGGCTATTTTCTGGTTCGCGGCGACTACCAGACCGGCATCGTTGAGTGGGCAGTATTGTATACCCATCCCGAAAGCGAATGGGGTGGGGCGGTGTATTGCACCGAAACGGGCACAGTGGATGACGACCTGAACATGAACTTCTCGAATTTCTATCGCCTCGACTGCCCCGATACCCCTGGGTCGGATGCGATTAGCGGCTGCATGCGCGATTAGGCCTGACTGAATCACCACAGATTATTCCCCGTTTCTGATGGTCCCATTTGGCGTTCTTGAACATTGATTTCGCCCCCGGCGTTGACTGGATGTGGGGAATCGATGGAGACATCATGGCGGTCGCTACTGAGGTGCAAATATACGTAGGCGCTGTGAAACGATTTTGAATAAACATATTGTGGAAAATTATCTACCCGGTTAATTCTTAATGAAACAAAATAAGCCTGCCGAAAAGGAGACAGCCATGCCTGAACTCATCAACAAGGTGCGGAACTATTTTTTTGCCATCATGGTACCTGGAGCGTTTGTTACGCTGCTGCTGGCTCTTGGCATTTTGAGCGGTGTAGAAGTGTCTCAGGGGTCTGCGTTTATTTTCAACTGGAATTTTTGGGATAAGCTTAATAATGGATGGATTATTCCTGCCGTTTTTCTCACTATGTCTTTTATGGTGGGAAACGGTTTCTGGGCAGTGAAAATAAATGACACTGATACAAAATCCGTAAAAAGATTTCTTAATGATAATCATGTGATGAATTGCTGGCGACTGGCGGAGAGAATCGATAGCTTCCCGTATCCAATGGTATTGATTATGACCCAGCAGCATATGAAGACCGCATACGGTTCACCCTCTTATTTGCCTGAGCTGCCGAATATGACGCAATGGGCCAATCGCCTTAAAGATGATGCGTATCAAAATAAATATCGAGAAATCGCGAAACCAGGGTCTCTATGGAAATGGATTTGGCGTAAACGCAATTTCGAAAAGCTGCGTGAGCAAGACCGGGCAAATTGCGTGAACTGTTTTGAAGAAACAACCCTGCTGCATACCTGTTTTAATTATTGGAAAAATGTGTTGCTTGAAAAAGCGTCCAACTCGTATCTCCATGTTCAGGAACACGAAAACAGAGTTCGGTTGTTTGCAGGAATGTATCTGGCCGGGGGATGGGGGCTGGGCATTTCTTTTGCGGGTTGGACATTGGGTGTGATTTCAATTTTTGCCAATGGATATCAGATAAGTTTTGGCGTTGTCGCGTTTTCAGTTGCGTTGCTGACATCAGCATTGATCTGCCGTTCATATGGCGGCAGGCTGCGGCGTATTCGAGTTCACGAAGTAGTGGAGACTTACATTGCGTACGCAACATTTAAACATTATGAGCACGCATCTGCCGTAAATAAGAACGCAATGGCCTTTCGAAAACGCAAAGGGTGCATTGTCTGATATTAAATCCCCTCACATTGATTGCCTGACCTTTTAAAAATGGTTGGTTCCGTAATTAGTTATGTTACGCCTGAATTAATTATTCAAAACTCATTGCGACCCCTCCGGGTGCCGAGGTCGTAGGCGGTGAGATAGAATGATGCGAAGATGGAATAGGCGTCCGGGGCGTGGCCGTCGAAACGAATGTTTGAATCTCCGCCGATAAGGATGCCACCGCCGCTGAACCGGCCCATGCTCCATTCGTAGCCGGTGGCGCTGCCGTTGGTTAGTGTAAACGGATCGATGGCGCCGATATGGGTATACACACGAGCAAACCAGCCTCTCACCAGAAAGAATGTGGCTACTGGTCCAATTTCGTGGGTGTTTTGCTGGGCGACGCGATCGCCACCCGCCCAGATGTCCATGCGCCAGTCCGCGCCTAGCTGAATGCGCCGGTTGATACAGCCGCCGATGCGCAGGGTGAGACGCGCGAACACGGGTTTTCCAAAATCGTTAAACCGCATGGCGACTCCCGGGTCGAGCCCCATAAACACTCCCTTGCGCGCGACGGGTTGCTCAGACACTTTTTTTTGTGCGCTGGCGATGGCTGGCAGCAGCAGGCTGAGGCAGAGGCACAGAAACGCTGCCAAAGAAAGCGATGTCCAACGAACTGCGCTATTGGGCGATGCGACGGGCATGCATCACTATCGACCATTGTGGGGAGTTTGGCAAAATATTGCTGTTACGGATGAATGCGGGTGCCATCGCACTTGCCGAGAGCGGCGTTGTAGATGGCATCAGGTGCGGTCATTTTGTAGACCAGGGCGCTGACGTTGTTTTCCGAAAGCAGCAATGTTGCGGTGAGGTCCATGACGCCGAGCTTCTGTTCGATCATTTCGTCGAAGCTGATGCTGTCATAGCGTTTGGCATCGCTGTGTTTGGCGGGGTCTTTATCGTATACGCCGTCAACTTTGGTGCCTTTTAAAAAGAGATCGCAGTTCAGTTCGGCAGCGCGCAATGCCGCACCGGAGTCGGTTGAAAAAAACGGATTTCCGGTACCGCCAGCCAGAATGACCAGGGTGCCAGCGTCCATTGCCTTTTTCACGTCATCGCGTATATATGGCTTGCCGATGGGGCCCAGTGGTCTTGCGGTAAACAGCTGCACGTCACCGCCAGCGCGCAAAATCGCGTCCTTAAGCGCCAGTCCGTTTATGACAGTGGCCAGCATCCCCATTTCATCGCCGGTAACGCGATCCATCCCACCAGCCGCTGCGCTCAGGCCGCGAAAGATGTTTCCGCCTCCCAGAATGAGCGCTGCTTTGGCACCGTCTTTTTGTGCACGCACGAGTTGGCTCGCAGTGGCGCTGAGAGTTGCCGGATCGATTCCACTGCCGGCCTCACCGGCCAGAACCTCTCCGGACAACTTCAGAACCACTCTTACTTCGTTGTTTGACATGGACGAAATAAACCTTTAACACGTCTCGCCGACGAATGGCACGTCGCACGGACGATGTGATTACATCATTTCGGCAACTTCAGCTGCCAGGTCATTTACGCGTTTCTGCATGCCTTCACCCACTTCGAAGCGGGTAAATCTGGCAATTGAAACATCGTCGCCGGATTTGGCCAGTACTTTGGAGATGGTGAGCTCGCTGTCCATAACGAATACCTGATCAACAAGGCAGTTTTCCTTTTTCCATTTAGCCAGTTTACCTTCAACGATTTTGGGTGCGATGGCTTCGGGTTTGCCTTCTTCAATAACCTGCGCAGTGAAGATTTCCTTTTGCTTGTCAACGTCAGCTGCGGGAATCTCTTCGGCGCGCAGATATGAGGGGTTCATCGCGGCAATGTGCATGGCCACGTTATCGGCCATCTGCGCAAAATTATCACTTGCAGCCAGCGCGGCGTCTCCTGTGGTCACTTCAACCATTACACAGATACGTCCGCTGTCGTGATTATAGCTGCCAATGCGACCTTTCTCAGTGGTGTAGCAGGCTACTCTGCGCAGAGTGGTTTTTTCACCGGTGGCGGCTGTGAAGTTTGTGATTGCCTGTTCAACGGTGATTTTCTCATCGTATTTGGCGTTGAGTACTTCAGCGACATCGTCTGTTTTCAGGTCGGCAACCTGTTTGGCGATATTGTTGTACAGCGCTTCAAATTTTTCGCCTTTGGACACGAAGTCAGTTTCACAGTTAATTTCGGCCAGCGCTACCAGTTTGCCACCGTTCGCCACACACATGCCAACTTTGCCTTCCGCTGCGATGCGACCCTGTTTCTTGGCCGCTTTGGCGATACCGCGCTTCTGCAGTTCTTCAATCGCCTTTTCGATGTCGCCATCTGTTTCGGCCAGAATTTTTTTACAGTCAACAACGCCAGCGGCGGTGCGTTCGCGAAGTTCTTTGATCATATCCATGGTAATTTTTGCCATAGTCCAAGTCCTTTCAAAAAATTGCTACGCCTCTTTGCGCAGCCACATCTCAGTCACATCGTTTTGCAGCTGATATCTGAACTTATTCAGCGTCTTTGTCCGCTTCAGTTGCTGGTGCTTTGCTTTTGGTTGCAGCTCTGGGGCGACGGGTGACTTCCACTTTGGGCCCATCGGTCGGCGCGGAGGTGGCCACCGCTTTAGCGCTTTCACGACGGCGTTTAACGCCAGCGTTGACCGCATCAGCCATTTTCGACGTAATCAATTTAATGGTTCTGATGGCATCGTCGTTACCTGGAATGGGCAAATCGATTTCGTCCGGGTCGCTGTTGGTATCGATAAGTGCGATAACTGGAATGCCAATGCGTTTTGCTTCGGCAACGGCATTGTACTCTTTATTGGGGTCCACAATAAAAATTGCCGAAGGTAAGACTTCCATGTCTTTAATCCCGCCCACGAACTTGACGAGTTTGACATATTCCTTGTCAATTTTCAGACGTTCCTTTTTAACAAAGCCATCGTAAGTACCATCTTTGCGCATTTCCTCGATGTTTTTCATGCGCTCAACGGTATTGCGAATGGTGGCAAAGTTGGTCAGGGTCCCGCCGAGCCAGCGATGGGTGACATGGTGCATTCCACAACGAACGGCTTCTTCCGCGATGACTTCAGTCGCCTGTCGTTTGGTGCCGACGAACAGGACCTGTCCGCCCTTGCCAACAACGTTCTCGATAGTTTCATACGCCTGGTTGAACAGTTTTTGGGTGATGCGCAGGTCAATGATGTGTACGTTGTTGCGGGAACCGAAAATGAAAGGTGACATTTTGGGGTTCCAGCGTTTGGTGTGGTGACCGAGGTGAACACCCGCTTCCAGGAGTTCTCTTAAACTGACGAGTTCTTTTTTTGCCGCGGTGGCGGTTTCTTCTGACATATTTTCCTCCGGGTTAATTGATCAGCGCTTCGCTGACCACCTCCGCTCCTTGCCCCGAAACGATTTCGCAAATTGCGAAACACCCGAATCAGGCCGATGACGTGCATCGGATAGAGCGTGCGTATTTTCGGCGTGATTGCCGAAGGCGGGTCTATTACCATTCAATTTCAAACGGATCAAGCTTTTAGGCTGGAAATAACTGGTATTCGGGGAATGAGTGATCCCTTTTATAGCGACAAAGCTCACCCCAATATTGGGGCGAAGTGTTCCGCTGTCATCGTCGTCGACTGAATGGAATGACATGCGTCAGCGCGGTTTGCGGCATTGCGTCGTTCCTCGGCAATGAGTGATAGCAGTTCATTTTTATCGCAAACCTGCAAATCTTCGAGGGCACAAATGTAGCCATCGATAAATCCGCGGGTTTCGGATAAATCTGTCTTGAGTGCGCCTTGATGACGGGCATCAAAAAGACGGGATAGATGGTTTCTGAGCATTTTGATGGCATTGTGTTTTGTGGTCATCTTTAGTCTCTCCTGCTGAGTACTGTTTATCCCTTACGGCAGTATCAAATCAATTTTTCAGACTTACTTTGCAGGTCAATTGCATTGCGCGTGTATTGAACGCCCACGAACGGATCATCAAGCTTATTCTGAACTGCCAAGGATGAAACGGGCCTGGCGCTTCCTGAATCAACGATTGAGCCTTGTGAGTCATTAATCATAATTGGTTATGAAATAAATATAACAAAGCCGTGATTGACATGATTTGTGGCTTTCTGTAGATTTCTTTATGTAGTTTGTAAACAAACTAAACAAACTTCGCGCAGTCTTGGATGCGCTGGTGTGTTTACTAAATGAAAGGTAGGGCGCTCAAAATGAAAAATATTTTTAACAAATTAAACCAGCTAGCGATTTTACTCAGCATACTCGGTCTGGGGATGGGTGTTGCAAGTGTTGCTGGATGTGGTGTCTCTGATGAAACCGGCGAAACCGGAGATGGGAATTCCGACTCTGATTCAGACTCAGACAGCGATTCGGACAGCGATTCAGACAGTGATTCAGACAGCGACTCAGACAGTGATTCAGACAGTGACGGAGACGTGCCAGGCTACGCAAAGATGACGGTTCCGTTTACTGACTGGAACACCGCGCAGCAATTCAATTTCTATTTTGGCGATGATGGTCCGGTGGATCTGAGCGGAGCGGTGGTAACCTTCAGGGTGAAAGCAACCACCTTTGGGGCCGGTATTCTGCAGCCACTGGTTCAAAACGGTGAAGACAACGATTATGCGACCCTCGGCTACGATAACTGGGAGGCGATCGCGGACATGACCGATTGGACGGAGCTAACCGTGGATGTGGACGCATTGCTCGAAGAGACGCCGGATTTTGATCCCGAACAGGTGGTGGCGTTTGGACTGCAGTTTACTCTGCTGGATGAGGAAGATGGCGCAACGATTGAAGAGACAGTGGTTTATCTTGATTCTGTGACTATCGAAGGAGCGGAGGATGACCTTGGTCCGTGGACATTTGATGAGGATTTACAGACTATGGATGGAAATACGTACGAAGAGATTGAGGGATGGAAAATCGAGCACGTTTCAATTGTTGAGTAGACCGCTCATTCCTCTTGTCGACGGCTGTCTTTTCAGTTCCCACTTGTTGTTTAATGAATACATTCTTGCCAATTTTATAAATTGTACCACTGGGATTGACAACCTTCTGTTGGTGATTACTATGACCATCGCCGACGCCATGGTATGGTTTGCATCGGCTGTCACAATAACCAAACCTATCGAAATGGTTTAGAAAATGGAGGATGCTATGGCATTGAAGCCACTACAGGATCGCGTAATTATTAAACGACTGGACTCAGAAGAAAAAACCGCCGGCGGGATTATCATCCCCGATTCCGCCAAGGAAAAACCGCTCGAAGGTAAAGTGTTGGCAGTTGGTCCAGGTAAAAAGGGAGACGATGGAAAAGCCACTGGTATGGATGTTAAAAAAGATGACATCATTCTTTTTGGTAAATATGCGGGAACAGAGATTAAGGTGGATGGCGAAGAGCTGATTATTCTCCGTGAAGATGACATTCTCGCAGTTGTGGAGAAATAGGCAGAATATTGTGAACCCGAAGTCGGCCTCCTGGCCGCAACTTCAAAGAATTTATTTTCAGGAGTAGAACAATGAGTAAAGATATTTACTTCAGCGAAAATGCCAGAAGCAAAATGCTCATCGGCGTGAACAAACTTGCAAATGCTGTAAAAACCACACTCGGCCCTAAAGGCCGAAATGTGGTTCTCGAAAAATCCTTTGGTGGTCCCTCTGTGACCAAGGACGGCGTATCCGTTGCCAAGGAAATCGAACTTGAAGACAAAGTGGAAAATCTGGGCGCTCAGATGGTGAAGGAAGTGGCTTCCAAAACATCAGACATCGCCGGCGATGGCACCACTACCGCCACCGTATTGGCCCAGGCATTGTTTCGCGAAGGAACAAAATTGGTTACCGCTGGCCACAATCCTATGGCTATCAAACGCGGCATGGACAAGGCCTCTGCCGTTGTTGTTGAAAATTTAGGTAAAATGTCGAAACCAGTTAAGGCGCAGACCGAAATTGGTCAGGTTGGCACCATCTCTGCCAATGGAGACGCCACCATCGGTAGCATGATTGCCGATGCCATGGACAAAGTGGGTAAAGAAGGTGTTATTACCGTCGAGGAAGCCAAGTCCATGGAGTCTTCATTGGAAACCGTCGAAGGTATGCAGTTCGACCGTGGGTATCTGTCCCCGTATTTCGTAACCGATGCGGACCGGATGGAAGCGGTATTGGAAGATGCGTTTATCCTGATCAACGAGGGTAAAGTTTCCAACATGAAAGATCTGCTTCCCGTTTTGGAGCAGATTGCCCGCATGAATAAGCCTTTGCTGATTCTGGCTGAAGATGTTGAAGGTGAGGCACTGGCAACTTTGGTAGTGAATAAGCTGCGAGGCACTTTTACCGCCTGTGGCGTGAAAGCACCCGGGTTTGGTGATCGCCGCAAAGAGATGCTTAAAGACATCGCAATTCTGACTGGCGGTACGGTTATTTCTGAAGAAGTAGGTCTTTCTCTTGAAAAAGTCACTTTGGAAGACTTGGGCCGAGCCAAACGAATTACAGTCGATAAGGAAAACACCACCATCGTCGATGGCGCTGGTGACAAAGCCGCGATTCAGGGACGCGTGGCTCAGATTCGGAAACAGATTGAAGAAACCTCTTCTGATTACGACCGCGAAAAACTGCAGGAACGTCTGGCCAAACTGGTTGGTGGCGTTGCAGTTATTAAAGTGGGTGCTGCAACCGAAACCGAAATGAAAGAGAAAAAAGACCGGGTGGAAGATGCATTGAATGCTACTCGCGCTGCGGTTGAAGAAGGTATCGTTGCTGGTGGCGGCGTCGCATTGCTTCGCTCTATCGCGGCGCTCGATAACGGTGCGAACGCGACAGAGGAAGAAGAGCCAGGTGTGGCTCTCGTTCGTCGCGCTCTGGAAGAACCGCTCCGTCAGATCGCAGCAAACGCCGGCGCAGAAGGTTCCATTGTTGTGCAGAAGGTAAAAGAAGGCAAAGACTCCTTCGGATACAATGCCGCAGCTGACAAATACGAAGATATGGTTGCGGCTGGGATTATCGATCCCACCAAAGTGGTTCGCTCTGCGTTGCAAAATGCCATCAGTGTAGCCGGTTTGATGCTGACGACCGAATGTGCGGTTGTGGAAGCCCCCAAAAAGGATGACGATGGCCCGGGTGCAGCTGGCATGGGCGGCATGGGCGGCATGGGCGGCATGGGCGGTATGATGTAGTCTCAGGCAAGTTCAGTTTCGGCTCGATTTTTATCAAGGGCGCTTCGGAGACATCCGGAGCGCCTTTTTTTTGTGTGCGCCAGGCATGGCGCGGAGCGCCGTGACTGGCGCTCGATAACCGTGGAGCGAAAGCGAAGCGGGAAGTGACTTGAGGGTGGAAGTGAATTGGATTGGGAAGGTTGTGCTAAACCCATCTGATAATCTGGACGCTACGGTAAACGGACTTTGAAAAATATCCTATTGGTGAGATCTGACCTTATTGAAGAGCATCACAGGTGGTGGAAAAATCGAACCCATTGACACTTCGTCGGCGGGGTGTAGACGAGAGGCGATTTAAGCGATGTAAAGATTTTCCCGCGTTGCCTTATTCCTTCAGATCGTTGAGTTGTGCATCAAGGGCATTCACCGAAATCTGAATTTCCCAAATCAGAATACCGAGGGACAGGATAAGCAACAGCAATGCAATGCCAAAAACAAACTCCGCGACGTGCTGAACCTGCACGTACACCAGAAACATAGTGACTACACATAAAAGCAAACTTGTGATACCCGCGATCTGCATGGCACGGATCAGCTTCAACCTGAGGCGCAGATTTTGAATTTGAACCAGCAGCCTCGTTTCCTTGCGTTCCTGGTAGCGATCGTGCAGGCCGCGCACCAGTGCGGCATAGGCCAGAAACCGATTTGTATATGCCAGCATAAGCAGCGATATTGCAGAAAAGAGAACAGTGGGCGTGGTCAGTGTCAGTTCCATTGGTTTTACGTTGGCTGATTGAAGCCGTACTATTTTCGGGCCGATATAACCTTTTTCAGCGCCTTATTTAGTTCGTTGGGAAAAAGCGGTTTAACAAAACATTTATTGGCGCCATTTTCAAGCAAATAGCCAATTTGTGCGGCCTGTGCGCGATGGGCCAAAAATCCCACCGGTGTCTTTACAAAATGTTGTTTCAACAGGTTAAGCATTGCGAGGGAATCTTTGGGGTCTTCTGGAATTTGAAAAAGAACCATAGTGTACTTATCGGATTGCAATGATGTTTCAGAAAGGCGGCAGTAGTCGATTTTGCATCGGTTGGCGGATAACTCCAGTTTCTCAAGGTCTGTCTGGTAGTCCTGGATAACCAAAATGACTGGAGCCGACTCAGTTGAACCGTCGTCTGTCTGTTGGATCACAGTGGACAGATCGAACTGCGGATCTGTGTTCCAGTATTTTCTTAGCGCAGTCCCCAGCTCTTCTTCCGAATATCCCAAGGCTTTTCCCATGGATAGGTACGCATCCTGTTCGCGGGGGTCAAATTCATCATCCACCCGGACCATTCTGGCGAGGAGCGCGAGAGACTGAGAAATTATCTCATCGGATTCGATGGGGACGAATTGAAGCTGTTTATCCTTTGCCTCCTGCTGCCACTCTTGCTGCATGGCGTCTGAGATTCCTGCCTCTGAAGCGAAACGCGCCAGAAAATGCATTTCCCTTGGGTCCAGTTTACCGTCCGCCAATGCCAAAATGAAAAGGTTCATATAAACAGATTTTTGATAGCTGCTCATGGGCATCTCCTCTAATTCATTATGTCGTTAGATATATGTATTAAATACATTAAATAACATTAAATTGGATTGAAAAACAGTGGATTGAAGAACGTTGAAGGAATGGTCAGGATCGAGAGCTATTCAATCGAGAGAATGACGGAGCAGGAGTTGGTGCAACCGTCGTCAGGGCCCTGATCGTCGGTATCGTCGTTTCCTTCGTCACATTCCTCGTAAGGCTTCTGAACTTCCATGTCGCCACAGTGTGGGCCCATCTTGCAGTCCGGCGCGCATTCGCCGTATTCGCCCAGATTTTGGTCATCCCCTGCATCGCATTCTTCGCCTTCATCTTCCTGTACTTTACCGTCGCCGCATCTGGGTGCAAAAAGACATCCGGGCGTACAACCACCATAGGAGCCGTCGTTCAAATCGTTGCCATAATCGCACTGTTCGCCAGCGGCTTTGTCCACAACGCCGTCCCCGCATTCACCTGCAAAACGACATTCGTCGGTGCATTCCTTGCCATTGACAGTCGATCCGTCGCAGTCTTCCCCCCATTCATCCTGGAGCACACCATCGCCACAACGGGGCGCATCGGTACAATCCAGGCATGCGTAGATGGAATTGCCATCCTTGTCGATGGGTTCACCGGCGATATCACAGTATTCGCCGTCGGAAATTTTGCCGTCTCCGCAGAATGGAGCCAAGGTGCAGTCATCGTTGCACGCACCGTAGGC
The DNA here is from genome assembly GCA_016937015.1 of Deltaproteobacteria bacterium. Lineage (GTDB taxonomy): Bacteria > Myxococcota_A > Polyangia > JAAYKL01 > JAAYKL01 > JAFGXQ01. Next base: position 38,154 of record JAFGWT010000052.1, on the reverse strand, counting down.
GCCAGTGTTTTGCACGCCGTCGTCACACTGCTCACCAAATTGAGGCTGAATCTCTCCGTCGCCACAGAAAGGCGGGAGCTTGCAGTTGGGGCCACAAGGTTCATCTCCATCAAGTCCATAAGTATCTGTATTTGTTCCGTTATCGCAATCCTCGTAGTTTTCCTGCCATACTTTGTCACCACAGCGTGGGCCGAGGGTGCAGTCAGTTCTACAGCCGTTGTATGCCGAGTTGCTGTTATCGTCGCCGTTGTCACACATCTCGCCGGTTGTGATGGCTCCGTCACCACAGTCGGGCACACAGACGCTTGCGGATGCGTTGAAGCCACCAAGAGTCAGTTTATAGCTGGAGCCTTCCATCTGTCGCTCAGCCTGGAATACAACGATCTCATAAACACCACCATCTTCGAGATTGTGTGAATTTTCCAGGTCCTGAATGGTGAATTCCCCTTCCAGAGGGACGTGAATACCACCGAGATCCAGTGCCAGCATGCCGTTCACAAATACCCAAACGTCATCATCGCCCACAAAATTGAGGGTCTGTTCGGCGTTCGGATCGTACTGGAACCAGAAGCGGACTTCGCTGGTGAAAAAGAAATTGTGTTTGGTGCTGTAGCCATCGGGTTCATCAATATCGAAAGTACTGAAATAGTCTTCTTCAGGTAACCATTGGCCGGAATATACCGGGAACGGGATTACCGCTTCGCCGGTATCGTCGTCAACTCCCTTGCCATCCAGTGGGAAAAATGCCGGATTGCCGTCAAATTTCAGTTTTGTGCTGCCGTCATAGAACACACAGATCTGATCACCATCGTTACTGAACTGGGGACAGGGATCCTCAGGGGCCAACCAATCGTTATCGTCTTCAAAACCGGGAATCACGTCTGCGCAATCCGCTTTCGAACCGCTGTCCGATACCGCACACCATACAGGCGTATTGTCCTCCACATATGTCGTCCACTGGGTACCATCCTCAAGCCAGCGATTGACGTAGTTGCCATCGTCGTTTCGCCAGAGGGTAATGGTATCGACCACTACAGCGTCCTGATCGCCTTCGTTGTGATCATACCATTTGGCGAACGAGCTGGCGCTGTTGACCCAGTCACAGTCCGGGCTGCTGCCCGCTCCGTTACCCAGTTCCGGTTTGCCTTCGTCGTTCAGTTCGTTTTTAACGATGCCAGGGGAAACTTCGTTGCATCCGAGCAGGTCATGTTGCTCAAAATCGGGATAGTTGTTGTCGCCTTCTATGATATCCTTGTAAATCGCGAGAACTTTCATGCTGGAGCCAAGCCCATTCAATTCTTCGTCGTCACAGTCATAGCCTGGCTCAACCTGGCAGTCTTCGTCGCAGCCGTCCAGATTCCGGGTGTTGCCGTCGTCGCATTCCTCGTCACCAATCACAATGCCGTCGCCGCATTCTGACGTACAGCCTTTGCCTGTTTCGCAAATGGGCTCTTTTTGGCAAAGCGGGGAGCACCCGTCGCCCACTTCCTTGTTCCCGTCATCGCATGCAATGGTGGATCGCCATGCGCTGCCTGGTACACCATCACCGCATTCGACCACTTTGCACTCGTATGTATCGGAACCTGCAGGTTTAATGTACTTACAGGTTTTACCTTCCTCCCATTTGCACTCAGATGTACAGCCATCGTCATCGTCATCGTTGCCGTCATCACAGGATTCAGATGCCGTCACAACACCATCACCGCAATCGGGGATACAGGGTGCGCCCTGGTATGGACATTTATAGCCATTCTCTCGCCGGCAATCACTGGTACATCCATCATCGCTTTTGGTATTGTTGTCGTCGCATTCCTCATCCCAGTCGAGTTTCCCATCGCCGCATTCTGTTTCCAGCAGTGTGCATTTTCCGCCAGCGGACGGACATTCATATCCATCTTCAACCTCACTGCAGTCGCCTTCACAGCCGTCGTCACTCTTTGTATTGCCGTCATCGCATTGCTCGCCAAGGTCAAATCGGGTCTTTCCATCACCGCAGCGTGGGAGCCGCTGACATGCCTGCATGGGAATCGGGCATTCCCAGCCGCTCTCCACTTGACAGTCTTCATCGCAGCCGTCTCCGCTATCCGTGTTACCGTCTTCACAATCTTCGCCGCTTTCGATCCGATTGTTTCCGCAGGCGTACATCTTTTCACATGGTTCGCCTTCGCGACAAACCCATCCTTCTTCCTGCATATCGCAGGTTGCATTGCAGCCATCGCCGTCTTCGGTATTGTCATCGTCGCAGACTTCACCTGGTTCAATCTTTCCATTACCGCATACGATAGTGGTCTTACAGGTGCAGGGTTCCGCATCCGTGTCGCAACTGTAGTTTGGCTCGATGGCACACCGGCCGTTGGCGCCGTCGCCGGGAATTGTGTTACCGTCGTCACAAACTTCCCAGTCCTGATTTTTTATGCCGTCACCGCAGGAAGGATTAATTCTTGTGGTACATCCCTCTGGCAGCGGATCATCTTTTGCAACGATGCATTCCTTGTTAATAACATCTCCGTCTGCGTCACTGTCGGCGTCACTGTCGGCGTCGCTGTCGGCGTCACTATCGGCATCGCTATCAGCATCGCTGTCAGCATCGCTGTCGCCGTCGGCGGTCCCATTTCCGGTCGGCTTGCTCTGATCTGTTTCAGAGCACCCCCAGGACACAGCAGCAAGGAGTATGCTCAAAAACAGCATGCAAAATAATTTTCTAGTAATAGTCATGTCTTCACGCCTCTTTCTTTTAAATGTGTAAAAAAAGAAATCTCTTCCTTATTCTAGTGTAATTTACCAAAAATTTTTACGATAAAAATTATTAATTAATATCTGTGATACATAGTTTAACTTGAATTATTTTGGTACAAATTTGTACCAAAATTGATTAGTCCCAATACGTTCCGTTATAAATACAAAATTTAAAAATATGTGTGTTTATGGGATGTTTCGCGATCATTTCAATATAGAATGCGATTTATGAAAAATATAAATGTTGAAATTAAAAATCGTTTATTGATTCTTTTTTTCTTTATATTGATTAATAACGTTTTTTGATTTTTATGCTGGGGGTATGGATGACTCTTGCCAAAAAAAAAATTCGATGTATGTTCTCCACCATCCCGATGGCATGGTGGAATTTTCAATCATAAGCATAAATTATGAATGGCAAATGCACAAATTCGCAGACACGGTAAAGGGATTCATCAGCCATGGGGAGATTCAGGATTCTGATACCTGTATTGTGCCTGCGTTAATTACGATCCAGTGCAGAGAGCAATATTGAATGAGGAGAACTATGGATTGTCATCATACGGAAAGAGTGGACTGTGTTCACGCTTCGTTTTTTGTCATGGCGACTCTGGGGGTGATGCTGTCAGTGTCTCATCACATCAGTGCGTACGTTGATGACAATGAAGTGTGCAGTCTTCAGGAAACGTACGGAGATCCGCTACCAATGACTATCGTTGGCGAAACCAGCGATTTGTTCGTACCGGATGAAGCGCAGACAGAATTGATCACGCGTTTGGCGCGAGGCATTCACAGCTGGAAAACCACGCGGGAACATGGCTGGTGGGAATGCGGTGAGTACACGGAGACCGGCCCCGAAACAGAGGACAAGGCAATTTTGTTGTCTTATCGACTGGTGAAAGCAGCAAATGCCTGGTCAGACAACGATGTGACGATTAACGTTTGGGGATTGGCTGCCACGATAGCGCATGAGTCATCGTTCGATCGTTGTGCGGTGGGTTATCATTTCAGAAAATGGGCCATTCAGAAAAGACTGCTAAAGCCGCGCAAACGCTGTATTTCCTACGGAGAGGAAGAATTGCTCAGCGCCATGCGCAGTCCGCTGGCACGTGGATGGTTTCACACTACCGGCGTGGATGTTGGCTACTGTCAATTGCTCACCCGGTTTCATCAGGGCACGAGGCGCGAAATGATGGACCCGGTTAAAGGTTTGGAAATCTGTGCTGAACAGTTTTCGTTTCGGTCAAAAAGGTTGAAAACGCAGCGTCCATGGCGATACTGGCGAGGGTATCGCGCCACCTGGTATGATGACAGGGTCACCCATCGTGCGATGACCCTGGGGGCCACTCGCGACGAAATTTAACCGTGTCTTCACAGCGCCCGGAAAAAAAGATTTCCTCCTGCAATTAATTCGCCTGTAATTTGAGAATGACACACCAAGGCAGTATTCTGCGCCTGTATGGATAACGGAAAAAAGATTGTTGCAAAAAGAGCAGGCATTGTCAGCGCCGGCACACTGGCATCCAGAATTCTAGGCCTTGTCCGTGAATCAGTTATCGCGGCGTGCTTTCCCAAAGACGCAATTGATGCGTATCAGGTAGCATTCATGATTCCAAATTCCTTTCGACGTCTTACAGCCGAAGGCGCGTTCTCCATTTCGTTAGTGACGGTTTTTTCAAAGATCTGGAACGAGGGAAATATGGATCAATCGCGGGATTTTGCTCGAGCGATATATGGGTTTTCCCTATTGTTTTTAATAGCTTTGGTGATAGCTGGAGTTTTCGGTGCGCATTGGTTGACTCTAGCTGCTGGAGCGGGATTCGTCGCCGACCCGGCGAAATTCGAGCTGGCAACTTCACTTACCCGTACCATGTTTCCCTATATCTTTTTTATCAGTCTCACAGCGGTTGCCATGGGCATGCTCAATGCTACCGGACGTTTTTTTACCCCGGCGTTTGCACCGGTCCTGCTGAATGTGTCAATCATTGGATGTGCAGTTGGATTGTCCGGTGCATTGCCGGAATGGGGAATAAATCCTATCTTTGCCCTTGCTGCGGGTGTACTGATTGGCGGTGTGGCGCAGCTGGTTATTCAAATCCCATCACTAAAACGTCTCAACCTGCTGGCAATGCCATCTCTTGCGCTCAGCAGTCCCCCCTTGCGCAGAGTATTGAAGATGACAGCCCCGATGATTATCGGTGTGGCTGCATATCAGGTGTTTAATTTTGAAGCGACCGCTTTTGCCTCAACACTAAAAGAGGGGTCCGTCACATATATTACCTTTGCGCAACGGTTATTTGAGTTGCCGCTTGCAGTGCTGGTCATGGCGATTTCGACCGCTGCACTTCCCAGTCTGGCCGGTCTTGTCGGGAACAAAAATATGGATGGTGCCTTGCGGATTTGGAATCACTCGTTGCGCCTTGCTCTTCTGGTGGCCACCCCAGCTATGGTTGCAATCATTGTTCTTGCCGAACCACTTGTTACAATAATGTATCAACGGGGATTGTTCTCTCACGCGGATGCGGTTGAAACAGCAGGGGCACTGCAGTGGCTGGCGGCGGGGATGTGCTCGGTGGCGTTGCTTCGCCAGACTGTTCCATTTTTCTATGCACTTGAAAAAGTACGGGTGCCGGTCATTATGACTTTGGTGATGATTGGGGCATACACTTTGGCCGCTCTGCTATTGAAAGATGTGTTTGGCCACCGCGGATTGTGCATGTCTTTGAGCATTGCCACAACTCTGCAGGCGGTGGGTCTTTTTTTTGCGCTGCGAAAAAACGTGGGTCTACTGGGGGGTAAAAAACTGCTTAAAAACTGGTTGCGAATGCTGGGGGCAACAGTGCCAATGGGAATAGTGATTCATTATGTGAGCCAATTGGGCAACTGGTCCCTTGGGGGAAACAATTTAATGAATATCGGAGTGCTTGGCCTTTGCGTTGTCACTGGCATTCTGTTATATGCCGTCAGCGCCTGGCTGCTCAGAGTGTCGGAATTTATAGAGATGATGACAGCGGTTCGAAAAAGGGTACAAAAGTGACAAGAATAGTGGAAACCATACTGGTGAGTTCGACGGGGCGACTGGATAGTCTTCCTGAACCAACTCATCCGGAAGTGGCGTTTGCCGGACGTTCGAATGTCGGAAAGTCGAGTCTCCTCAATGCCCTTAGTGGCCGAAAAGGCCTGTTCAAGGTGAGTGCAACTCCTGGTCGAACCAGGACAATTGTTCATGTGGAGGCGAGACTCAGCACCGATGCATGTCTGTATCTGGTGGATTTGCCCGGATATGGGTATGCAAAAGTTTCGAAGGATGCCAAAGATGCATGGGCGGATTTCATGCATGAGTATCTGAAGTGTCGAACCACCTTGCATTTGGTGGTCATACTTGTGGATGTGAGGCGTGGACCGGAGCAAGAGGAGCTGCAGCTAATCAGTTTTTTACAGGATAATGGCACACCGGTTTTAATGGTGGCAACCAAGCTGGATCGGGTGAGAAACAGTCAACAGAAAGCTGTGCTGGACAGGTTGCAGCAGGAAACGGGAATTCCGGTGATGGGGACAAGCGCGAAGGACAAAAAGGGCATCGACAGGCTTATGTCGACGGTTATAAAGCGTTGCGGTTTTTAACAATTGGTTCAGTTTCTCCTGCTGGCGCATCGGTTTTCTTCCTGAAGCAATGCAATAACTTTATCACGGCAAATTTGAGCCAGTTTGCCAGCATCGCGAAGGGGATATCCCTTTGATGAGACAGGGTCACCGAAAATCACTTTCATACTTCCAGGTCGAACGCGCCAGTCACCACGTCTGGAGACCGTTCTGCCGCCATGAATTGCCATGGGGACAACCGGAACGCCGCCCTGGATCGCAAGTCGAAATGCACCAGAGTAAAAATGGCCTACAGAACCGTCGAGCGTGCGTTCGCCCTCAGGGAGAACCGCCAAAGAGTTTCCTGATTTGAGAAGGGTGACTGCCTTTTTTAGCCCTTTCGCGGTGAGCTTTGGATCTTCCGGATCAACGGGAATCTGGCCTGCAGCTGTAATAAACGGGCCAATTAACGGCCACGAAAAGTGACTGACATGTTCAAGAGATCGGGCAAAAGTGGGAATCGCCTGATAAATGGCAAACATGTCGAAAATATTCACATGATTCACTATGTAAACGTACGTGTCGTTCGCATTAATCCTGTCGCGGCCTGTGACCGTTACCTTCACCCCGGCAAGCATGGGCACCGCACGGCACATGAATTTTATTGCGCCATCCAGTTTACGGATATCTGAATACTTTGAGGCGACGGAGGTGAACGCCGCCCAAAAGGCCAGATGGGGTGCGCCTATACTCCATACGCCGATTGATCGGAATGAGTCCAGCAGTCCAAAGGGCGGTTGGGGCGATGAATCTCCAGGAAATTCCGGATCATCCGGACTGATATGAGGTTGCAGTGTCATGAAGTGATTATCATTACATTCTGATGGAAGTCAAGCGTCGGTCATGGGAGGACAATTTGGAACCATTGTTACAATAATGTGCTTTTGTGGAGCATAAAGTACATTATTGAACCTTTTGCTTTGGTACTACTGTTGTAAATCCCGACATAATTGTAGAGAAATTCTGTCTATGTTCAAAATGGTATCAATATTGCTTAAGAACACAATTGCAGTAGGCTTTTCTTCTGAAATACGGAAGCAGACTAAAGTCTTCGTGATTAAAATATCACAAAAGATTTTATAAGGATTTATAAATAAACATGCACTTGATCTATTTCCAGTGATGCTGATCAGGGCCAAAGAAGATTCGCTCACGGAAAAGATCGTCCGATGGAATTTGAACCGCCGGTTTTGGGTTTAATCGGGAGTGCATAAACGCCCGGTCCCCCAGAATATGGGGGACGGGTGGGAGGTTTTCCGTATCTGATCGTGGTCATTGAAAACTGACCAGTGTTCCTGCCTGCGCAATCGAATCATTCTTGTGTTGAAAACAAAAAAGACGTTTGTTGTTTCTCTTCAATAATCTTGCGTTTGCTTTTTACAGAAAGTTTTCAGGGGCGGATCCGGCATTGACGGAAAGACGGCATGGGGGATCTTTTTGCTAGATCTTTTGATCTTTTCCAGTATACCATACACCAATGGTGCAATATATCAGTGACCATACATGTAGTGCAGATGCCACATGTGACACTAAGGGTATTGCAGTATTGGTGGGCATTGGGTAAATTCCTGCCCACAACAGTAAACAGGACCTGTGACGAGATCTTTGGATCCGTTCCAGTTTTGGGGAAATGCGAATATGAAGATCAAAAGTTTAGATATTGCGGGTTTTAAGTCATTTTGTGATCGCACCAAAGTGCTGTTCGATAATTCACTCACCGCAGTGGTGGGCCCCAACGGATGTGGCAAGAGTAATATTGTGGACGCGATCCGTTGGGCGCTGGGTGAGCAGTCGGCCAAAAATCTCCGGGGCAAGGGAATGGGAGACGTGATCTTTAATGGTAGCGAGAATCGCGGTCCCCAATCGATGGCTGAAGTTACAATTACTTTTGACAATACAGATGGCCTGTCTCACCCCCTCTACGCGGATTATCCGGAGATCGCGATCACCCGTCGTTTGCATCGGGATGGCACAAGCGACTATCTGATAAATAAGAATCCATGTCGTTTAAAAGACGTTACCGAATTGTTTATGGGGACAGGTGGTGGCGCTCGAGCGTATTCCATTATTGAGCAGGGACGTATCGGTTTGATCGTCAGTTCCCGATCAGAAGATCGTAGATCAATGATTGAAGAGGCAGCGGGGATTACCCGATTTAAAAAGGCTCGTCAGACCGCGCAGAAGAAAATGGAACAGACGAGACAGAATCTGCTGCGAATTCGGGATGTGGTGCAGGAGATGAGTCGTGGTCTTGAAAATCTCAAACGACAGGCGAGAAAGGCGGAACGGTATAATCTTTACGCCGAGGAGCAGCGCGATGCCGAGCTGTACGTCAATAGCCACCGATACCTTGAGCTGTTGGCTGCGGGGAAGACTGCGAAGTTGGCGCTTGCCGATGCTCAGGAGGCCTGTGATTCTTTGAAAAACAATTTCGAAGCTGCAGAAGCACGAATCGAGGGTCTGCGAATGGACGAGGCTGCAGCGCGAAATGATCTTGAACGGGCCAGGCAGAAGGCACAGACTGCGAACAATGAGATCTCGGTTCTTGAATCCGAGGTACGACATTTGGAGGATGCGCTGCAACGCATCAAGAGGGAAGAAGCGATGCTGTTGGAACAGCAGTTGGAGTCCGATGCCAGATTAAATTCTGCCTTGGATGAAAGACAGGTGCTTGAGGTGCGTCTGGGATCGTTGCAGTCGGATTTTCATGCCATGTCTTCTGGTAGAGAAGAAGCTGAACGACGGGCGGAAGACGCCCGGATGCGTTTGGCCGAACTGGGCAGGGAGTTTGATGAAAAGCGAGATAGGGTCAGCCGATGCCGGGCACGAATAGCTGCGTCTCAGAGTGCCTGTGACAGTTATCATCACCGAATCGAAGAGGCGGAATCAAGGCTGGAAGTCACTAGAAGTGAACGACGCACACTGGAAGAGCAAATAGTTGGCCTGACCGCATTGACAAGTGGTTTTGATGAAAAATATCAGGCAACCCAGATACAGTTGGATGTGTTGCGTAATACAGCACGGACTGAAGGTGAGATGTTCGAGAATCTGCGTGAACAGGTTCAGCTTTGTGAGGATGAATTCAGACGTGTAAAAGATGAGCTGACTGTGAAGTCTTCCAGGCTCGAATCGCTACTGCAGGTAAATGAGAGTATGGGACGCCATGATAACGGCGTGAAACAGGCAGTCGATGCGCTGAATGCCGAAGCTGGAAATCTGTTTTCAGGTATGCTGGTGGACTATATTCAGTGCCCGCGCGCGTATGAACTGCCGCTGGCGGTTGTACTCGGCGACAGGCTTCAGGCTCTGGTGACATCCAGTCATGATGCTGGTTTCGAAATGCTGAATTGGCTTAAACAAAGAGACTTGGGTCGTGTTATCGCAGTGGCATCCGATGCCCCCTTGATGACTGCATTGGCACCAGTCGCGATATCGGGACAGGGAGTGGTGGGAAATCTCTTTGATCTGATTGAGGCTGATAGCCGGGTCCGGGCATCGGTTCAGAATATGCTTCAGGATGTGTGGGTGGTTGAAGACGAATCGACGGCATTGAAGTTGTGGCGTGAGCAAGGGGGAACGGTATCCTTCGTGACTTTGGATGGGCAACTGATTGATCACATGGGAATTCAAAGTGGTGGACGTGCAGGAACCCCTGGAGCGGATTTGTTGGAGCAAAAACGTGAAATACGCGAGCTAGAGGCATCAGTTGCGTCGTTGACATCAATGCGTGATGATTTGGAGATGCGTTTTGAAACGCTTAAGGAAGAAATGCATCGTCGTCAGGAATCCGCAGAACTGGCGCGCGTTGAGTCGCAGCGCATGGAGTTTGTACTGTCCGAAGTTGACAAGGATAGAACTCGCGCATTCGAGGATCTTGATAACGTGAAGGCCCGAAATGCCAATTTGGATAGAGATTTTTCCAACCAAAGTGAACAGCTCGACAAAATGCGCGCTGATCAGGCTCGCGTGGCCGCTGAGTTGGATGAAGCCACTCGGGAAGTGGATTCTTTGCAACGGACAATTGAGCAGCAGTCAACACTGATTGCCGCCTGCAGAGAAGAGGCGGATCGTTTGGCCAGCGAAGTGACGGATGCTAAGGTGCGCGAAGCCCGGTTCCGGCAGCAGCATGAATCTGCGGTGGAGCGGTCGCAGCAGATCGTGGCAATAGAGGAAGAGGTGAATGCACAGCTGCAACGGATTTCCCGCCGCAAACAGACGATTGCGGGAGAAATTGGCAGGACTGCAGGCAACATTGTTACCGCGAAAGAAAGGCTGTCTGAAAGTGTCGACCGTATTGAAAGTGTCGCCCGTGATGTGGAGCAACATGCACGAGTACTGGACGAGCGAACACAGATCCTGGCCGAAGCGTCTATGTTATTCAAAGCTCAGCGCAGCCAGGTGGATGAGGCATCTAAGCGGGTAACCGATTTGCAGATAGCCGCGCAAAAGGCCGAGTCTGATATCTCCTACCTGCTGAGCAATGTTCGGGAGAAGCACGATGTCGATTTGCAGCGTATTCTTGGTGATTACCACTGGCGTCCGTTGCCCGGTCGGGAAGTGTTTGAGCGAATAAGTGAGCTGAAAGGGCTGATTGCACGGATGGGCTCGATAAATCCCAGTGCAATAGAGGAATATGCTGAAATGCAGACTCGATATGATGAAAAAGTAACTCAAAAGGCGGACGTGGAGCAGGCTCTGGAGGACCTTGAAGCAGCGATCTCGAGGATGGATAAGGATTCGCGCAGAATGTTCCGGGAAACATTTGATGCGATTAACGAAAAATTTCAGGAGATTTTTCCGCGACTTTTCAAAGGTGGTCACGCCTGTCTGACGTTGACTGACCCGGATGATATGTTGAATACGGGGGTTGACATCGTCGCTTCACCACCGGGAAAGAAGCTTCGCGCCATTGAGCTGATGAGCGGTGGTGAGAAGGCATTGACTGCAGTTAGTCTGCTGTTTGCCATTTTTATGCAGCGTCCCAGTCCCTTCTGTCTGCTCGATGAGGTGGATGCTCCGCTTGATGATGCAAATATCGGGCGATTCATCGACATGGTTCGCGAAATGACGGATCGCAGTCAGTTTGTGATTATTACGCACTCCAAAATTACTATGGAGGGTGCGGATGCTCTCTATGGTGTAACTATGCAGGAGCCGGGCGTATCCAAAATGATTTCCGTGAATCTTGTGCATCAGCAGAATGCACAGGCTGTTAATAACTAGCCGATTCTTTATTTCAGTTTTTGTGTATTTATCTGGAAATTTAATTGAATTTCATTTTTATTCTATACTTAACTAAATTGCTGTGCAATTCTCACGTATGTATATATAGCGTTTGGAAAGACCGATGCCTATACTAAAACGGTGTCATAATATTTAAAATGGATGAAGACAATGACTCAAGGCGAGCGGGTTGGAACGACATTAGATAATAAATATACGATCGTTTCCCTTCTGGGGGAAGGCGGAATGGGGGCGGTCTATGAAGCGAAGCACCAACTGATTAACCGCAGACTGGCAGTTAAGTTTTTGCATCCACAGTATGCCAATAATGATGAAGTGGTCACCCGTTTTCAACGCGAGGCACAGGCAGCGGCGAAGATTGGCCACGAAAACATTATAGAAATCACTGATATGGGGACAGCAGACGATGATGCACCTTATATCGTGATGGAGTATCTTGAAGGGACTGATGTTAAGGGATTACTTGAAAGTGAAGGCGTTCAGTCCGTTGAAAGAACAGCGCGAATTTTGGTTCAGGCGCTAGCTGCACTTCAGGCGGCCCATGATGTACAGATTATTCATCGTGATTTAAAACCGGAAAATATTTACCTTATTCAAAAATCATCAAATCCCGATTATGTTAAGCTGCTTGATTTTGGTATTTCAAAGTTTAAAGAGTTGGAGACTGACGGCCAAAAAGCACTGACGCAGACGGGAACCGTATTGGGAACGCCTCATTATATGTCTCCGGAGCAGGCGCGCGGTGAGCAGAATTTGACCCTAAGATCTGATATTTACGCGATGGGGGTCATAATGTATCAGATGCTGACGGGCCATCTGCCTTTTGATGCGCCAAACTATAATGCGCTGTTGATCAAGATTCTGACGGAAGATCCGCCCCTGCCGGAAGTGTTGAACCCGGATTTGCCCGAAGATATTGCAGAGACCATTAAGATTGCCATGGCACGCGATCCGGAGGACAGGTTTGTGGATTGCGATGAGTTTAGAGCGCGTCTAATACCATACGTGCCAGGTATTGCAGTCGACAGCACGAATAGTCTTAATCTGGTCGCACATCGCACTGGTACAGTTAGACGTACGCAAACAATGACTGCCACGCCACTCGAAATGACGCAGAGTGGTATAACTGCGCCTAAAAGCAGGTTGCCCTTGATTCTGGGCGCTGCCGCCGCAGTGGTTTTAGCCGTTGTGGTGGGTATTGTTGCCTTTTTAAGCAGTCGAACCGAACCGATGGAAGGAAACGTTGAGCAACCTGTCCCCCAACACCCAGTGGCGCAGCCGGAGAGCGATGTCAAGACTGACGTAGAAGCACCCAAAGAAAAAGGCGTTGCTCAGATTACACTGTCAGTGACTGCACAACCTAATACGGCTACCATCACAATTGATGGCGCAGATGTTGGCAATCCCTATACTGGTTCTTTTTTAAAGAGCAATGTTAATCGATCCATTTCGGTATCTGCTCCTGGGCATGAGAGTGTTTCAGAGATGGTTGTGTTTGATAAGGATTTGACACTGTCGTACGATTTGAAGCCGAAAGAGGATGAATCTGAGAATAAATCTCACTCGGTTAAGCGAAGACATCCAGGCAAACGGCAAAAATCGGCTGAAAAAGCAGAACAGCCAGTGGTGAAAGAACCTCCCCCCGAGAACAAACCAGCTAAAAAGCCACGTCGTAAGATTGACTACGCCGATCCTTGGGGAGAATGATTTAGTCGGCTTTTTGTTTATCAGGCACATAGTTTTCAATTCAAAAAATTGCCGATGTTATGAACCGATGTTGACTATCTGTGTTTCGTACAGGGGATTATGCTTCTACAAATAAATGGTCTGATGCTTGTAACGGAACAGATTTGTGGATAAGTACTCATTCATTATGAACTCAATTAATTCTAAGCGATCCTCAGAGAAACTGGCGTTAAAGCTGTCTTCGCTGCTCGGAGAGAGCAGGGTTTTAGTTGATTTGGATATTCTTGAACAGTTTTCGACTGACAAATCACATTGCGAAGGGGTGATGCCGGATTTGGCGGTACGCGTCAAAAGCGAAAGCGAGATAGTGTCGGTACTGCAGCTTGCCAGTCAGTTCAATGTACCCGTTGTTGCAAGGGGCGCAGGTACTGGAAAATCGGGTGGGGCAATCCCTGTGAAAGGTGGCGTTGTCTTGGATTTGACACTAATGAATGATTTGCTGGAGGTGGATCGTGAAAATTTGTTGGCAGTCGTTCAACCAGGTATAGTGACAGGGCAAATGCAATCAATGCTGGCTGCAGACGGTCTGTTTTATCCACCTGATCCCAACAGCCTTGAGTCGTGTACAATTGGTGGAAACGTGGCACATAATGCTGGCGGTCCGCGTGCATTTAAGTATGGTGTCACGCGGGAGTATGTGATGGGGGTACGTGCGGTATTAATGGGTGGAGACATAGTCTGCCCAGGAAAACGAACCGTAAAAGGTGTGGCCGGTTACGACGTTACATCCTTGATGGTGGGATCTGAGGGGACGTTAGGTGTATTTTCTCAAATTACACTAAAATTGATTCGGGAGCCTAAAATTGTATCAACTCTTCTTGTGCCCATGCCAGATGAAGAGTCCGCCGGCAAAGCAGTGTCGCAAATTGTTGCCGCTGGGATGGTCCCTTCTGTTCTTGAATTTATGGACAGTTTTATAGTGGATGTACTGCGTTCAAAAGGTGTTTCCGGTGTCGATCGCGCCACAGGAGCGTTGATTCTGGCTGAAGTGGACGGTGATGATGAAGCGTCGGTGGAACGGCTAACGCTTCGTTTGGCCGATATTTGTGAATCGGTTGGCGCGAGGGAGATTTTGATGGCCCGTCATGGGGGCGAGCGTGAAAAACTGTGGGCCGCAAGACGACTTATGTCAGACGCGGTGGCGGATACAGCAAAACATAAAGTATCCGAGGACATTGTGGTGCCGCGGTCCGCTGCTCCTGAACTCTTGACCGGATTAAAACGACTTTCTCAAAAGTATCATGTGAGACTGGCATCGTACGGTCATGCCGGAGATGGCAATTATCACGTGAATGTATTGTGGGATGATGACGAGTTTAATGTTTCCCCTGTTGTCGAGGATGTGTTTCGACTGACCCTTTCGCTTCACGGTACAATCACCGGTGAGCACGGTATTGGTCTTGCCAAACGCCCCTATCTTTCTTTGGAGCAGGCACCATCGCTAATCGCATTGCAGCAGAATATAAAGCGAGTACTTGACCCCCGAGGATTGCTTAATCCCGGAAAAATTTTCTGATTCTGTTGTGGGGGTAACTCGAACCACTTAGGCGGTTCGCAATCGGTTATGATGACCGGATTATTCGGTGGTTGCGGCTTTTCGTCGAACGCCCGTTATACGGATAGTGTGACTGGCATTTTGGCGAATATTTTTAAATTTTGGAAATTCGATTTGAGAAAGTCCATTGGCAAGGCATTCCTGCAGGCCCGGTATATCGTTCGGCAAAATGTGCAAACCGGCAGGTTTTCCGTTCGCTCCGGTAATGGCGAACTTCATTCGAACCTGACGCAGCCCCAGTCGCTTTTCGAGGGCGCTCTTAATACAGGGGCGCAACAGGTAGGCATTTTTGGAGATAGTCGAAGCGATCTGATCGCGACTCAGGAAATATGGACGATTAGCAAGTTCCTGCGCTTTTTGCAGCTCAATGGCCCGCTGTCTGGCAATCTCCGCTTCCTGTGCCTTTTTTATAGCCAGTGCCATCGCTTTTTTGTCTGCGTCCGGGTCCAGAACTGTCATCAGCTGCTTTTTGAGTTCCGGCAGGGTCTGCGCATTATCTCGTACCGACTCTATTGCCTTTTTTTCTTTTTCACTGCCATACTTTAAAATTACTTCGCAAATTCGGTTCAGCCCGTCTTCGTAGCCTACAAATGATGTGTCGGCATGATATTTTACAATAAAAGCCAGCAACGGCTGAACGACTGATTCGTCGCCAAGTTTAAGGATAGCGGATGCAATGGGTTCAATATTGGGTGTTGGTGTTTCGTAGTCCAGAATCTGTTGCATGAGTCCTGGTAACGCTTTTGTGGCGGACATGTTGGCGAGAGCCGGTGCGACGACATTTGTTGGTGGTGCGGCAATTTGTTCCAGGTAGTCGTATCTGACACTCAGTGAATCAATAAGAGCATCCGCGCCGCTTTCCCGCTCCGCCAGTTTTTCCACGATGGTTTTCTGAAGCGCAGGCGGCATGGTCGCATCTGCATGCAGCTCGAGCAGGTCTGCCGTGACCCCCGCGCTGTCGAAAGCCGCCAGTAATTTTGTGGCGTAGATACGGACTGGCAGCATGCGGCTGTCTTTATCTCTTATTAGCATCTTAAGATCTGCCCTCGGGTCCTTAATACCACTACCGGTTTTCACACTTGGAACGAATCCATGGCTGTCAAACGCGATGGATGTGGGTTTTAGCCCGGTCTTAATCTGCCAGTTCACGTGTCCAACTCGTGCGTCGGTGTAGAAAATAGTGCCTGAGGTGGTGACAGCATAGAGGCCACTTTCCATTGGCAGGAGTGAGTGAATATCTTCTGGAGACATATATGCCCATTTGGTTTGATGGGTCCTGGCGTCGAATGCAAAAATATACCGCCAGTAGTGTAGATAGTATGTGTCGGCAGACATCCTAATGGTGGATTGGCTTTTTTGGGGCAGCCAGTAATATCTGATTCGCTCTGCGTTAGCGATTTCGATAGACGGTTTTACGAATGTATCCACATGGAATCCGGGTGCGTTGGGCGCAGCCACAGATCTTGGCATGAACATGTTTGGGGATGTTCGTTTTCCGGAAATCGCATATCCATCAAGCAGGAAGAGTGCAGCTACATTTTTTTCGGTGGCATTGGTGCCATAGAATACACCAGCTGGGGTGGCTTGCGTAAAATTAACCGTGAAATCGTCTGCCCGCAGGCGGCTGACCTCTTCGCCTGTATCCAGCTTGATAATGGCGATTTGCTTTTTCTTCCAGGGAACAAATACAAAATCGTTCATCACGGCTGGTTTTCCAAGTAGACCGTTTCCTGTGAGGTTTTTCCAGAGTTCACGGCCATCAGAGAGACGGCGGGCCACAAGTAGGCCGTTGGCATAGGCGCCATCATTCGCGCTGCCAATTCCAAGTGAGATAACAACTGTCTCGTTTGAGACATCCGCGCCGTAAAAAGACCAGCCCTCGTCTATAGGCACAGTCCACAACAAAGCGCCGGTGCCTGCATCGTAGACAGCAATGGCAAAACCGGTCTGCAGAACAATGGTGTTATCTCGAAATGTCAGCGGTGAATTGACCGGAATCTCTACTCGCCAGGCTGTTTTCCGGTTTTTTAAATCATATGCGACAAGAGCACTTTGCGGTTCGGCGACGGTAAAAATGGCAAACGGAAGTCCGGATGAGTTGGTGATGTGATAACCCTCCGGTTCGTCAAGTTTCGATGTCACATCTTTCAGGCTGGCGGCATCATTTTCCGGGAATTTTGCTTCAAATGCATCTGCTGTTGTTTCAAAAAGCGGTCCGCATATCTCTCCTGTTGCCCCAAAACAAAAAATGGTGAGAGCTGCAAGGAGTGCAGGAAGCAGGTATTTTCGAATTTTTTTCAGACTCATTACCATTACTCCTTTCAACTCAATCCTGGACGATCTGGTTGACCATTTTGCTTAACAGTTTGAGGATGGGGTCATCGTACTCCATTTCGGGATTGGCGGCTTTGATTTTTGCACGCATTTCAACCGCAAACTGCCGAACTTCCGGACCGGCAAAATCGAACAGCACGTTCAGTACCTGGAGTTTCATATCGTCATCCAAATGGGAACCGGTCAGAAATTCTCTGAATCCTGGAAGCAAAACCGATATGTCGAGCTTTCCCAAATATTCAGTCAGTCTCAGTGCGTCATCCCTTGCACCAAGGCGACCGATGGCGACGGCAGCATCGTTCACACCTCTGTTAAATGCCTTAAATAGAATAGGCACAGACGACGCATCGCCTTTGGTTACCAGTGCAATCGCCGCATTGGTGCGCACCTGAGGATCTGAATCTCTCAATTTTTGTTCCAGAGCGTGTTTGATTTTTGGTGATGAATAGCCTTCGAGTGCCAGTATTGCGATGACCCGCGCATCCGAACGCCGATGATTGAGATATTCGACCAGTGTATTGATTGCGTCTGGATTACCCAGCACACCGAGAGTCTGGAGCGCAAGATTGGTTATGTCATTTCCTGGCCCTGTTTTCAGAAGCGCTATAATCTCGGAACATGCGGCAGGATTGCCTGTGGCGCCCAGCATTTGTATCGCAACGACAACTTTTTCCGGATCTGTACTCTGCAAATCGGCTACAAATGCCTGGAACTCGGTATCGACGTCTATATTCTGCTCAATTTCGCTGGCCGCTGGTTTTACAGCCGCTTTTTTTCGGTTAATTTTTCCGGGCTTTCCCCATGCGAGACTGGTCAGCAGAAACGTCAGGATAACAGCGATGGTGGAAATTATGTGAAAATACTTCCTGGTGCTCATTGGATACCTTTTCCTGTCGGTTGACTTTATTTTGCCTTTTTGCCTGTCGATGTAAAGAAATCGGCAAGTTTGAACGGTGCGTGTTCACTCGATATGTCCTTCGCTCAGTAGTCTTCAGCACGGGGAGCCAATTACTGCCAACAGTCCTTATGCCAATTTTGTTTGTAACAAATAACCGTTTTTAATGCCTTTGTAAAACGATAAACAAGGTCGGCACCTGATAGACAGACAGTCCGGCAATACTTCTTGGAAGTTCAAAAGCTGCTATTCGATAAAAGATTTCTGATGTGCCTTTTAATATATCTTTTGTTTACATTGTTGACTTGGAAAAGCGCTCATGCGATATTTTCATCGCAAAATTTTGAACCCAAGACTCATTTTTTTTGTTTGCGCAATTCATTTAAATTGGAGTGACCCTGTGAAAAAGCCTGTTCCTTTTGGGAAATATTACTTGTTGGACAGAATCAGTGTTGGTGGAATGGCTGAAGTGTTTAAGGCCAAAGCATTCGGTGTGGAGGGATTTGAGCGGCTTCTCGCTGTGAAGCGTATTTTGCCCAGCATTGCTGAAGACGAAGAATTTATCACCATGTTTATTGATGAGGCCAAAATTGCGGTTCAGCTAAATCATGCAAATATTGCTCGAATTGATGATCTTGGTAAAGTTGGTGATTCGTATTTTATTGCGATGGAGTATGTCGAGGGCAAGGACCTGCGCGCAATCTTTGATCGGATGCGGAAAAAAGCACAGACAGTGCCCTTTGCCATGGCGGCCTATATGATTATGAAAATGTGCGAAGGCCTTGATTACGCACACAATAAGAAGGATGGCGCTGGCAGGGATTTAAATTTGGTACACCGGGATGTGTCACCTCAGAATGTATTGATTTCATTCGACGGTCAGGTGAAGCTAATCGATTTTGGTATTGCAAAAGCTGCTGGCAAAGCCGGCAAAACACAGGCGGGCATCCTGAAGGGTAAGTTCGGGTACATGTCTCCGGAGCAGGTCCGAGGGATGCCTCTTGACCGACGTTCCGATATCTTCGCAGTGGGAATATGCCTGTGGGAACTGCTTACAGGGGAACGGCTCTTTATTGGGGAGTCCGACTTCTCTACTTTGGAGAAGGTCCGCAATGTTGATATTGTTCCGCCATCATCGTTCAATAAGCGGATTCCAGCTGAACTTGAAAAAATCGTTTTAAAAGCGCTTAGCAAAGGAGTTGAGGAGCGTTATCAGAGCGCGATGGACCTGCACGATGACCTGCAGAGTTACATGTATACCTCGGGCAGCTTCTTTTCTCGTAAGGATCTGGCAGCGTTTATGCAGGAAGTCTTCCGGGCGGATATTGAAAAGAGCGCAGCCGCTGCCGAGGACTTCGACGATAGTTTGCTTAAGTCTTCTGTTCCACCTCCCCCCAGAGCATCCAAAACCGGAAGCAATAAAACCGCTCCTCCAGCCCCAGGTGCGCCACCAGTGGCCGTTCCCCGACCAACTCTGGGGGGCGTCACTGTGCCGCCGGCACCACCGCGCCCAGGTGTTCCTGGTGCACCAACTCCACCATCTGTTGGTGCATCTCTGGCGCCACCGCCGCCAAAGCCAGGTGCAGCACCCGCGCCCCCTGCAGCTAAAAAGACTATGCTGGGCATTCCTGCGCAATCCCCCGTTCCACAACGCTCTGCGATGACGGCGACGACGAATGAACCGGAACCAGCGGCTTTGAAAACTGGAGCGGTCGCCCCTGCGCCACCTCAGCCTGCCAGCCCGATGGCTGCGTCCACTGGCCTGCCAGGGGCATCGCCTGCAACCCCAAAAGGCTCTTCACCCGCGAATGCGGGAAATAATTCTCTCGATATGGATTGGGACGATGATGAGGAGCCCACAAATATCTATACCAAGGATACAGCAGCGCAGATGGCTGCAGTTGCCGCCAGAGCAAGAACGACCGGGCCAACCCCAGCGATGGGCGCACCCCGAGCGGCGGCGGTGCCTCAGACGATGCCAATGCCTGCCGCGACTGTTACCCACATCGACGATACCATGTCGATGTCTCCGGCTCGAAAGCGGCGCAACAAAACCAAGTCCCTTTTAATAGGAGTGGCGGTTGGTGTAATTGTTGCAGTGGCTGCTGTCGTCGGTATCTTCAAGTTTGCCCTCGCGCCACGTACAGGTGCCATTGAACTGACCGTTGCGCCCAGCGACGAACTTTCAGTTGTTGTTGATGGGTCTCGTAAGATTCCTCAGAATGTATCGCCCATGTTGATTGAAGACCTGTCTATTGGTCAGCATTCATTTATTATTAATCGAGAAGGGTATGCACAAAAAGAATTGATATTCGATGTGCGTCCAGGCAAGACACTTGCCACTAAAGTGAAGTTGGAGGAAGCCAGAGGCAGCGGGTTGTACATTGAATCAGATCCGCCTGGCTGTACCGTCGAGATTGATGGAAAGGTGATTTCCAACGACACCACTCCGTTGACAGTATCTGACCTGGAACCCGGGACTCATGAGGTTAAGCTTAGCAAGGATAAGTATTCAGAGCTGAAGTTCCAGGTCGATATCGAGAAAGGCAAGACCGCAAAATTGCCAGTGAAGAAGCTGATACTTGCAAAAGTTGAAGTCACCTTCAATACCAAACCTCAGGGGAGCCGTGTCACATTGATCGAGGGAACCCGTCGCATCAACCTTGGGGTAACCCCTGCGACGCACGAAATCGAGACTGGTCGCGAGTACGAGGTGGAATACGCCTGTGGCTCAAGAGCGGTGGTACGTCCTCTGGCCAGGAGCGATGTCGAATCCGGTGAAGCCAAAGTGTCGCTGGCAGCGGTCACTTGTGACAACGGCGGCAGCACGACCGTAACCCATCGACCCACGTCAGGGCCGTCGAGGAACGAAGATGACGCCACTCAGCCAAGAACGACGCCTCGGGCATCCGGGGGCGGAGGCGGCGCCGACGGATATCTTTCTGTGCAGACACAACCATGGTCCAAAGTGTTTATTAACGGAGAATTCATAAAAAATACACCATTAGTGAAAAAGGCGTTGAAACCTGGTAAATACAAAATCACTGTCCAGAACGACGGATTTGGTATCAACAGAAGCTTCAATGTCACCATTAAGTCCGGCAAAACCACTACACTTGTGAAGAAGCTGATTTAGGCGATGACATTTCGATGAGAAATAGAACATTAACGCGACTATTCAGTGCCGGATTTTTGTCCGCTGCATTGGTGTGGTGTTTCGCGCCCGGCTTGTTTGCCGCAGAAGACAAAGGTGCATCAGCAATTGCGGCTGATGTCCAAACGGATTCGAATTCGTTTGACACTGTTAGCATTCTTTTGGTCAGTACTGGCGATAATGGCCCGACCGTACCCACCGTAAATGATGTCACAAAGATTCTTGCGCCTGAATTGGAGAAGATCGGTGTCCAGATTAGACTGGATGCACTTGAAAAGCCGCCGCTGGATCAGGATGCATGGGCGACATATTCTCTTGACAAGTCCCTGGAGATTCCGGGCATACTTGCCGTGTTTAACTGGCAATGTGCAGAGGACAGGGGATGCCGTGTGTTTGTAATGGAGACACATAGTCTGGCACTTTCATCAATTCCGGTAGGTGAAGAGCGCGCACCGATCGTACGGGATGGTAATATGCCGGATTCCGATGATATAAACGCCGAAAATATTGCTGCAGGAATTAAAGAGGCAGTGTATGGGGAGCTGCTTTTTGCGTTGCCGCAGGTGTCCAGACACGCCAATGACCCATCACTCAAAACAGCGTCGACGATTCGCGCACAATCGAAATCCAGTGAGGTCGATGCGCCGCTAGTTGTGGTGGAAAAATTTGTGCCGCCGGTTTACGATCGCACTGCCCATCGATTATGGCTTGAGTTTGGCTACATTGGCAACTATCCGTATCCTGCCAGCAGGACCCAACATGGCGTGATGTTGGGGATGACCGTTTTTCTTCATAAGCATTTTGCACCCGCTCTTCGGGTCGGTGGGCTTGCCAGACGTCATGACAAGGGACAGATGGGCGATATGGTGGCTTATCAGGTGCCGGTTTCCTTGCTTTTGCAATTTCCCATGTATATTGGAGCAACCGTTATTTCAATCGCACCTGTTGTGCAATATGATTACAACTGGGCGCGCTCGGATACCGTCCTTAACGAAACTCTGAACCAGTATTACTCGGATTTTTCGTTCGGGGGAGAAACAACCTTCCGAGTCCCCATGCCCAAAAAAAGCATTGAGATATTTTATGGCGCAGGGATTCTCGCAACGCTTTTCTCTGAGCCGTACATTACCTACCACGAGAAAATCATACCGGCGACACAACTCCAGTTCTACTGGTATGCCGGATTCAGTAAAAACTTGTTCGCCAACTAAATTTGTTGCGCTACCTGTCAAATTGAATTTCGAGTGAGACGTTATCGGCGATTTCTACCGGAGTGCCCGACCGATAACGAGATCACAGGGGATAATCCAGTCTGCCGGCGTCTCACTGCCTATCCAACCATAACCCAGTGGCTGCGCGTTGCGGTCAGTGGGGAGCAATAGGACACCGGTGCCGTAACCAGTGGTATCATTACTTCGGGAATCATCTTCGTGTTGGAATTTGCTGGCGTCTGCAATGCGAATAAGAATCCCTTGAACCTCGCCCTGACTGGATTGTGGGAGACCAACAGCGAATGCCACATGTCCGGTGCTGTTGGAAGGAAACCATTTGGGGCGCTGCCAGGCGATTATGTCACCTGGTTTAATGTGAGCTGCGGATGGAACATGATACCATGCCCCCCTTTTCTCGCCTTTGGGTATACTGGCGATTTTACGGTAGAAATGAACCGCCAGGGGGCGTCTGTCGTTCGGGCGACCAAGGGCTTCCAATGCGGCTGGGGCGGAACGTTTCAAAACCCAAACGGCCATACCGGAGCAGTCGAAATGGAACTTCCCGGTGCGACGGTTGATGCGGGTGACATGAGAGTACTTCGTATCTGTCAGCGAAGATTCGATGTCGCGCAGGACGTCGAGGATTCGTTGATTGGCGGTGATCGAACGCTGCGCAGTCGTGGAAAACGATGCAACCAGGGTGAAGAGGATAATTAAAATGGCGACGAGATAATTGCGACACCGGTTCATAGTTTTTTAGACGTGCGGTGAAGAGAAAAGTTTTGAATAATTACTCCATTCCCGGTTCATCCCCTTCGGTGACCAGAGCGGTGTCGATGACTTCGCCTTCATCGGTAATCCGATCTGCGATGGAGGAGAAGTGGCCGGTTTCGCCCGGTTCCACATAATTGGCCTTTTCTCCCCGACCGGAGACATCGGTCCACAGGTATTTTTTGTCCCGTGTATCGATGTGCACGTGCAGTGAATTGGGGTAGTACCCGGCTCCGACGTTTTCGAGGGCTGAGATAAACTCATAGAGTAGCTCGTTGGATACCCCATTGACTTTGAAATCCAACGCCCGTCCTTTGGCGTGCATGGACTGTTTCTTTTTGCCGCGAACAGGCGCGCGGTAACCGGAGTATATGACGATTTCGTTTCCGGGAAAGCGCTCTGCGATTCGCTGCATCAGCTCTGCGAGGCGGTGGTGCATCCTAACGCGAGTGTAATTTGACAGTGCCGCTAGGGCCCGTCGTCCCTGGGGGCGGACAGCACCGTTATTGCGAATGAGTTTGATTTTGAGACGTTTGGTTTCCTTGATGCGGATGAATGGCACACTGTGGGGCTTGTATTCGGCAGTTCGCACCGGTACAGGATGTTTGGCGCCGGGAATAAGCAGTTCCTCTCCCTCTTGCAACCGCTTCCTTTTTCCCAGTCCGTTGGCCCGGGAGATTTGGCTCTCGCTAACCAGGTAAGCCCTCGCCAGCATGGAAAGGGTTTGGCCCTTTATTACAGTGTGAAGAATGCCTTTCTCGTCGTGGCGTCCACTAACCACGAGGCCGGGGACACCACCCGCCCATTTGATTCTCCTGGGTAAGTCTTTGTCGGTGGATTGTCCTCTGTCGTCGAACGTCGGTCCGGTATCGCCAGGGGGATTGGGGATGGCGAGCACTCGTCTCGGTTTGAGGATTTCGTTTTTGCCGATTCGGTTCAGTTCGCGCAGAGACTGGTGGTCGATACCATATTTTTTGGCGATGCCAGCCAAGGTATCGCCTTTCCTTACTTCGTGTCGCCGCCTGGCATTCCCCAGAAGCTTTTCGGGAATGATAAGAATCTCGCCCAACTGAAGCCGGGTTTCGTCCTTGATACCGTTGATTTTTTTCAGGTCATTTCGACTAACAGCGTAGTGGCGGGCGATCTCCGCCAAGGTGTCGCCTGACTCAATCACATGTTCTTCGGCACAGACCGCTCTGGAGATGACAAGGGTAATCGCGACAAGAAAGCTGAAAAAAAAGTATAAGTTTCGCATTTTGATTTTTTAAATTTCGATTGTGGCCAATTAACCATATTTTCGAAACGCTGGCAACAGTGGCTTTATTTCGATTCAGGTGCATCTTCAGGGCCTTACGTCAACGGATTTGGCGACACTTTCCATGACTCGCTGAGCGTCAGTTTTATTTGGATAAATTAATCATTCTATTTTTGTAAATAGTGATGCAAAAACGGTTTCATGTATTAAATATCAAACTGAACGATGTTTGGAGACAGAGGCAGATGAGCGACAGACAGCAGCAGTATGAAGGCGATATACTCGAAGCAGATGACATCGATGATGAAAGGCCGGGTAAATACAAGGTGATTATGCACAATGACCACTACACAACGATGGAATTTGTTGTGGCGGTGCTCAAGGAGGTTTTTGGTCACACCGACGCTTCCGCAGAAAAACTGATGTTGGATATACACCAGAAAGGTGAGGCAACAGCAGGGGTTTACTGGTACGAGATTGCAGAAACCAAAGCCATGCAGACGATGACGCGGGCAAGAAATGAGGGGTATCCATTGCGGTGTACCTTGAGGTCGGAGTCCTGAAATGTCCACAAAGAGTATAAAACACACTATTGAAGCGGCTATCGACGAAGCGTACAGGCGCAGACATGAGTATATTACAGCGGAACATTTGCTTTATGCGCTGTTACATAACCATGATGTGATTGATATTCTGGATCACTTGGATGTGGATATAAAGAAGGTGGTGGGCGAATTGGACTGGTATCTTGACAATGAGGTTCCTGTCCTTTCGGACGAAGCGTTGGAGCGCAAGGAATCGCCCATTCAAACCATGGGTTTTCAGCGGGTGCTCGAGAGCGCTGTGATGCAGGTGAAATACAGCTACCGGTCAGAAATTGGCACACCGGATTTGCTGGTGGCTCTCTGGGAGGAAAAGCGCTCATTCGGGGTGGGTCTACTGAAGAAGCAAGGAGTGAGCCAGGTGGATTTGTTGGAGGTCATTTCCAATGACGACGCGGATGACGAATCTGAAGCGCCAGGCTGGGAGATTCAACCACTTCGGCAGGGACACAATCGGCGTCGCGAAGAAAAAGAGAGCCCCCTTGACAAATTTACCATTCACCTGACACAGCTGGCTCGGGAAGGCAAAACCCAAACGCTGATTGGCAGGGACGCGGAACTCGAACGCACCATGCAGGTTTTGTGTCGCAAGACACGGAACAATCCAATTTTACTTGGGGAACCTGGGGTGGGGAAAACTGTGATGGTGCATGGGCTGGCCAATCGAATTGCTGCCGGAGAAATTCCGGATATTTTAAGGAATTCTGAGATTTATCTGATGGAAATCGGTTCATTGCTGGCGGGTACCAAGTACCGGGGCCAGATGGAGGAACGGTTGAAGTCTGTGATTTCAGCTTTGGAAAAAATTGACAATCCGATTCTGTTTATCGACGAAATTCATCTGATTTCAGGTGCCGGCGCGGTCTCAGGGTCTGCGGTGGATGTGTCCAATCTGCTCAAACCAGCTCTGGCCTCCGGGCGTATTAGATGTATTGGAACAACTACCTACGATGACTTCAAACGATCCATCGAAACCGACAAGGCGCTCCTGCGACGGTTTCAAAAAATTGACATTGAACCCACCACATTGGAGCAAACGTATGAAGTTCTAATGGGACTGAAGGCTGAATACGAATCGTTTCACGGGGCCGGCTACACGGATGCTGCACTGAAAGCCGCGTGCGATCTCGCCGAGAAGTATATCCAGAATCGGTTTATGCCCGACAAGGCCATCGATTTGGTTGACGAGACCGGCGCGAGGAATCGAATGGCCAAAGCTGAGAACAAAAAGGATACGCTGGATGTGACTGACATTCGTGAGGTTGTATCAAAAGTGGCCCGCATTCCGGACCTTGAAGCGGGAGAGGATGATCGCGCGGTTCTCAAGCATCTCGAGCGGAATATTGAAAAGCAGGTATTTGGCCAGAATACGGCTGTGAGTGCCGTGGTTGAAGCCATCAAACTGTCGCGTGCCGGTGTGGGTGAACCCGGTGCGCCGGTTGGATCATTTCTTTTTGTCGGCCCCACTGGCGTTGGGAAAACCGAGTTGGCCAGGCAACTGGCGGAGCAGTTATCGATTCAGTTTATTCGGTTTGATATGAGCGAGTATATGGAGAAGCATACAGTGTCGCGGCTAATCGGATCGCCTCCTGGATACGTGGGGTATGAGCAGGGAGGACTGCTGACGGATGCCATTCGCAAAACACCCCATGCGGTGCTGCTGCTGGATGAGATTGAAAAGGCCCATAAGGATATTTTTGATATTTTGCTGCAGGTGATGGATTATGGACAGCTGACCGACAATAACGGCCGGAAATCCCACTTTCAGAACGTGATTTTAATTATGACATCCAATGCGGGCAGTCGCGATGGGTCAAAGGCAACTATCGGCTTTGGGGATTCGGGCGTATTCAATGCGGACAAGGAGATTGAGCGGCTGTTCAGCCCGGAATTTCGAAATCGTCTGACCGAAATTGTGAAGTTCGATCGCCTGCAAAAGGCCACTGCGGTTCAAATCGCCACGAAGTTTATCAATCAGCTGCAACAGCAGATTACCGAGCAGAAAGTGGTGCTCGAAGTCACTGATGATGCGTTGGAACTGCTCGCCGACAAAGGTTTCGACGACCTGTTTGGCGCCCGGCCCATGAAGCGGCTTATTGAAAAAAAGATTCGACGTCCACTTGCTGCCCGCATTCTGTTTGGTGATTTGCAAAAAGGCGGCACAGCCGTTATCGCCGCCAAGGATGGCGACATCGCAGTTGAGTAAGGGAATACCAAACCCATATTGTCTCGACCTAAACGCGCCAGATGATTGAATACGTGTTCATCGTCCTGCCGAAACATCGAACTTTCCGGGCTGACGGATTTCAACAGCTTTACACTGTTTAGGTCTAATATCAGGCAGGTAATGAGATGTTGCTATACTTGCCGTCTCGTCTTAGGGCCGCCATCATCCTGCTGGTTGTGAACTGCGTACGTTCACCTGAAACTTAGACCGATTACTTTCATGGGCTGTCTGTAAACACAATCAGGAACAATCCGAATCGGTCCAGCGAGGCCGCTCATACAATACTGGCAGTGTCGAGCATTACTACTGTAGCGGGACGGATCTTTAAAGTCGGACACGTACCGGAATGGTGAATGTGATGGCGCCAGGCTGGGGGGGGAACTGCGTGGACGTGGCGACTTTGCGAACGCATCCCCCTAGGGGCGTACCGTTGATGGATGCAGGCTGCAAGTCAACCTTTTGTACAGAACCGCTGGCATTCACAGTAAAAATAAATGAAATCTGGTTGATGTTGGCCAGTTCATCGGAATGGGTGGTGAAGCAGTTTTTCACGCGTCCTTTTTGACCTTTAAATGCGCTGGTCAGTTTTATGAGTCGCTTTTGCTCCTCGGTCAATTCTTTGGTCCGAGAGCGTTTGCCGGCTTGCTGCTTTTCGGATGGATGGGGTATTTTTACGTCACTTTGCATCGCGGTGTTGTCGGCATCATCCGCCAGTTGAGGCGGCGACACCTCGGTACCAGTATCGGCTGAATCATCTTCCTTTGAAGTGTTCGTGGGTTGCGCAGCGGTTTCATCGTCAGCAAGCGGGCTTTGAACGAGAACAATTTTTTTCTGTTCCTTTGAGGCATTGCGGGTCAGCACGTAGATAACAGCTCCCGCTGCCAACAGAACAGTGATGATGATAGCAGCAAGCCCTTTGACCGATACCATCCTGGGCGTATTGTTCAGCGTGATGTTTTCAGATGGGATATCCTGCGTTGAATGCGTCGTAAAATTGCCCAGTTCCAATTCCGGTGAATGCACCGGGGGCTTTAGGGATACGGTGGCTTCGGGTGTATAATTTGCGCCGACATCTGCGCCATAAGGTGAATGGGGATCGAGTAGTTCTTCCATCTCTCGACCGGTTATCCGTCTTGTGTTTTCGGGCTCATCAGTTGATGGCGGTGGTGCAAAGGAGGGCTTTCTCCAGGCTTTTTCCCGCAAGCCTAAAGGTTCGACGCCCAGAAACGTTGCCATGTCATCAGCGAAATCAACGGCGACCATTTCGGATATTTTCTCGTCAACCACACGGCTGTCCGTTTTAAGAAAAGGCCGCAGCGCATCGGAGAATTCGAGCGCAGTTTCAAATCGAAAGTCCGGATCCTTAGCGAGTGCTTTTTGGATGACTGCATCAAGTTCCGGCGGGGCGTCCTTTCTGCGAAGGGTGACCGAACTGGGACGATGATGTAGCACCTGCGCGATTGTATTGGCATGACTTTTGGCAAAAAACTCATTGCGCCCGACCAGCAGCTGGTGCAACACAACTCCCACTGAATACAGATCGCATTTGATGGTGGCGGGTTTTCCCGAAAACCGTTCTGGTGCCGCATAAGATAGCTTGCCCTGAAACCCGCCTTTCCCGGCGGTAGTGGCGCCGTCCTCTGATCCTTCGACAACGCGGGCGATGCCAAAGTCTACCAGTTTGACGCGTCCATCTGTGTTGATGAGAATATTTGATGGTGAGATATCCTGGTGCACCACCCCCAGGAGGTGACCATCTTCGTTTTTCACGGTGTGGGCGTGGTGAAGCGGTTCAAGCACCTTCAGGATGATTTGAATCACTACATCTGTTGGCAGAGGCTTTCGTTTATGTTCCCTGTATTTTACCCATTCACGGAGCTGAAATCCATGTACGTATTCCAGCACCATGATGTAAAAATTTTTTTCCTGTTCAAAATCAATGACGCTCACAATGCCCGGATCGTTGAGTTTGGAGAGTATTTGCGCTTCTCGAACGAACATTTTTAGAAAGGATTCATCCGAAGAAAAACTGGGAAGGATGAGTTTTACAACCACAGGTTTTACAAAACCCCGTGCACCTTCGGTGCGTGCCAGGTAGACTATCCCCATACCTCCGGCAGCCAGTTTGCGGACAATTCGATATCGACCCAGCAGGACACGACCGGTCATGTCATCTTTAAACGGATTTTCAATTGTCCCTGGGATGTGTTCTGTCATGCTTGCTACCTGGCTCGTCTCAGAAAATAGTGAGTACCTCTCGAGCGATGCGTCAGCTTAACG
The DNA here is from genome assembly GCA_016937015.1 of Deltaproteobacteria bacterium. GTDB lineage: Bacteria > Myxococcota_A > Polyangia > JAAYKL01 > JAAYKL01 > JAFGXQ01. The sequence goes on along the minus strand of JAFGWT010000052.1, from coordinate 8,502 downwards.
GGCAGGGATCTGTACTGTCCCTGATGCTGAGCGGTTCCAGCGAATCGGTGTTCAGCGTCCATATTTAATGTTTTACCATAAACGGATGCTGTCCAACCCGGCAGGGCGACACCGCTGATATCTACCATCGCACCGCTCGTGTAACCCTCATCCCTTGGCGACTTGAGAACAGCTTTGGGAGTGGCGTTGTCAAATCGGATTGTAATTGATGATGTTCGGGAACGTTTCCCTGAACCATCGGCGATGAATTTAAATCGGTAGGCCCCCTCTTCGAGAGCACCGGATGAGAAACGATACTGGGGGGATTTGAGCGAAATCGATTTTGTGCCGCTGTCTCCTGTGAGATGCAGTTTGTAGCCCGACGATTCGGGCGCATCGGGCCATTTAACCACCACCTGAGGCAGCTTACTCTGATACAGCAGATTATAGTCCCGTCCGTCGGCATCGACATATGATACCGGCGCGGATAGGGAGAGAATGGATTTCCCTTTGTCGTGAAGTACAGTAATGCGGCCGCGGGCTTTGGTTTTCCCTAATTCCCCGTTTTCGATGCAGTGAAGTTCGTACCCGTGACTTCTGGACGGCACATTCAGAATAACGGAGCCCGTACCTGTGCCCCATATTTTCTTTTTGGAGATTTTTACGTATCCAGCGCCGTCACAGATGTTGGCAAAGCCAAATTCAACTGCAACGGGTGCGTGCATGGCGTGAATAAAAATGCGTTCGCCCACATTAATTTTAAAATCGGCATGTTCGGCTACATTTCTATCATCAGGAATGCCATGTGTACGCTCATCCGAGCGACGGACGTCGTCATTTTCGTCCCTTTCGTCTTCCAAATTCTCATTGGTATCCCCGCTTTCCTCAAAATCCATATCGATTTCGTCCCCTGGTGCGTCGGCGGTGGTTTGGTCGTCAGTCATGGTGATGAGTTTGGCAGTGCCAATGTCCAAAAGCATTTCTTCACCTGCGGTCACGTTGTGGACCGTGCCGTCGTTGGCGACAAATTTGGCGTTGCCAATATCGAGTTGGACCGCAAGCTGATTTTCATTTTTTCGAAGGGTAATTGCCGAACCTTTTCCAAGTCGCGCCAGACCGATCCCGGTTGCTATTTCGAGGTCGTCGGATTTAGCTTCAATTTGAGCCGACCCGGATTCCACCACTACCCCAAACCTTTTTTGTTCGGGAATCGAATTAGCAAACCGCAGTTGCGTTTTGGGCTTCATTACAACGAGTGAACCGTCAACAAGTGTGAGCTCGGCGCCGGAATGGGGGAGGGTGCGGACACCGTCATTAGTGACGAACGTCGCGTGAACTGGTGCATTTTCCCAGTAATTCATGTTTTTTGCGAAGTCGCGTTCCACGTTGCCATTGCGGGATGTCAATTCGGCGACCACCTCGGAATTGCAGCCAAACCCTTCACAGCTACCAAGGGCCAGCGCCATGATCAGAAAGAGGAAATGAGCGTATCTTGTGACTGTTTGCAAAAAAAGATTCCCCGCTACTGTTTGGCGGCCAAGTCAACATTCAATATCACAACACTGTTGTCGCCTACGGTCACAGCGCGTTTTTGTTTGACCAATCCCTCAGATGAAATTTCAACGGTGTATTCTCCTGGATCGACATCGATTTCAAAAAAACCCTTATCGTCTGTTTGCGTCGTGTAGCGTCCGGGTTTGATGACGATGCTCGCATCCAATGGCGTTCCGTCGGTATCCCGCACCAGACCGCGAATCTGCGACCCGACTTTGGTCTGAACCAGCTGAGCCGATGCAACGGTGGCAATCGCATTCTCAGATACAGTTACATCGAAACTCTTCGGTTCGAAATATTCAGCTGACGCAGTGACTGTTGCACTGCCAGTTGGCACGCCGGCCACTGAATAGTTGCCTTCCGAGTCCGATGTGGCGCTATATGCAGATCCATCAGCGGCCAGAACACGAATGGACGCCGCTGCAACCGGAAGTCCTTCCTCGTCTGTAATGCGACCCTGTATGCCCCCTGTAGACTTTTGTCTGGTCTCGGGCGGCGCTTCCGGCAGCGCGGGTGAAATGACCAATTCCTCTTTGGGAGGCTCTGGTTTCAGTTCGGCTTCTGCACCCCATGTGTATCGAATGCCAAACATAGCAGCAAAACGGGGTGGGATAGGGAGCAATGGTGCATCTATATCCACATCCGGTCGTTTGCTCAAAAATGTTTCGGTATATAGGTCAAATTGCAAAGCGGCGGTCATCACATAGCGAGCGCCCAGCGTCAGCCGGATAGGTGATTCAGATATGGCAGCGTCGGATGAGGCATAGAACCGGGCATCCGTTTCAAAAATGAATCTGAGCCTGTTAATTTCGTACGACATTGCAATACCAAGGAGAAACGAATGGTATGCCGCGATGTCAAGTGCGATGCGGTCTCCGGGGCGAAGTGTTTCCTGAGCGGGGGCGCTGTTTTCGCTGTTGTCGATACGAAAGCCCGCAGTGACTCCCAAAAAGAATGGTGCGGCTGATACAACAGTTCCAAGAAATCGGCCGGTAAGGGTGGCCGCATTGAATTGAAGCGATGGCGCGTTCCCACCAGGGATATGAATTTCCAGCTCACCGCCGAGAAGAAGATGGTTACCTGCCGGTGCACCTGCGCGCAATTTCAGAATTGGAATACCGACCATACTGTGATCCACTTCTTCCTCTGACTGATTGGGATGATTCTGAAATTTGCCATCCAGCTGAAGTCCGGCTGCAAACCACTTTGCAAATACGCCCCCAAGGGCAACGTTGCCCCCAAGCTCATGATGCAGCCCATTAATTGGACCAATACTTTCTATGACGCCATATCGTGCGGTTCCGGCAAGGGAGAGTCGGGAGGATCCCCCAAAAGGAATTCCCAAATTGAAGAAGCCTGGCAGACCATCGGCCGCGACATCATCCGGTGTCTTGATCGTATCGGCTGCCTCAATATGTGCAGACCATGTTGACAGCGTCAGACAGATGGAGAAGGTGATAAGAAATTTAACCAAACTGTTTTGCAACGGTGGTAACCCCTTTAGTAGAATTTTTCTTAAAGTCCTGTCCGCACCTATGGAATAATATATTAGACGTATACAACTAAAGCAAGCTATGTGTACGTTGATACAGTAGATTCAACGTAAACTTTCCCATAGAAGAGAAGCATCCGTTACGCTGCAGCGTATGTTTCCGAAAAGAATACTGTCGCCAATTGAAACCGGGACCGCCTGATTTTCCGTAAGAACCACACCATTGATCGCCGTCTTACCAGTGGAATTATTATCAATCAGGCGATAACCGATGGGGTCACCGAAGGCAGTGGTTTCAACTTCGAATCGCGCATGCAGTTTTGAGATAGTTGGATACCGCAAAACAATATCATTGTTGACCGCACGGCCGACACTTATCCATCCTGAAAACGCATTAGTGGGTTTCTTTCGGATTTCAAATAGAAAATGAGACAGCATTTCCAACTCAGATCCTGATTGCAATGGTTCAAACGGCAACATTCTTTGAGTCTGAGCGACCAGTTTGTTCAATTCTGACGGAGAAAGCACATCCGTCTTGTAAGAAATATCACTATCGTCAGCCTGTGCAGGACCACCAAGGAGGTACCAGCCGGTATATTTCATTTGGAAGTGGGCCAGCGACTTGGTTTTCAGATCCTGCAGGATATTTGCAATAAGGTTTTCAGTCATATTTTCATCCAAAGAAAGGTGTTTTCACTTTACTCCTTCAGTTTGCCAAGTCAATTAATCGACAGACCTTTTGTTCTTGCCTTTTATGGCCATTATGAAGTCAGTTGGATCTCGTTTTTTTCTGCTTCCTTTATTGAATGGTAAATATTATAAAGTCCTGATTTTTGAGATTTGCGAAGGAGAAAACACTTATGAAACTGGGAATTCTGGGCTGCGGACAGATGGGGGAAACCATTTTGAAAGGACTGCTGGCGGCAGACGCAGTTGTGCCGGAAACCACTGCGCTAACCACCAAGTACGACGCTCACGAACAGGAGCTGAAGGAACGCTATCCCAAAATGCTGGTTACCCAGGACAATAATCAGGCTGCTTCGCAGAGCGATATTGTCATTCTGGCCACGAATCCCCAGGCTGCCAAAGATGTGCTGACATCCTGTCGAGAGGCTATCAAAGGTAAAATAGTTGTCAGTATCTGTGCCGGTATCTATCTCGAAAAGTTAGTGGGATGGGCGCCCGAGTCGAAAGTATTGCGTGTAATGCCGAACACACCATGCCTGATTGGTGAAGGGACCATCGCGGTCTCTGCGCAGGGTGAAGCCAAATCGGCAATTCCAGTTGTTAGAGATTTGTTTTCGAATCTGGGATTATGTACTGTGCTCGATGAAAAATATCTCGATGTCTTTACTGCTTTGGCGTCATCGGGGCCGGCCTTTGCGTTTGTTATTCTTGAAGCGCTGGCAGACGGAGCGGTAATGATGGGGCTTCCCCGAGAGATAGCCGCGCGAACCACTGCTCAGATGCTTCAGGGTTCAGCCAGGCTGCTGCTTGAGACAGGTGAACATCCCGCTGCCCTGAAGGATCAGGTGACTACCCCCGGCGGCATCACCACCGCGGGATTGCTGGTTATGGAAGACGGCGGCATTCGCTCCACGCTGGCCCGTACCATTCAGAAAGCCACCAATACATCCAATATGCTTGGCGAGAAGGAACGCTGACTGCGAAAGGGCAGCCAGTTGCACCGGGCCTTTTATAAAAGGTCGAGTTTTTCAAGTTGTCTGATAAGTTTTGATTTTTCGATGGGTTTGACCAGGTACCCATCCGCTTCTTCCTTGAAAGCATCCAACACATTTTTTTTGTCGCCCAATGCGGTAACCATGATCACTTTGGCCCCTTGGCCTACCTTGAACCCGTTGGATTCTTCAATCTGACGAATTTCCCTGAGCGCTTCATGCCCGTTCATGTTTGGCATCATTATATCCAGCAGAATCACGTCGTACGGTGTGCCCTGTTCGAGTGCCGCCTTCACTGCCTCAACGGCTTCTTTGCCATCCACCGCTTGATGTGTTGTGGCAAATTCCTTGGAAATTTCCTGTAACAGAAGACGGTTTGTGAATTCGTCGTCAACAATTAATATTTTCATGAAGTGCCCTTTCTGAAGGTTCACATCTGCGAAGCATTACTGTTCTTTATTTCTATCGACTCAAACACGAGGACGATTAAGTCACTGCTGCGATTTTAAGTGCGATTTTGACGTTTGTACTGCTTTTGCGTCAGATGGGTGGGAACCGCCGTCAGCGGGTCCTCTGGCCAGAAATGTTTGGCGTATCGCGCCCGCAGTTCCTTGCGCACCTGTGGATAGGTGATTTCCCAAAAGTTTTTTAAATCATTGGTTATTTGGACTTCGTGACCGTTGGGGGCCAGCAGCGCAATGGACAGACCAATACGGCCGTCTGCAAGATATGGTGTTGTTTGCAAACCGAAGAGTTCCTGTAGTTTTACCCGAATGATGGGGGATGTCTTTTCCTGATACCATCGGGTGTAGTCAATGTTTGCCCGCCTCCCGGAGGGGAGCTCGATGGATAAGGGAAACTGGCGACACAGTCGCTGGTGCTGCTCGTATGGCATTGAAGAAACAATCTGCTTAGCCCAGTTTACATTTTTTAGCTGCGACAGATCTGATGCCGTTTTGCATTCCGCTTCGATATATGGGGACAAGCCGTTGCCATCAATCGCGGGAATTTCCAGATCTAAAAAGAGATGTCTGGCCAGTGCGAGTCTACACAGGGCATTTTTTTGGTCGTCAGAAGAAAAAAGAATACCTTTCCAATCCGCACACGCGCGAGTGGCCAGCATTTTTGAACGAAGTGTTTGAGGAATACGCGAAAGCCGCTTCTCTCGCCATGGCAGCTTCATATAGCGAATGCGTTCGAACGCCACCACTTTGCCTGCGTCGTCCATTTCAAGTTCTGTATGAGTTGAAAAAAAACGCCGACCCATCTGTTCGAGCATTTCGGCTGTACAGCCACTCGCCAATGTGATTTCGCTTCGCTGTTTGCTTCGCCGGGAATCAGATATGGCATCGATAGCCAGAAAATACCGTGACGCGCGAACCCCGGTGTCGGGGCCAAGGGTGACTCCGCGTCCAGTCGCCATTACGCCCGTTGTTGCGTGCTGTGTATCCTTTTTGCAAACGCGATCCCAGAATCCGTAAAGCAGGAGCGGCGCCAGCTCCCCAGTTGGATAAGCGGAGGAGAGAAATGCAGGAGATTCCAATTTGACATTGTTCAAAGGAAGAGTAGCGATAATACGTTCAAATTGGTTTTTTCGCTCAACGACTCGTCGATACACCATGTAGTTGAGTTCCAGTTTTCTGGCCGCCTCAGCTGACGCTCGGAGTGAAATGAATTTATCGAGCAAATCAACTCGCAGGCTGATATCGCAATCGCAGTTTTCGCTGCCCGGTTCAGTGCCGGTGGAAACAGCTCCCAGCATGGGACGCTCTTCGATAATTGCAGCTGCAGCAGCTCCTCTGCTTGCCTGTCCGGTAAGGGCGGCGGCGATAATGATCAGCGCGAGTCTGGGATGGATAGGTAGCTGCAGGGCGAGTTTTCCCAGTTCTGTCATACGATTGCCGCCATCGCTAACCAGGCCAAGTAACTGCAGTGTGGTCATGGCTTCTTCAATGCTGTTTGGGCGAAGCGGAGTGAGTAATTCGATTTCGGTCGGCGGTTTACAAAACGACGCCACGAGTACGAACACTGTGGAGAGGGGGTCGACTCTTAATATTTCGGGTAAAGTGGATTGGGTCATTTCTCGTTCCTGAGAGGCGTGCCATAACCTGTACACCGTCCCTGGTGCGGTCCGAGCGGCACGGCCGGCCCGTTGAACGGCGCTGAAGTGACTGATGCGACCGGTGACGAGTTTTTCGAAACCAATACCACTGCGCCACTCCATCCGTTTTTCAAGTCCTGTGTCGATAACGATTTTAACATTGGGGATAGTGAGTGATGTTTCGGCAATATTGGTAGCCAGTATCACACGTCGTCGGGTTCCTGTTTTTACCGCGTAGTCCTGTTGTTCCGCGGGCAGGGCACCGTAAAGAGGGACAATTTCCACATCGACAGGGACCCTCGATTGCAAGCGGACTCGCGTTCTTTCGATTTCGCCGGCGCCTGGAAGAAATACCAGAATGTCGCCATTGGGATGTGTCGTCAAGGCGTTTAGCACTGCAGCTGATGCAACTGCCTCGGAGCGATGACTGGAAAGTAAATCCATGCGCTCTGGCGCGTAAATGGTCGACAGTGGAAATGGGGTTCCCTCAACGTTGACGATTGGGCAATCGCTGAGATAAGCTGATGCTTCTGCGGCATCAATGGTTGCTGACATTACGATGACTTTGAGGTCGGTACGAACTGTGAGCGCTTCTTTAAGCAAACATAATGCAAGGTCCACATGCACGGCACGTTCATGAAACTCATCGATAATCACACAGGCCACGTCCTCCAGCAGCGGATCTGAGAGAAATCGCCTGGTTAAAATGCCTTCGGTAACCACCAGCACCCGTGTTTCCGTTCCCATGCGTCGTTCCATGCGCACCTGGTAACCGACTGTCTGTCCAATTGATTCGTTCAGTGTTTCTGCCATGTAAGACGCTACCGAACGGGCAGCCACCCGGCGTGGTTCCAGCATCACAATCAGACCGTTGTTTGACACCCCTTCATTCAGAAGTGCCAGTGGTACTCGGGTGGTTTTTCCGCTGCCTGGCGGCGCTGACAGGATAACACATTGATTTTGTCGCAGCATTCTCAGCAGGTTGGGTAATGCGTCATCGATTGGCAGAGGGGAACCAAATTTGATTGGAGCGAAAGTCATGAAATTACTTCATCAATCTGATGTGTTGGTAGAAGCCCTGGCTATGCCATCTCATACTCGCGAATAAGTCTCGCCATCAACTCCTGAACAGTCGGAATATCCTTGATGGCTTCACAGGTTTGTCCGGCCACCAGTTCGCCCTGGTTGAGGTCGCCCTCAAAGACACCTTTCCGGGAGCGGCCTTTGCCTCTGAATGCTTCGAGCGATTCCATCGGCTCACCAGCAGCTTCCCGTTTACAGAACTCCTGCACATACTCGTTTATCAGAGAGCGGATGGGCATGTGCTGAAGGTTGTAAATGCGTGCAGCGCTGCCCCTGGCGGCGACACACGCATGTTTGTATGCTTCGTGCGCGGTGGATTCCTGGGTCACCGCAAACCGAGTGCCCAACTGCACGCCTTCTGCGCCAAGAACGAATGCCGCGCGCATGGCCCTTCCATCTCCGATTCCCCCCGCGGCAATCAACGGTATACGCACCGCGTCCGCAACGGATGGCCACAGTATGAGACTGGTCAATCCCTCTCTTCCGTTGTGGCCTCCTGCCTCAGTGCCTTCCGCAACCACCGCGTCCGCCCCGGCCCCTTCGACCTTTTGAGCCAGCAGCGCGTTGGGGACCACATGTGCCACCGTAATACCCGCTTCTTTAAGTCGCGCGGT
>JAFGWT010000499.1 GCA_016937015.1 Deltaproteobacteria bacterium | reverse complement strand
CTGGACAGTTATTCCAAGGTGAACGTTACGGTACATCCCAAAGCGTCCATCGGAAAACTGCTCGCGACCCTGCGCAGATCTGCTGAAATAAAAGAAATGATTGCGGTAACCGGTCTGGATGCCGTCTCCATGGATGATTACATCATTTATTTACAGGGCGAATTTGCAGACAGAGTGTATTTGCAACAGAACGCGTTCGATGATGTGGATGCCGCCTGTCCGGTGGAGCGACAGATGGAAGCGCTTGAAGTCGTGCTTCATTATCTGAACAGGAAAGATTATGAGTTTGAAAGCAAGAAGAGCGCAAACTCTTTTTTTCGCAGACTGATGGGTGAGTTTGTTACCTGGAACAGTCAACCATTTAATGGCGATGAGTATAAATCCACAAGAGCGAAGTTATTAGCCGCGTGATACTTAAGGGGTAGACTATGCAAGATTCTGCGATATTACAACCTGTCAGAACAATCCAAACACGTATTGATGCCGTTAATGGCGATATAATCACGGTGAAGGCCAATGAAGGCGTTGCGGTGGGGGATATGGCCAACGTGGGCGGAGCAAAGGCAGTGGTGGTGAAGCTGGATCGAGGTCAGGCGTCGTTGCAGATGCTGGATGGCGCCCGTGGTGTATTTACAGAAAACGAAATTACTTTTACTGGACGGTCCCAGCGTGTTGCATGCAGCGAAGCAGTACTTGGGCGTGTCTTTAATGGCATGGGTGAACCCATAGATAATGGGCCGGCGGTGAGTGAGAACGAACAGTCGATTATTACACCATCAATTAACCCGGCTTCCAGGAAGGTGCCGGATAAGATGGTGCGTACCGGCATTCCCATGATTGATGTGTTTAACTCTCTGGTGGAAAGTCAAAAAATACCAATCTTTACCACGTCGCAGGAACCATACAACGAATTGATGGTGCGCATCGCGTTAAATACTGACGCCGACGTGGTAATACTGGGCGGCATTGGGATGCGTTTTGAGGAGTACGATTTTTACAAAACGTCCCTTGAGGAGGGCGGTGTTTTCAGCAAGTGTGCGTTTTATATGCATCAGGCTCAGGATTCGCCCCTCATTGCACTCCAGGTACCGGATACCTGTTTGACGGTGTCAGAATATTTTGCGCGCCAGGGCAAACGAGTGCTGGTAATTCTCGATGACATGACCAAATTTGCGGACGCCATGAAGGAAGTGGCTAACGCCATGGATCGCATTCCCGCCAACCGTTCCTATCCAGGGGATCTGTATACACAATTGGCCAAACGATATGAAAAAGCGGTGGCATTCGAAGAGGGCGGATCGGTGACCATTATGGGGGTAACAACGATGCCCAGCAATGATGTGACTCACCCGGTGCCTGACAATACGGGATACATCACGGAAGGTCAGTTTTATCTGGACCGGGGTGTCATTCAGCTGGCCGGATCACTGAGCCGTTTGAAACAGCAGGTTAACAAGAAAACCCGGGATGACCATGCGCCAATTGCAGACTATTGTGCAGGTCTTTATTCGGATTGTGTTGAGGTTCGGGAGTTGAGAAGCATGGGCTTCAAAATTGAAGAATTTCAGGAAAAACTGCTGACATTCGGTCAAAAGTTTGAAGATCGAATTATGGACCTTTCTGTGGCCATGCCTCTTGAAAATGCGCTTGATGAAATATGGAAGATTCTGGCAGAGACGTTTACACGCGAAGAGGTCACCTTAAAAGGGCAATTGGTTGATAAACACTGGCCTGCGGTATAGGCGAAGCAAGGAGAAGACTGATGACTGAGAAAAATCTCGCCCTCCTGGTGGAAGAACTGAAAAAAAACGGTGTGGATAAAGGAAATCAGGAAGCCGAAAAGATAATAGCGTCAGCCAAAAATGACGCAGAGTCCATTTTAGCCAAAGCAAAACGCGATGCCGATGAAATAATTACCGGTGCAAAAGAGGAAGCTGAATCCATTAAGCGTATGGCAGCGTCCAGTGCAAAACAGGCAGGGGTAAGCCTGCTGACATCTCTTAAACAATCCGTTGACAAATTGCTGGCCAATGCATTGGGCGCGATTGTCAAACATGCAATGGAAGATCAGGCAATGGTCGAAAAAATGCTGGTGTCTTTTGCCCGGAATCTGTCGCCGGATACGAGAGCAACTGTTGCTGTCAGTGACAGCATCGACACTGAAAAGATTTTAAAAGCGGTGTTTTTTCAGGTGGCCGAAGAGATGAGTAAAGGATTGACAATTCAATCCGCTCCCGGGTTTCCAGGTATCAGCGTTCGAAAGGAAGGTCAGTCTGTTAAGTATGAACTGACCGAAAGTCTTATCAAAGAAATGATCGCGCCGTTTCTTTCCGAGCGGACAGAGTCAATGCTGTTTCCGAAATAAGGAGGAAACACGATGGGCTATGAAGAACTGTTTCCGTTGTTTCCCATGCTCAAATGGGAAATGGACAAGTGTCCTGAAGCTGAGGATTTTTTTGAAGAGGCGCGCATCTGGATTCCGGAAGACCATGTGCAGTGGCTGGAAATGGTTTTCCATGGAGAATCTGACAATGTAAATCTCCATGACTGCGAGTTTCTTGCTGATGTGGTCAGGTTCGAGAAGCAAATCAAGGCTGAGCTGGAGCTGTTACGGCAGGACAAAGGTGGTACGGCAATTTTGCCTTCCGGTTTTCTTAGAGATAACAATCCGCTGGAGAGAGAAGAGAAGCTTTTACGGTTGCGATGGGAATTCATCGAAGAGCAAAAAACGCCGGAGAACGATTGGGGCTTGCAAGCGGTATTTATGTATATGCTGCAGCTACGGATCTTAATACGCCGTTCCAGTTTTATTCGCGATGAAGGCGAAAAGGCATTTCATAAACTGTGCGATTTAGCCCGACAGAAGGTGGCCTGAAATGGCGGGAAAGAAGGTACAGAAAAATCGCGTTGCCTTGAGTGGCATGAAAAAAAAGAGGGCCAGTCTCAAAAAATATTTACCGGTCTTTGAAAAGCAACGTGCCGCCCTTAACAGAATGCTTCAGGACGAAGAACAGGTGTTTCAAAAATTGCGAGCGGATCGCCAGCAGCTATTGGAGAGCATCGAACCATGGGTTGCCCTGTTTAATGATGCCGAGGTGGACATTTCAGATTTCATTCGATTAAAGGAAGTAAACACTGCGCAGGAGAATATTTTTGGCACCACTGTACCCTCTTTTATTGGCGTGGTATTTGATGAATTCGACATTGACTACCACTACTACCCATTCTGGGTGGAGGAAGGTATTTTAGCTGTAAAAAAAGTGGTGGAGAATGATGCGCGGCTTACGGTTTCCAGGGAACGCACGGAGTCGATTCGCCGTGGGTATGAGCAGGCCAACCAGAAGGTGAACCTGTTTGACAAAAAGCTGATACCTGAAACAGAACAGGCGATTGGCGAAATTAAAACGGCATTGGATGCACAGGGGGTTGCCGCTATTGTAATCGCCAAGAGTGCCAAGAAACTGCAGGAAAGGAAGCGCGTTGCATGATTGTTCCGATGAAAAAAGTCACGCTGCTTTTCACGAATCAGACCGATGAAGACGCGCACAACATTGTTAATTCGCTGCGGGATTTTGGGGCTTTCCATTTTGGACTTGGGGATGACAGTACATCTTTACTTGAGCAAATGGAAGCTGCATTGGCTATTCTTCAACAACACGGCAGTCCCCGAGCCCAGGAGTTCGGAGCGCGTGAAAAAAATGCTGAATATTATTCGACAAGGGTTTTGCATCTTACCGCCGAAGTGAACGGTACTCGCGCCAAGTTGGCGCAGCTGGCGGCTGTTGAGGAATGGTACAGACAATGGAGCGATGTATCAGTTCAGTCCATAAAGGATATTGCCGCTTCCGGATGTCACATCAGGCTGTTCGAGATGCCGAAATCGGATTTTAGGATCATCAATGTTGCCGAGGTCGAAAAAGATGGGTCTATACTGTTTGTTGCAGGACAGGACACGAAGACAGTTCGGTTTGCCTTGATCTCACGGCATTCTGAAACCAAAATTGAAAACGCCGTTGAAATTTCTTTGCCACATTTTGAAGTAACCGATCTGCGCAGAGAAGAGGCGCATCTTTTGTCTCAACTGGCGGAATTTGAAGCTGCGCTCCACTTGTTAACAGGCCGAATGCATATCATCTCAAAAGAATTGCATGAGGAGAAATACCGCATTCAGTTTCATACTGTGCAGTCAATGCTGAAAAAAGCGGAAGGGATATCCGGGGTGTCCTACATTGAGGGCTACATTCCGGCTGATACCGTTAAGGCGTTTAAACAAGTGGTGGAGAAAAATAACTGGGGCTTCAGTATGACGGACCCTTCTGAAGAAGATCATCCGCCGACATTGTTGCGCAACCCCAAATTTGTGGAACCGGTCTACATGCTATACCGGTTTTTGGGAATGCGGATTGGCTATCGAGAGATGGACGTGAGTTTTATGTTCATACTCTTTTATACTATTATTACTGGTCTGCTGGTCGGTGATGCCGGATATGGTTTGATTTATTTGGGACTAACCGCGTTTGCTCACGCGAAGTTGAAAGGTAAAGCGGATTCCCGCTATTTTCAGCTGGGTTATTTGCTCTCAGGTTCAATTATTGTTTTCGGCGGGTTGTCTGGGGTCTGGTTTGGTTCCGCGACGCTTGCAGCGTTACCAGGGTTACGGGATATGACCATACCCGAATTGGCAGCATTTGATATTGAGACCGGCAAAATGAGCAATTCCATTCAAATTATGATGCAGATTGGCTTTTCATTGGGCATTGTTCATTTGTCCCTTGGCCATCTCATGAAGGGTTGGCAGCGGCGAAAATCTCTCGAAGTAATCGGCCATCTTGCCTACATTGCCTTTCTGTTTTGTGTATATAAGGTAATATGTTTTCTTATATTCAAGGAGCCACTTCCAGGTTATCTGGTTCCAGGACTCGCCATCAGTATCCCGTTGATGTTCGTGTTCAATAATGCGAGTCAGGGTCTTTTGGCAGGAATGAAATCGCAGTCGGCCACCTTTATATTTGATCTTATCGGAGGTTTCTCCGATTTGATTTCGTATATTCGTATCCCGATTGTGGGGCTGGTGACAGTTGTATTGGGGATGCTCTTTAATCTGTTGTCCTTCGGTGCCCCTCTGGGACACGCGTTCGGACTGATTTTGGCAGTGATGGGAGTATTGATTCACGCCACTCGTCTCAAAGCCATGGAGTTTAGTAATCACGCCGGTATGGAATGGAACGGCGAATGGTATAAGCCTTTTGTCGGCAAGGAGAAAAAGCAATGGATATAAATCTTTTCAACGCAGCAGCACTTGTAATGGGACTTTCATTGGCCGGGTCAGCCGGGGGATTGCATTACTGCAAAGCCCTCACCACTGCAGAGTTGAGTAACATACAGAATTCACGAAAAACGGCCGGTTCGTTGAAGATTTTTGCCTACGCACCGATGAGCCAGGCGTTGTATGGTATTGTGCTGTTTTTTATCATTATGGGATTGGAACCGGGAACAATGACAGCTGAAAGTAATATTTTACCGGCAGCGTTTGCCATCGGACTTGCCAATATGGCATCTGCTTTTTTTCAAGGAGTAGTTGGCGCTCGCACCATCGACATGATTAACAAAACGGGTGAAATCGGTTCGGGTTTCCTAAATATTGGTATTGTTGAATCAATGGCTATTTTTGGCACTGGACTCACAATTTACTCACTTATGCAGTAGTGTTATGCTGCATCCTCTTTCGTTCGAGTGACAAACGAAAAGAACGAAATCGATTTAAAATTGTTTAGATGTGGAATATTCCGCGTATCTACAGACGGGGTTGATTCTACTGGAAACCATGCAAAATTGAGCCTGCGACAGTCACAGAAATCCATTGGTTTCGATAGCAAGCAACAGCACAGTAAGATCATTTGGGGATAGGCGGGCTCTTTAGATTCCTTTGCGATGTTTACTTCGGATTTCCTTCTCAACTTTGGAGTGCCACAGTTTCTGTTCAATCTGTTTTGCTTCATTCAGGTATGCATTGGCCTTTTCGTCCATTCCCAGATTTTTATAGCACTCGACGATATCATCATATGCAGACATATTTTTCTCGGGCGATTCCAAATATCGCTTTAGATAGACAATCGCCTCTTCAAAAAAACCGGCTTTTTTCAATTGTCGTGCCCGTGTTAAAAGTTCAGTAATTCCAAACTCATTTTCAACCATGGTTCGAGTTGGCAATTCGAAAACGTTCTGCTCTTTCATTGTTAAAAACGGCGTCTTTAAGCGCGAAATAACGTGCTCGGACACGCTCCCGGTAAGCAGGGTTTTCAGACTGTTTTGTCCGCGGGTCCCTACGATTACCAAATCCGGATTTTCTGCAGCAACGTAATTGAGAATTTCCTCATAGGGTCTTCCCGCCTGATACACTTCTTTCGTGTTTAAGTCTTTCATCGCAAATTGACTTAAAAACTGTTGTGCGCTTTCGGTCTCTCCCTGCGAAAATGAATTGTACTGTTCTTCTGACTGTGTCCACCAATCATAATAGGGTTTTTCAATGACATGTAACAAATGCAACTCACATGAAAACGCTTTGGTTAGCGCCATGGCATTCCTTACCACGCGTTCACTGGTTTCAGACAGGTCATAGGCACACACAATCTTTTTTACGCCAGCGTGGTCATTCTCTCCTGGATTTACCACCCACACTGGATTCAACGCTTTTCTGACTACCTTTTCAATTGTAACGTCAACGCCGTCATCTTCTCCCAGATTTTCACGATCGAGTAAAATCAGGTTTTTTTTATTTCCGAGCGCGTATTCGATGATGCTGTTATATGCCGTTCCGTGCTGGATTGTCGTGCTGATATCCGATATTCCGGCGGTTTCCAATGATTCTTTGATTCCATTTAAACGAAGTGTGATTGCTTCCTGCAGCAACTCCGCATTCTCCACATAAAAAGGTGATTCAGGAATAACATGCAGTAATTCAAAATTGGAACTGAATGATTTATGCAGCATTCCAATTGTGTTGATAGCCTTTTGACTTAATGGTTTCAAATTCACAGGTACCAGTACATCTTTCACCATTTTCATGAATTCACCTCTTTTTTAGGAAATTGGTGACACAAAGCCACCAGGCTTAATTGTCAGCAACGAGCAATTTACACTGTGGATAATCTCTTCAGCTGTATTTCCAATTAGCTTTCCAACAATACCGCCACGCGCAACCGTGCCTAATACAATCAGATCGAATTGGGACCTGTTCACAAATTTCGGAATGACCAGTCTGGGTGCACCACTCAACACATGCAGTTCGTTTATGACTGTCGCCACGCCGGTGTCATCCACCAACTTGTCTACCGCTGACCTGGCTGATGACATGCCGGCATTTTCCCATTTTTCAAATTCCTGTTCATTCAGTCGGCGCCGTATGAAGTCTCTTCCAAGACCGTCCCATACCGAGATCAGGTGTAGCTCACTGGCGTCTCCAATAGCAAGGCTGGAGGCGATTTCAAGGATTTTTCTGTTCATTTCCCTGCCAATATCATCTCCTGGAAATGGATCCACTGCAGCGAGAATACGCTTATATTGTCCTTTTTCTTCCTCGCGAAGCAACCAGAGTTCTGCTGGACACTTCCTTTGTAACCGGATGTCTATATCATTGGTGCCATCGGAATGACCTTTGACACTCCTGACTTTCATCACGAGATCTACTCCGTCGTTTATACATTGCCGGACGACCTCCACATAGTCAGTACCTTTTCGCAGGACGGAAGTTGGGACAATCCCAAATTCTTCCTCGTATTTACTTTTTAAAAAAGAGAGCCGAGCCTGATACTCGTCCTCGATGATTTGTTCAAGTTTCTGTATGCTAAAGGACAACCTTGCTTCATCCAGAGAGTCCGGCAATTTGGGAGCAACAGACAGTATCGAAACCTTTGCATTGTTTTGCTTCACAAGATTTCCCGCACGTTCAATGAGTCTGTCAACCGAATCTTCCAGACCAACATAGAGCAGTATATTTTCAAATCGTTTCATTGACGGCCTCCTTTTCACTGGCGAATAAACCCGCAAACATAACGGTTAAGTCGGCAATTCTGAGCGCATTCCCACTGAATCCGCTTGTTTTCCTGCTATTGTCACCGGGGTATTTAACCGCATCACAGTTTGTTAATTGGGTAAAATTGTATCGCCTTCTCTTAAAGAATAATAATGTACACATCTGCCGGAAAACGCAACTCACAAAGTGGTGTAACATCGCTTTCCGGGCTAGACATCAGTATCTGTGTACCAGCTGATGAGGCCAGGTGAAAAGGAACTCTGGCTGGTGACGGAATTTTTAAACCTTGCTCATGCAGATGTTCCATAGCCCCGCCGCAAAACATGGTCACTGTGAGAGATTCCTCCAGCGGTTCAGGATCCACAATGCTTCCGGCGCGGACAACTATTCGACGAATTACCTTTTGATTTGTCAGGTGAGGGGGCTCATGGAGACATTGGGACCGGACATTACGGCCAGAATACTGAATAATGAACATGGTTACTGGGAATGGAAATGCATATTCCATAGTGCCAAAACTCACGAAAACAAGCGTGACGTATGGCCCCCTGCCTTTGATATGGGCATGGTTGGTGAAAGCGGCAAATTATGAAAACGCGTATCCTCCCTCTGTGCGTCACTGACAGCAGTGCCGACTATTTTACGAAGAAGGTGTGGAGCATGGTGGTCAATGCCTTTGTCTCTTGGCTGCTTTGGTTAAAATCGCCTTTTCGAATGAAACCGTAAACGAAATTTGAAATGACAAACATGACGTCCCTGTGGAGGGGATCAATCGAATTGGCGGCCAGATACTGCTTTGCTCTGTCGAATTCACCCAGTTCCAGCCACGCTTTGAATACATCACTGCAATATACTTTGCCGTATTTGGATTTATCCAGCTCATCGGCCTTATTAAAAATGGCCATTCCGTTTTCCATATCACCTTGCTCAATACATGCCCTGGCAACACTGCTCATCAATGCGGGCTCACTTTTCCAGTCGGGAAGCAAATCCGCGTTAGCCACCTGAACATCACAGATGCCGCCATGGGCGAGTCGTCTAAATGGTTCCTGGGCGGCCAGACATTCGAAGCCGCTGCCAAAATGCGCACCGGATTTAATAATTTCAAATGCCATCGCGATATGCGCGGCCTTCTGCTTCTCGTCGCCTTTTAAACGGGCGAGTCCCGCTACCATCGCAGCAGCGTCACCACGACGGCATTTTTCCCGGATGCCCGACACTTTCTTTAAGGCCTGAGAATAGGCGACATCAAACTTTTTGCTGTCACCCGCAGTATGATAACTGTTTGCAAGCAGCGTGAGCGCTTCGACAGACTCAAAAGTATACCTATTGATTTTTTTACTGAGGGTTTCGGCAAACGGAACCTGATTTTTCTGAATGGCATTATCAATCAGGTCCACTACTGAAAGCGGATGAAGATCATCGAACAGCCAGGGGTGTGCATCTGTGGCATGAACATCAATGGCGATGGTGGCGATTTCTTTTTTTGTGGTGTTATTCCCGTTTTTATCCAGCACTGTTTTCCCAATATCGGCAGCCTTTTCGAAGTACTGTTTCGCGCACGCCATATTGACATTTTGAACACAACGCCTTGCAGCGGAAATATATGCTGAAAGCTGTCCCTTTGGTGACAATCGGTTCAATTGCGGAGTAATCAGTGCTTCCTTTTGGTTTGCAAGGGCGAAAGGTATCAATCGCCCCATCGCCTCGTCTTTTTCGTTCTGTTTTTTCATTTTCTGGATGGCCGCCAGCGTGTCTTCCACGTAGCCCACCTCTGCCGGTAGCGTGATGTTATAGGTGCTGTATTTGGCCCACTGCGCTCGCTTGAACAACTCTTTTGCTCGCTCGTCGTTTTTTGAGAGAGCAAATACATAAGCCGCATAGTTAATCCAATCGGATTTGTACTCTCCGCTTAAATGGGTCTCGGCGACGTATTCCGCCAAAGCTCCCAGATTGGTTGCAGATTCCGCTTTGAGGCGTGCCAGTGTTGATTCCTGAGTATTCTTTTTGCCTTTTGGCGGAGGGACCTGCTGTTGTTTTTCATTTCGCGCCGAATTGCAACCGGGCATACACACCGCCGTCAGTAATGCGGCAATAACAAGCATGGGGCGATGAAGTCGCTTCATAAATATAACTCCCTTTTCTGGAATGGGCGTTCCACTCCTCTGTGCAAGGCCCATATATTGGCATTGCAGTCAATTTGCGGTGAACAGATTATTACAAGCGCTTAAAAAAATCCCAGATTGCCGGGGTGACAAACGATGGCCAGTTGTGTCCATCGCTATGAACGCACCATTGGACTGGAAAGCCGGCATCGCACCCGGTGTACGATACGCATTCTGACGGTGTGGCGGCTGTGGTGTCGGTCATGCTGCAATTATTGGCCGCCAGCCAGTGGTCCCGACTGGCTTCTCCGGAACTGAACGGCACGGTCTCGTCGTTGTCGCCGTGGGCCAGCCAGATGGCGAGTTGGCCTGCACACTGATTGCCGCCAAAAGTGAATGGGCCAAGCCCGGATACAGGGGCTGCCCCTCGCAGGACATCGCCTCGTTCACAGGCGAGACTGTTGGTCATCATGCCGCCCGAACTGTGACCAGTGGCAAAAACACGGCTTTCATTCACGCAAAGCACTGATTTTAAATAGTCAAGCAGCACATCGAAATAGGGCACGTCCACCTCGGGATTCCATGCGGTGGGGTCCCCGAGGGCGGTTGGGTAAACGAGAATCGCCTCATCACCCATGTATTCGGGCAGGTTGGCGTAGAATCGACTGCGAAACAGCTCCCCGTCTGTGGACATGCCGTGAAATCCAAACACAATAGGCCAGGGGTTCCCGGAATCATAGGCCGCAGGAACGTCCACGATATAGTCCCGGTCAACCCCACCCGCCTCTATTGTGTATGCGCCGCTCGCCAGAGTCGTCTTGCCACAGCCGTCGGATGGTGAGAAATCTGAATCTGAATCTGAATCTGAATCAGCATCTGAATCAGCATCTGAATCAGCATCTGAATCTGCGTCCGAATCCGTGTCAGAATCCGAAGCGGTGTCAGCATCCGTGTCTGTGTATGTGTCTGTGTCTGTGTCGCTGCTGCTGTTATCCGCTGAGTCGGTCTGCTGGCTGCAGCCAAAGAAATGCACTGACAGGAAGATCAAAATTAATTGAGCATAGCCCATTGTTGTCGCCTCCATTAAATTGTGATTTGAACTCAGAGCCAATTATTGCATTAAACGGAAATGTTCACCAGCTGAACTGCAGGTTACAGCGGTGTGCACACTATTCCAGTTTGCATACGGTGGCGTCGCCAACTCTTGTGACTGTGCCTGGACAGATGGCATTGCAGGCAAGCGGGCTGCTGGGGTTTGTGGCGTCGCAGTAGGGACTGCATAACGCGGATGTCTGGGAAACATTGTCAATACAGACGAGCCCTGGTTTACACCATCTGGACGCGCTGCATGGAATGCCAAGCGCCTGAAACCCTGTGTGCATGCAGTAACTGTCGCCATCCGCGCGCTGGTAGCAGCCGAGCCATTCCGCGCCGCAGTCCTGCGTCACAAAATTGCAGTCTTCCGGTACCGCCGTGCCGCAGTCACTGAGAATCACCCGGTATCCCAGATCTCCGGCGCTGGTACCGGACACGTCCACCAGATACTCGCCCGGCCCCTGTTCCATCGCCGGCTGTATCCAGATGCCATCGCCGTCCATTGGTCGGTGTTCGAGAATGCCCGTATCGGCAGTCAGGGGCAGGTACCCTTCCGCTTTCACTTGATATGCCGTTATGGCCACGCCGACAAAACTGACATTCTGTATATTCAGATGCCATTGCAGCGGCAGCCCGGCGGTGCCTTTCAACTGTTGCAGCGTCAGTTCGTGGGGCATGACACCTGGGGGCGGATAGGCGGAAAGGCGTTCAGTCAGCATTTCGGATTCTTCATATACATCCAAATCCATTCGTACACAGGTGGCGCCACTCACGTCTGCCGTGTGGACATTTGTGCGGGTAAATCCAATGGCCACCCGGTCAAAGAAGTACGACAGGAGTGAGCGTCGATGCCCCAGACGGCCTGAGTTGGGGTAACCCATGTCGAAAATAAAACGGTCTACGGCGACCGCGGGGGCATACGCCGAAAAATCCAGACTGCTGGTGGAGGTGGCTGCATACGCGTCGTCTGAGTAACAGATTGCGGTTTCGGGCGGATGATGGGGGTCGGGTGATTCATTTTTGGCGGTAACCACTGCGCACTGGCTCACCTGG
>JAFGWT010000498.1 GCA_016937015.1 Deltaproteobacteria bacterium | reverse complement strand
TTACTGGGTCCCCGCCTCCGCGGGGACGACGGATTTTGCTTTTCATGTTGCGAAAACAGCTTTTCGCGACACCCTGCTTCGCGGGTAAGACGTCCTCTAAAGTTACTGAACTCGATCTCTGAAAGAGATCCGGACCCCTTACGCTCTTGGAAAAAGAGCAATAAACGGGATTCGACCCTTTTTGTCACTTGATAGCAGGAAAATTGCGATAAACCTTTGGGCTTGACAAGTCGGTACATGTACGCAATATTGTACAGGTGATGTCATTTTTCTGAGAGGAGGTACATCATGCGAGCAATATCGTACACAGCGGCAAGAAGCAATCTTGCGAATACCATGAAAAAAGTTTGTGATGATCATGACCCGATCATAATTACACGGAAAAATGAGGACTCCGTTATTCTCATGTCGTTGGAGGATTATGAGTCTTTGACCGAGACAGCATATCTCACGAACAGTCCTAAAAATGTGAAACGTTTACTGGAATCGATTGAACAACTCGAATCGGGAAAAGGTGTAGAGAAAGAGTTGGTTGAATGAAAATTATTTTTTCAGAGAATTCGTGGCAGGATTATCAATATTGGTTACGCAACGACAAGAAAATCCTCAAACGTATTAATGAACTGATCAAAGACATACAACGGAATAAGTATGAAGGTGTTGGAAAACCTGAACCGTTGAAACACAATCTTTCCGGATACTGGTCCAGAAGAATTAATAATGAGCATCGGCTTGTTTATAAAATCGAGAATGATTCTATCTGGATTGCTCAATTAAGATATCATTATTGATCTGCGATAACAAGGTTGATCTGCGATAACAAGCGCTTATCTTTTAGGCTAAACGTCAAGTGACTTCTCTGATTTTTCTTCACACGGCGGTAAAATGCCGGCCCACATCTTTGCTTCGCAAAGTTGCTACACCGGTGTTCACTTTTGCTTTGCAAAAGATGAACTATATGGTCGAAGCTATCACTGATGGTGCTTCAATCAGGAAATATCTCGATGGAGTCGGACTACCTTTCGAACCGCCGGTGCCGGTGCCTGCACGCCCACCAACACAAGAAGTATTCTTTTTTGAAGATCGCGCCGAAGCATTTTAGCGAAGGCGGATGAAGGCGCCTGATTCAAGCAGGCATTTTTTGAGAAATGACAATCTACAATCTGCGTATCTTGGGTGGATATGAAGTGAAATTTTTCAATAACCTGGAATATCAATCACAGTTTCTAATGCAATTTTCCGGCGATAAATGCTAATTTCCGGGGCATGAACTCAAACATAAACGAAAAATTATCAATTGTGCTGAATGGAAGGCAGAAACGAAATGGCTTTTATTCAGGCTAAAGGTCCGCTTTGGATGCTGTGTGTGGTGATGATGGCATCGGGGTGTGGCAAACAAAGTGCATCGGTGGCGCGCGAGCAAAGCGGGCGCACTGATACTGGTGCAGCAACCAAGGCAGATACCGCAGCCGGCGAAATTAAACAACCGCCTCCTGTCGACGTGCCCGTGATGATGGAGGATTCATTTTGGAAGGCAAAAAAGGTGGCCGATGAAAAGAAAAAAAATTTGGATGCATACTTGAAGCTGCAGGTTGACCCCCGAAAACTGCTGCCAGCCATAAAGACGCCAACAGAAGCGGAAAAGCGAACCGTTGAAAAAGCGATTCAACAATTGCAAACCGGTGAACCGGGCGCCCCTTGCGTATTCAATGAACAATGCCAGGCGCCGCTTTCATGCGTTCAGGAAACAGAATGTCGTTTGCTCCCCTGTGCCCGAATAAAAGTGGATTCAGATGAAAAAGAAGAGGGCGAGGAACCAGACAACGAATTGTTAGAGGAAGTTACTTTGGATACGTCAAAGCGAATGGTCCGATATTCTGCCGTGGATAGCCCCTTTTTCAATGGCAGTGTCATCCGGGAGTTTGTATACGATCATTACGGGCGAGTGTTTGCTGAGTTTTTTGACTGCTTATCCACATCGAATCGAGCGGTTTCAGATGGCGAGCCGGATCAATTCATCCTATGGCAGTACGATGCGCAAAGCCGTCTTGTCAAAAAAGACATTGATGGAATGGCATTTGTGCACAAGCGAAAAATGGAACCGCTGTTTGACGGCAAACCAGATGCTGCTGTGATTTACGAGTACAACGACGCGAATCGTCTTATCCATAAAACAATACCAGCCGATAACAGCGAGGACGCACAGCTGACCTGGCATTACCAATACAACCTGAAAGGCCAGGTGGCGAATAAAAAACTGATGAGCAATGATACGCAAAAGCTGCTGGAGCTGGCCCAATACCGTTATGACAATGTGGGCAGGCTTGTTCAAATCAACCGCGACTCCGATGGCGACGGCGCACTCGACTGGTGGAGGACTATCGCATATAGCCGAAACAGAGCGAATAATCCGGTAAAAACAGTTAAGACAAGAGAAGATGTCGAGGGAAACCTGGATGCTGTCAATGTTTTTGAATATGACGCGCAGGGACGACTTGTAAAAGAATTGGAAACCCTTTCGCTGGGCGCCGATATTGACCCCGTCACCAATACCTATTTTTACAACTATGACTGTTATACGAAGTGAGACCACCCCTGACCTGTGGATGCGCGCCAAAAAGGTACAGAAACACCTCAATCCGTTCTCTGCATAACAAAAACGGTGAGCTGGATTGGAGAGAGACAACCGATGCAGACAGATGGGGAACAGAGGCCCAATGAACCCATCGAGAGAAACGAAAAGGCTTTGACCGGCTGTGACAAGAGTGAAAATGAAACACCGGTGAACAATGAGTCATGAAGACGTGTCAACGAAACAATGCCCTCCTCACAAAACACCATCATCTGTCAGGAAGTGAACATTTGACGTCCCTGATTTCCCTGGTATCATAATTAATGCCCGTATTATCAGACAGCAGCGATAACGGAGTCAAAATATGCCCCTGATGATTTAATGTATATATTGAACTGGTTACAGGAATCACAATTATCCTGAATCAGTAATTTCTCCTGACAGCGCAAAAACTGACAAATATCGAATAGCTACCAGCAGCGACGCGCCCTGTCTGATAATCACCCCAAATAAT
>JAFGWT010000497.1 GCA_016937015.1 Deltaproteobacteria bacterium | reverse complement strand
CACAATTGGGGGACCTTACAGGTGCACCGTCATTGGAGAACAATCAGCTGAAATCGAAAAAATTCAGTGCGTTTCCCGGCGCGGCAACCGCACTCTGGCATTTCGGTGATTCAGAGGATTATAATGCCACCCATCATGTGCTGGCGCTCAGTATGATAGTGCAATCGAATACCAACCGGGAACTAAAAGGCGATTTTGCACTGCGTTTCGGACCAACGGGCAGCATGTGGTATCGAAACAGTGTAAGTGACACCCATGAAACGACGGAGTATTTGTTTGGACCCACCTATGCCATCAACTGGGGCGCGTTCCGGATGGGTGCCAGTGTATTTCTTGCATACACCGACGTGGCGCGCACCTCGCACGATTCGATGGGATATAGTGACCCGGTATATTATACGACCATTAAT
Source organism: Deltaproteobacteria bacterium (assembly GCA_016937015.1). Lineage (GTDB taxonomy): Bacteria > Myxococcota_A > Polyangia > JAAYKL01 > JAAYKL01 > JAFGXQ01. Next base: position 8,584 of record JAFGWT010000497.1, on the reverse strand, counting down.
TACGAAGAGTTTTTTGAGGGCGACGTGTTTGGTTTACAGCCGGTGATTGGCATTCAGGGAGATCCGGTTTATGGGCTTTCACTTGGTGTCTCCTGGATGGCACCGATGATTCCGTTGACCGGAACATTTAATTACAGATCTTCTGCCCATGGATTTGGTCCGTCAAATTCTGATCTCAATTACATTGAAGAGATACGTGCAGACGGTGATTTGATGATGCGTAGACCCATGCGATTGCGGTTAGGGGTGGCATTGGGATACGAGAAGGAGTGGAGTGCTGCGGTGGATGGAGAGATCGTATTCCCGGTGGAAGAACAGTACTATCAGAAATCCAATTTTGGCAGATCGTTCCAGTCGGCGCAGCAATACTCAGCGGAGCTTGAACGCTATTCAACCGAATACTCGGTGTCGCAACCGCTGGGGTACAATATAAATGCGGGCGTGGAGTATTATCTGACGGAGATGGTTCCGTTTCGGCTGGGTGGGTACTATAAAAAATCCAATGTTGATTTACCTGCGGACTCCGCTCATATTTTGAATTTGGATTTAGATCATGTTGGCGCCACGGTGGGTTTGGGTGTTGAAAGTGAACTGGGGGAAACCACATTTGGCTTTCAGTTCGATTACGGTTTCGGAAAAACCATTTCAGGCGATGCATGGGCAGAGCTGTTTAATATTCAGTATGTGGCGGTAGATGTTCGCAATTTTTCGGGCGTGTTTTTCATTTCGGGAACATTTGATTTGGAGGAGTTTGATGCGATTCATGAGATAGTGCGCAAGCCCAAACTGATGCTGGGAAAGGAACGCAAAAAGATAGCACTGTCCATGATATCGCCCGCCCTTGCCGCATTTGCCGGTGACCCGCTGCTCAGGCAGTTCGAAAATGACGAACGTTTCTCCTACCCGGTGACTCACTATGACGAATTTGATGACCTGTTTGAGAGAATCGCAAGAATGAAAGCGGCGCTTATTGTTTCAACAGAGATTTTCGAACGCATGGAATCTCAGGTTGATTCTTTCAGAGTGACTCTGGATCCGCAAACTGACCTAAGCATGGCACTTGCCGTTATTGTCAGGTATGCGCAAACCGGGGACCGGACCGCTGTTGTTGACAAACTGATTGAAAAGCCTGAAGTCGCACGCATGGTTGAACTGTTTAAAATGGGAACTGCAGCGGTGGAAAGCCTCAGGTTTTTTGGACAGGAAGCTGCCGAACTTCCCAATGACGTCCAAAAGCTGATAGATAAAGCTCAAAATGATTTTGTTGGACCGGATTTGGCGTTATTGCCAGCTGTGGCGAGAAATCTTGGTTTCGCAGAAAAAGATGCCCTGGATATAGTAAAGCAGATTCCGAAACTCGTTGAGTCAATAACTGAATTTTTTGCCGCCTGGCAGAACGTGGCGGTGTCTGTGTCCAATCCCTCCGACAGTCGAATGTTGCAGTTCAGGATGACCGCTGCGGAAGCGGGCAGTCGATTGGCGCCGTACGAAACAAATCAAATAGTCGCAAATGTCATTGCCAGTGACGACGCGCTTTATCCCACTGTCGATAACGATTTTATCGACGGGTTGCAAAAGGAAGTGACCCGCGTGAAAATTCTGGTTTCCATTGGGGCTGGTGCTTTGGGGCGGATTAACGATGTAAGGCATACGCTGAAGAAAAATATCGGAAGCACGCGACGCCAGAAGCTGGTTTTGCGGCAGTTGCGCCAGCTGGCCACCAACAGGGGAACGCCGGACAGTTCACTGAGTGTTTTGGGTACTGATGAACAGGTCAGTGATGCTGTTTCTGCAATGGCGCTGATGATAGCGGTATCAGATGAATTGAGTGAGACAACGGCGCGGGTAAAAGACATGACCGGCGGCTTACAGTCAATTATCAGCTCCCCGGAGGCGGCGATAACCAACGGGGCGCAGATTCCTTTTATTTTGTCAGTGGTTGAAGATTTGAGTCAACGTGTTGAATCTACCCTGAAAGACGCTGGCGACCTTCTTAATCAGATTGAAGATTTTCAAAGAGAGGTGAGATAATCTTATGCAAACCCATCAGTTAAACACTGTATCAATCAGATTCATTGGCAGATTCATTGGCAGATTCATTGGCAGATTCATTGGCAGGTTCATTGGCAGGTTCATTGGCAGGTTCATTGGAACGTTTTCCGTCAACGTGATCGTCCTGATGTGTGTTGCATTTTTCTCATCCTGTCAAACCGATCAAAGTGGACTTTGTGCCACTGATGATGACTGTGAAAAAGGGGACATCTGTGATTTCATTTCGGGGAACTGTTATCCCGCCAATATCGAATACGAGGAGGGAAAATTTTCCGGTGATTTTTCGTGTGAGGTGGGTGCAAACTACATGTTGGCGCCGGTGGGCAGCTCCACGATTTACGGCGGTTGGAATGACGAGGTGCTGTCGCTGGAGTTTTTGACTTCCTGCTATCTGGATGACAGTACCGGCTCGCTGGTTCTCATGCTTGGTGCGCGGCGAGTGGAGTCCAGCGGCACTTGTTCGTATGTTCTCGAAATCCGCACGCTCACCGAAAGCGTAACCGGCGATGTGCGACTCGATATTTCCACAGGCACCAGTCCGCCCCAGGGAAAGGCAAGTGCCCAGCTGACTCGTGCAGAATATAGCGGCGCGAGTGAGAATTCCGACATCGTTGGCGACGGGCGGTCCGGCAGCTGGCGCATTAAAGGTAAACCGGAGGCAGGTGAACTTATTGAGGGATCTGTATCAATCACGTTTAAAGGTGTGGGCGCCGGTTCATCGTTTTCGAGCAATTGTGCGCCGTCCCTGTTCCAGGGGGGGTATGATTTGTGTCAGGCACAGACGCACAGCACCTATGGTGATGTGATTGCCTATTCCTGGTCGGATGGTGCAACCGACAGTTCTTCGTCGATGATTTTTCATTTTGATTTATGGCAGGGGTTGGGTGCGCCCGATTCTCCGGGGACATACAGATTCACATCTGACGACGAGTTACCCCAAACGTGTGCGAGTTGTCTGACTATTCAGGATTTTAATCAGAACGTTCTGTATACCCCGAAGTCGGGTGGCACCTATGTTCTTGAAGAAGTGTATCCCGCGACAGATGCAATCGGAGAACAGTTCCGCGCTTCTATAAACGCCGACATGCAGGCGTTTGATTTGTCCACGGGGCAGCCACTTGCAAACGGCTGTGAAGGGACATTCACTGTTGATATTGATGTGCCGGTGGAAGCGGTGCCGTAATTGGACGGCCTGCGTAATGCGTCAGCTGTCATTCAGAATTAGCGGCCTCAATGCATGTATACATATCATCAAGGTGATAATTGCAGCCATCGCAGTAGTCTTCGGTGATTTCATCTGAGCATTTGAGCCAGCGGTAAACGTACTTTTCGCATCCGACTTCCCGTGTCTGCTGAATGCCTTCCATGCAGAAGTCCACTGCTTCCCATTCTGAGAGCTGTTGGTAATTATTATAGAACACACACCCTTTGTCGTAGAACTGCAGCATTTTTTCTTCACAGCCCGGTTCCTCTTCGAGAAACATATTACAGCCACATAGCATGGTTGAGGCGAGCAAAACGAGCAACGGTGCACCGAATTTTAAAAAACTTTTTTTCATCCTACCACCTCCCTGAAAGAACCAGTCCGACTTCGTTGTGTGCGAGCGCGGGCATCAGTGAAACCTTTTGGTTGGTGGGTTTGGGTGCTGTCGCCCACATAATGATGCCGATGGTCATGAAGGTGATGCCACTGCCAAACCCAGTCCACATCAGGCCGGTAAACGCTCTGGCGCGACTTTGGTCATCACTTCTGAAGCTTTCGTTATACTCGTTGGCGGCACTTAATGCGACCCCGGTGGAGATGCCGCCAAAGCCAGCCAATGCGAGTCCGGACCAAAAAAAGACATGCCCCAGAGTCAGTCTTTTTTTGCGGCCAGTATCAGTGTCTGTAACAGGCTGGGGCGGCGGGGGAGGATACGGCGGTGTATTTTCGAGGAACGGTTCAGGAATAGTTGGCTGGGTCGCTGGCGGCACAGTCTGAGCTGGTGACGACAACACGGCATCGGGAGTGGGTAAAGGACTGGCTGCCACAGGGGGCGCGATAGCGGCTGGTGCCGGCACAGCGGGCACTACACATTGCGTGCCACTGGCATCCGTTTGATATCCCTCGTTGCACAGGCAATGAGGGGCATTGTTGCGGATGGCACAGAGCCCCAGACCGCTGCATAAAACACCTGCGCAAGGGTTGGTCTGTTTGGGTTCGGCGGCTGGGGGGGCAGCCACTGAAGGTGCAGACGTGACGGGTTGAGTGGTGGTTGACGCACTTTCGCCAGGTGCGGTTAAAGGGTCTATGCAGGTACCGGCATCGCAGATGCGTTTCCCTTTGCAGTCCACATCGCTTCTGCACTGGGCTTCGGCATGATAGTGGAATAGCAACACAATACCCAAAACGAGAATTTTGATAAATGTGTTCAAATGGACCTCCATTGATTAACGAACTGTTTCACGGCTTTTTAAAGAAGTTAGCAGTTGCGCATCAGAATGCAATTGCGACTTTTGTTTATCAAGCAGAATCTCTCAATTCGTTTGGGAAATGGAAGAAGATGACCCTGAATTTGTTGTAGCGAATTTACTCAAAAGATGTATTCTATTTCGAGACAGGATTCCATTGGGGAGGAATTGCATGAATCGGAATACAATCTCAATTTTGCTTTTGATGTCGTTATTTGTGTTCAAAGCCTGTGGTGGAGATGACGATAGCGGTGATGACGAAGGAGATTCGTCCGCCACTGATAATTCGCCTCTGGCAGGCGTGTGCGACAGTGCGGCAGCCGGAGAAATTCTGCCTTCAGGGACCACCTGGCAGTGGCAGTTGACCGGTGAGATTGATCGGTCGGTGGATGTTGAGATGTACGATGTGGATTTGTTTAATACCACTGCCGCCCAGATTGAGGCGATTAAAGGGGATGGGCGGTTTGTGGTCTGTTACTTCTCTGCAGGCACATGGGAGAATTGGCGGGATGATGCGGGACAGTTCGATACCGCCGCCATAGGAAAGACAATGGAAGAGTGGGACGATGAGAAGTGGCTGGATGTTCGGCATGCCAGTACCCGGGAAATGGTTTCCGCACGGTTGGACATTGCGGTCGAAAAGGGGTGCGACGGCGTGGAGCCGGACAATATGGATGGCTACGTCAATAACACCGGGTTTAAACTGACCGCCACTGATCAGCTCAGTTTTAATCAGTTTGTTGCCGCAGAAGCCCATGCGCGGCAGCTTTCTGTGGGGTTGAAAAATGATGTGGATCAATTGAAGGCACTTGAAGGATGCTACGACTGGGCGTTGAATGAAGAATGCCATGCCTATGACGAATGTGATAAGTACGCCCCTTTTGTGGCTGCGGGCAAAGCGGTGTTTCATGTGGAGTATGTTGACGACGTGAAGGACGGTGCTGCTTTGGCAAATGACATCTGCGGTGATACATCTCTGCGTGGATTTTCAACTCTGGTTAAGGACTGGGATTTAACCGAATGGTATGAGGATTGTCTGTAGTGCATGTTGCCTGTTGCGGCGAAAGGCGTTTTTGCCATGAATGTTTTTACACCACATACATTAGTGGGAACAAAATGGGAGCGAACGATGACTGACTGGACAAAAGCCGGAATGGCGATGATGATGCTTTTTCTGATGTTGGGATGCGGACCGACGGTGAGGCAATGGAACATGGTGGAGGGCCAGCAGAATCTGAACAAAATGGAACAGGAATCCGGCACTGTGCAGTCGGCTGACCCCGAAAGGAATATGCAGGACGCCATTGTGGTGAACGTTGTCGTCCCGAGGAATATGGGATGCATCGTGCTTGCCCCTTCAAATGAAGATAAATCTGCCGGACATAAAACCGGGTCGTGTCCCATGAAACCGATTGCCGGACAGGATCCCAAATCAGAACTGCGCGCGGCATGGAATGCTGAAACCGGGCCGAAATCCAACGTCAAAATGGCCTTCGCCGCCATGGATATTGGGCCGGTGATCCAGTCTGAGTTGACACGGGCGCTTCAGAAATATTACCGCAGCGTAACTGTGAATATTGTTGACGCGACCTATACCGGGGATGCCATTGCAGTGAATACACTTACGGTTTACCCCATTTTTGGTGGCAAGGAGACTGTTGCGGCACTTGAAACGCAGCATTTTTCCGGCAGTGGGAAGAGCAAAATGAAAATCCCTGGCAAACACGCCGCATGGTTTTTTCCCACAATGATTCTCTCCATTCCATTGTTCATGTGGGCGCCAGCCATGGGGATTGGCATTGTCCATGATGTGACCGGTGCCAAAACGGTTGTCGCTGCGATTCGTCAGGCATCGGCGCAACTGGCTGAAGAGATCGCTCAAAGCGGCGTGGTCCCCGAACCGGGTACTGTGGTGAATCCGGCCCTGGTGCCCGCGTTGACGTCTCCGGTACCCGCTCCCATGCCGGCGGCAGTCGCTGCTGCCCCAGCGCCGGTTCAGCCGGAGCCCGTTGCTCAGCCCGCTCAAGCCCCTGCCGCGTCTGTTGCTGCGACGCCGGTGGTGGCAACGTCGTCTGCGCCTGCAGCGGTGACATCGCCGCCCGCCAGTTCGGTCGCAGCCGCTCCACAACCCGCTTCTGTTCCGGCGCCGATTGCGCCATCGGCTGAAGCTGAAGCCAAAATATGGAGCGTTGCGGTGAATGGCAACACCCTGGGGCCGTTTACAGCGAGCGAAGTCATTGAGTTCATCCACAGCGGTTCCGTTGGCGCTGAAACATATGTATGGACAGCGGGAATGAGTGGCTGGCAGCCCTGCCAGTCCGTTGAACCGTTCGCTTCTGAAATCGCCAAATCCCGGTAAAAAAACAGTCATGGTAACTGCAAGGGCAAAAGGGACTCGATGACTATGGGGCACAGAGGCCTGTATGCGTCATAAGCGGGTAATCGTTACTTCTGCAATTGTTGGTATTGTCGTTGGCGTTTACCTGCTGGCAATGATTCCGGACGGGATACCCTCTGTGAAAGTGGCAGGGCAGGGGGAGGCTTTTGCGTGGAATCAGAATGCGTACTGGGCCACCCTTGAAAAGCGGTTTGTCCAGCAACGTCAGCAGGGGTGTGGGCATAGTGTGCCGGAAGTTGCGGCCCTGCTGGATGACATCAGGCAGCAACTGGACGGGTTAAACAGCGCGAAGCTGGCTTACCGCAGTGATTCAGTCGTGCGAATGGAACGGGCATTTTATGATGCGGCAGTGAAAATGGGGCGTGTCCAAAGGCAATGACAGCGCATGGGCAGTCATTCTGGTCCATTCGCAATGCAGTCAGAACACGATTTCGGGAGTGGGACGGTCAGCATTTTGGGGAACGTGAGACGATGTACAGACTGCTATACGGCTCGCGAATCGCGTTTGAGCAGGCGATGTTGGTATCGGGGATTTATCCGGATATTGCGGATAGTCCCAACGCGCCGCAACATAAGGTGCCGTCGGCCACAGTCCACGGGGTAACCATTCAATCAGGCGATTTGCTGCTGTCGCGCGGAACGGCCCCCACCTCTGCGTTTATCGCGCGGGGCAATGACTATCCAGGAAATTTTTCCCACGTGGCGCTGGTGCATGTGAGTGCTCAGAAAAAGGTGTCGATTATCGAGGCGCATATCGAAATCGGTGTGGCGGTGACTGACGTGGAAGGCTATCTGCGCGATAAAAAGTTTCGAATTCTGGTATTGCGGCTGCGGGATGATTTGCCGGAAATTAAAAATAATCCCGGTTTGCCTCACGATGCGGCAACGCTGGCGTTACGTCGGGCGATGCAGGGCCATACCGCCTATGACTTTGAGATGGATTACCACAACAGTGATGCGCTTTTTTGCTCCGAGGTGGCGTCGGCGGCCTACGCCCAAATGGGTGTGCGTCTGTGGACGGCACTGTCCCATATTTCAAACCCGGTGGTGGTGCGCTGGATGCGTGATTTTGGTGTGCGATACTTTGTCACTGAGGCGCCGTCGGATCTGGAATACGATCTGAAACTGGCACCCGTGCACGAGTGGCGCTCGAAATCGGGACTCCTGTTCGATTCAGTGGACAACGCGGTGGTGGATGCGATGATTGACAGTGGGAATGCCGGTGAATCGCTCCCCTACAACAGGTGGATGCTGCCTGTTGCCCGCGCGCTCAAGCTTTACAGTGTGCTGTTAAATAAGTGGGGGAAGGCCGGTCCAGTGCCCGAAGGCATGTCTGCGACGGCCGCGCTGAGAAACAGGGCGTTTCGGGCAAAACATCTGGCTGTCAGGGACGCCGTCCTCGAAAAGGCAAAAGCGTTTAAGGCCAGTCACAACTATTTCCCGCCATACTGGCGCCTGGTGGACATGGCCAAACAACAATTGGAGGCAGGCGCTTTTAAACAATAACGCATTGAAGATGCACCAATACGTTCCACGATCAAAAGCCAGGACACCGTCAATTCCGCGAAAGAGGGTGTCGCAAAAGTGCATAGCAGATTTATCAGTGCCGTCATTCCCAACTTGATTGGGAATCCAGACTGTGCATTTACTGGGTCCCCGCCTACGCGGGGACGACGGATTTTG
>JAFGWT010000051.1 GCA_016937015.1 Deltaproteobacteria bacterium | reverse complement strand
GGGACAGGCGTCGGGCAGTGCCATTGCGCCACCACCACCGCCAGCCCCGGTTGCAGTGACAACACCCGCGCCAACGCCGGCACCTGCCCCCATGACCACAGTGCCCGCAGCGCCAATTGCCGCTTCACCCGCACCGGCTCCCGCACCGGCTGCCGCACCGGCTGCCGCACCGGCAACCCCGCCTGCTCAGCTGACCTTACCTGAGGCCCCGGCCTCTGGCGATAACGACCTGACAGCGTCCCTGACAGCGTCCAATGAAGGTCATACGCCAAAAGCCGACAACGAAAATCTCGACATGGGCGGTCGCGCCGGCTTTGCAGTGGGTTTGGCCGGCGGCAGTGACATGACCCCGTTGTCGGTGGGTACATCGCTTGGACTCAGGCTTTGGCTTTCCAACAAGGTGGCCTTGCAGCCGCGGTTGCAGATGGATTTGAATTACGATGATGTCAGCGAAGTATTTGGATATGGCATCACTCCCAGCATTGGCTTGCTGTTTGCGGTCTACAGGGGAAAAACCACCCGTGTAAACTTTGGTTTTGGGTTTGAATTCGGGTTCTATGGCAAACAGGACAACAGCGGCTCAAGCGATGGCTCATACATTGACTCAACCGACAGCAATTATTATGATTCCAGCTCCTCATCGTTCGCCTTTGACAACAGCACCGCCCTCCATCCCTACAGCGCCTACGCAAATGAACACGCGCACGAAACGGGAATGAGCGAGTTATCAGTGGGCACCAAAGCATTCTACATCGGCCTGCCCATCGAACTGCAAATCGAGCATTTCTTCTCTGACCGACTATCCGGTTTTGTGGGCGCCAAATTCCCGCTAATCAGCTTTGTGCAGAGAAAAGCGGATGACGGCACAGGCGATCCCGCCAACTATGTCAGATTCTCCCTCGACTCCACCAGCCTGGTAATGGGGCTCATCTTCTATACCAACTGACTTGTTTGCCACCATTACTCCTCGCGATTAAAAAAGAAGTAATAGTGCAACCGAAACGGCACAGTTAAAACGCAACATTAAAACGCAACAAAACGCAACATTTCCGTCGCTGTTCGATTGAATTACAGCCTGTATCTTTTCAGGCGGATTTCTTTTTAGGCTTTTTTGGGGGTTTCGACGCCTCCCGTTCCTTTCGGGCGTCATCGTTTTCGTAGTAATAGCCGTACTTGCTGTAATAATGATAGAAATAGTTGCCGTACTTGCGATTGGTCAGGTCCAGGTCATTGAGCACCGCACCAAGAATGGGCGCCCCAATATCATTCAAAATATTAATGGCATGCCGAATCGCATCCCTGGTGGTGCGCTGGGATTTGACCACCATCAACGTTCCGTCCACCATTTTAGACAGAATTGCCGCATCAGTCACGATGCCTACCGGGGGCGAATCCAGAATGACATGGTCATATCTCGATGACACGTCCGCGAATACCCGCCTAAACGCATCAGTGTGCAGCAGCTCGGAGGGATTGGGCGGGGTGGGACCGCATACCAGCACATCAAGGTTGGAAATATCTGTCTTCACAATGCTTTCTTCAGCCGTTGTCTCCCCAAGAATCATGGTGGAAATTCCCCGCGCGGGCCGGTTCAGATTAAATGCGGTGTGAATCCTGGGGCGCCGCATATCCAAATCCACCAGCAGTACCCGGGCGCCGGCCTGAGCCATGACAATACTCAGGTTAATGGCTACCGTGGTTTTGCCCTCCTGTGGCGATGGACTGGTCACCAGCAGACTGGAAATTCCCCCGTCCGCCCGCATAAACAGTAAATTTGTCCGGATGGAGCGCAGGGACTCGGCCACCTGTGATTTGGGATTACCGAATACAAACGTATCGAAGCTGTCGCCACCGCGCGATGCGCCATCCGTCCCGTTCCGCGCGCGCGCCGCCCCCAGCCCCACCCCCGAATCCGTGGTGCCAATCGCTGGCACAATCCCAAGAAACGACACATCAAAAGCCTCAATATCGGCCTGCGTTTTGACGGTTCGATCGGCCAGCTCAATTAAAATGGCCAATCCCACTCCCAGAATCAACCCTACCAGCGCTGCGAGCGCCAGGTTGAGCAGAATACGTGGCTTAATCGGCTTTTCCGGCAACAGCGCCCGGTCCAGGATCTCAACGTTATTTACCTTAAGGTATCTCGTTAGCCGCGCTTCCTCCGCCCGTCCGTTGAGCAGCTGATACACCTGCTCACTGTTGACCATCTCCCGATGGAGTTCGTTGTATCGCGCCTTTTTATCCGCCAGACGCTGCGCCTGTTCTTCCAAATCCGCCAGCGACTGTTTCTCACCCGCTTCGGTGAGCTTTGCTTCGCGCAACTCCGCATTGATGGCCGCGATAATGTTATTCACCTCCCGGCGAATGTCGGTCTTGATGCGCTTCATCTTGGCATTCAGTTCCACCATTTTAGGAAAATTCTGACCGTACCGACTGGACAGTTCACCGTACTCCAGGCTCAGTTGAGAATACTCCTGTTTCAGTTCCTGAATTAGCGGACTGTTATTCAGCGCACTGATTGGGATAGCCATGGGGTCTTCGACATCGGCCACCTCGGAGATGGCTTTTTTCCGGGCCTGAAGCTCAATCCGACGGGATCTGGCTTCAATCAGATTCTGAGCAGATGTTTGTATCTGTGAGGTGATGTGATTTTGTCTGTCTTCAAGAGAAATCGAAAGAATATTGTTGTCCTTTTGATATTTGAACAACTCCTTTTCAGATTCCTTCAGTTTCTCGTTCGCATTGTCGAGACGTTCGCTCAGCCAGTCCACAGCCTCAATTGTGCGGCTATGCATAGTTTCCAGATTGAGTCGTTCATACGCCAGCGCGATGGCGTCCGCAAACAGCTGGGCCTTGTGAGGGTCGGGATTATCCATGTGCACCCGGACCAGCCGCGAATCCTTCACCGGTTCCACCGTCAGCATCGACTGCAGTTTCTTTGCCGCCTCGTCGGGCGTCGCCGGCATCTTTGACCCCGGTCGCTGCATGAATGTCGCGTCCTCATTCAGTTTAAATTCCGCCACCACGGCAAGGGCGGTCTTTCTGCTTTCAATTATTCTGTACTGAGTTTCGTAATATTCCACGTTCGACCAGAAACTGCCGGTCCCCATTTCGACCACGTCCTCGACATTATCGCCCAGGACCTTAGGTGCCTGTGTTTCAATTCGGACGGTGGTTGTGGCCCGATATATTTTGGTCATTCGAAAACTGAAAAAGGCCGCCACGCCGGCAGACACAACCACCAGCAGCAGAATCAGCAGCCATCGCCGCTTTAAAATCTTCAGGTATTCGACAAGATCAACCCCTTCCGGTTCCGACAGCCTGCCATTCGACGACGCAATTGCCAGTGCGCCGTTCTGTGTTTGACTGTTCCCGTTTCTTCCCATGTTCAATCCGTCACTTTCTGCCCTTCATAAAACATTTTCCCACGAATCAGTGTAAGTCCGTTACCGACCGATTACACGTATTATTATGGTCGATAAAAGAACCTGACTCAACTTTCCGGTATGTTTACGTCGGATTCGGATTTTCAGTGACCCTCATTTTACAGGGGAGGGTTCCGAAACCCCGAGTCGCATCCGCATGTCACGGCTCAGTTGGAAATCCTTCGCCCGCTGCGCGGCATCAAGTATCTTTTTCATCACGCGGGTATCGTAGGGCACCATGGCCAACGCCTGTTTGTAGCTCGCCAGTGCGGAATGATACCTGCCTGCCCGCATTTGCAGATCCCCTTCAAAACACACGGCACTCACCCGGTCCGCCACTGACACGGCCTGCCGATAAAGTCTGTGCGCAGTCGCCAGTGCGTCATCCACCCGTTTTACCTCAAGGTACAGTGTCGCCAGCATCCGCAACACTTCAGGAGTGTTCGCAATATCCTTAGGGGCAGTCGTTAGCACTGCCAGTGCTTTTTCACGGTTACCGCGTCTCTGATGAATTTTCGCCCTGAGCAGCAATGCGTCTTTTTGATGTCCTTCGATTGCATTCAACTGTTCAGCAAGGGCCATTGCCTGTGCGGTATCCACAAAGGCCAGGCGGTTCGCCTGCCGCAACAGGGCGTCCGGAGCGGGATGAGGCAGCGCTGCATTGCGTGCATCCAGCGTCGCGGCGTCATCGTTCCTGCCAATGCGGGCCAAATGGCGGGACAGGGCGTCAAAATAGAGACTTTTCTGTTCAGGATGAATCGGCCAGGACATCAGCATCTTTACATCCGCCACCCGGCGGGCAAGGATCATCGCACCATACTCGACATAGCGGACATCCCGGTCCGCAGCAAGCCGAAACTCCATCATCCCCTGGTCAATGCGTCCGTTCGCCAGTAAAAACCG
>JAFGWT010000496.1 GCA_016937015.1 Deltaproteobacteria bacterium | reverse complement strand
CCATTCACATCGCGATTCATTGCGCAAAAAGACGAATACAACTTTCATTTCACATGTGAGCACTGCATGTATTTTGACGAGCTGCGAGACCAGTGCCTCCACGAATACCCCAACCACATGCACCTGCTCGCCACGTACACGGTGAAAAACAATCCCTCACACATTATCTTCTGCAAACAGTTCGAACTGCGCTGATGGCCATTTTGTGCTCCTCTCAGGGCACGGCAGAGAGAGCGGATAAAGCGAGATAAAGGGCGCTACGCCCCTTCGCGGCAATGACGATCCGGGACAACTTTGCCAGTACGTTTTTAAGAAGCTACCTATTACGCTTTGGGAATGGAAGCAGCGTTTTTGTCGAGAACGCGCCTGACTTTTTGGATCAGTTTTTCCTTGCCGAGGGGTTTGGTGCATATGTCGCAAATGCCTGCCTTTTCAATATCCGCCCTTGAGGCAGCCTGTGCATATCCGGAGCACAGAATAATGGGGATGGGGTGAATTTCAGTGACCTTTTGCGCGAGTTCCAAACCGGTGAGTTTGGGCATGGAATGATCGGTAAGAAGTAAATCGTAGTTTTGCGGCGATTTTTTAAAAGCCGCCAGTGCCTCTTCGGGGTTGTTGAAACAGTCAACTTTATAGCCAAACCCTTCGAGCATTCGCTTGCCAATTACAGTTAACATTTCTTCGTCGTCAACCAAAAGCAATCGCTCGGTGCCGCCGACCGAAGTCTCCAGAGGATGTGCAGGCAGCGCTGAACTTTTGCGTTCGCTTTTGGGTAGGTAAATTTCGAAGGTGGTTCCAATGCCTGGGGTTGAGTGCACCAGAATATTGCCATCGTGTTGTCGCAATAAACCGAATACCACCGCCAGGCCCATGCCGGATCCAGTGCCGTGTTTACGTGTGGTGAAATAGGGATCAAAGATATGGCAGAGGGTTTCCTCACTCATCCCGTCACCATCATCCGAAATTGTCAGCAGCGAATAATTTCCATGAGGACTCTCTCCAAGGCGACCGTGAAAAGAACGTACAGGTGAAACGTCGGACAGTGAAATTTTGAGAGTCCCTTTGTCCCCCATTGCATGAACGGCATTGGAACCCATGTTCATAAGTATTTCATGGACAGCGGTTACGTCGGCGTTGGTCGCCAGCTTCCCTTCGTTCAAAGATGTTTCAAACGCAATGGATGGCGGTGTGGCCGCCCGCAGCAACGTCACTGTTTCGCGAATGACGTTTGTCAGGTAGATAGGTTGACGCGTCCCTTTTTGAGGCCGCCCGAAAGTAAGAATCTGTCTCACCAAATCCCTGGCGCGGTTGGAGGCGGATATAATTTGATCCATGTACTCGAATACTTCGGCATTGTCTCTGGCGCAATCTTTGGAAAGGTCGGCGAATCCGAGGATGGCTGCGAGGATGTTGTTGAAGTCGTGGGCGATTCCTCCAGCCAGATGCCCGATGGCCTCCATTTTTTCGGCCTGTCGCAGCTGGGCTTCCCGCTCCAGCAACTGCTGCTGCGCATTTTTGGATTCACTGATGTCTATCACGGCCACCAGCAAATCAGGCTCATCATGCGAATTCATGCTGTTTCCCAATGGGTGCGATGCCTCGATGCGAATATACCGGGTGGTGCTTTTCGACGGTTTCAATTCCAGGGTCATCATTTTCTTTTTGGGGTTTGAAAAAAAGGAACGGTACCGCCCGCGAAAAATGTGCTCGTCTTCTTCGGTGAGAAATTCCGCGAACGGCCTGTTGGTAATGCGAGGAAGTGACAGCGCGAGATATTCCGTCATGCGGAGATTGGCGTCGCGTATCATGCCGGCGCTGTCGAGAACAATGTAGCCGGTGGGCGCGTTTTCGAACAGCTTCTGATACCGTGCGCGGGATTCATTCAGTGCGTGCTGGGTGATGCGCAGCTCATCATTCTGAATTTCGAGCTCCATCTGATATGTTTGCAGTTCGGCTACAAGATTTTGCATCTCGTTTTCGGAAAGGGGCGTGGTTGCAGATGCATCCGAAGTGGATAGCAGTCGTTTTACTTTATCTCTCAGAATCGAGGAACGTTGTGTATCCATTGTGTCCATACCGTCAGTCTCCAAGGTGATTTGGCCTTGCTTACGGGTATATCGGTCGATGGATAAAAAAAATTAGCGCCTTTTATAAAGAAAAAAGCAAAAAACTGAACTGGCTGTGTTCAAAAGTTACATTTATGTATTTTTTGTCAGACGCTTGCCGGCGGTTGGAATGTATCGGTGATATCTGAAAAGACAGTGTACACTTCAAACGCCTTTTCTTCGTCGCCTCTTGAGAAAGGCGTGGCAGCCACACGAAGCCAACGAAGCTGTTCCCGCTTGGGATTAAAAACGCCCATTACAAAATCCTTTATTGGTTTGTTGGTCCGCAGACTGACCATTGCGGGATGATCTTCGCCTTTAAGGGGAGAGCCGTCGGGATAAATCGTTCGCCAGCGTTCGTCCATGGAGGTTAGGCCCTTAATCTGATTTTCGCTTACGCCCAGTATTGTCAATGCGGCGCAGTTGACCTCGATGATTTCACCTGTTGCATTTTGATAAACGACCCCCTGATCCATTGTATCAAACAGATGACGGTACCGTGCTTCCTGACGTTCATCGGCTGTTTTGGCCTGTGCCCGGACGTCCACGATGTCCGCCCTGATCTGATACAGTTCAGACACATCAACAAACGACGCCAAAATTCCGGAATATATTTTGGGGCCAATGCGAAATGGCAACACTCGCATCAGATATTTTTTTTCGTCCCTGGTTTTTACCAACAGCTCTGCCGAGGTGTCGGAGTCTCGAACCTGTTTGAATGTCTCCACAGGATCTGTGTCAACAAGATGATGCGTCAGGTGAGCGATTGGGCGGCCCACGTCGGTATCGAGCAGCCGGAAAATCCTGGTGATTTCTGGTGAAAATTTTCGAATCTCGAGGTTTTCGTCGAGCAGCAGTTTGCCAATGCCGGAGCTGGTCAGCAGATTGTCCACGTCGTTGTTCACTTCGGTTAGTTCGGTGATTTTATTCTGATATTCCGCATTCACCGTATACAGCTCTTCGTTTGTGGATTGCAGCTCTTCGTTTGTGGACTGGAGTTCCTCATTGCTGGCGAGAAGCTCTTCATTGGTGGCCTACAGCTCCTCGTTTGAAGTTTCGAGCTCTTCGATGGTGGCCTGCAGGTTTTCCTTTGAAAACTGGAGCTCCGATTCCAGATCGCGAATACGCTGCTGAGTCTGTTCCGATACATCGAAAATCCTTGTCTCGGCTTTCTGCGTCGTGTTATCGGTCGCTGATGAACTGATTTGCACAGCGGCAAGCGGCTCCTGATTTGTCCGCCCCTTGAGCGGAAACACCTGAACAGAAACGGTTTGGCTCTCTCCGTTTAAAGAGAGGTGGATGTTGGTATAGTTCAACGCCTCATTGGTGCGAAACACTTTTTGAATCCCAGTGGTAATGGGAACGTTCAGCTCCTTCGCGGCCATTTTTCCAATATCGAAAACTGTTTTGCCAACAGGAATCTGGAGGTACGGACTTAGCGTGCCAATGGCATAGACCATCTCCATTTGGGCGTTGACAACGGCAAGAGGAGAAATGTCGCGTTCCGCAAGGGTATCGAGCAGGCGGGTTGCGATTTTTTCCTCGTCGCTAAATGGGTTTGGGCGCCTGGCGGAAAAATAGTTATTGCGTTCAGACAGATTGGCTGCCAAAGCGCCTTTTCCGACCTCCTGCATCAACGCATGAGGGCCAGGGCCATGCTTGCCATTTGATTCGTATATTTTCAGTTTTGGTGCAAGTCCTTTGAAAAACGAATCGTTGTCGCCAATGGTTTCGCTCAGTCCCAGCATCAGGATGCCCCCCGGGCGAAGCGCGTAGTTGAACATTTGAATGGCGCGATGCTGCATTGTGGGTTGCAGGTAAATAAGCAGGTTGCGGCAGCTTACCAGTGAAATATTTGTGAACGGCGGATCCTTAATGAGATTGTGCCGCGCAAAAACGACCATCGATCGGATGTTGCGTGCGATTTGGTACATGTCGCCATTCTTTGTAAAATATTTGGTCAGAAGCTGGGGAGTGAGATCAGCGGTGATACTTTCGGGATACGCGCCGACGCCGGCTTTAACCAGCGCATCCTTGTCAATGTCCGTTGCGAAAATTTTAATGTCGTGACTGACTTTTAGCGCTTCCATGGCTTCTCGAATCAATATGGCAAGGGTGTATGCCTCTTCGCCGGTGGAGCAGCCGGCCACCCACAATCTAATCTCCTGATTTTTGGGTAGCGATAAAATGGCAGGCAAATAATCTTTTCGAAGGGTTTCCATTACTTCAGGATCTCTAAAAAAAGAGGTTACCCCAATAAGCAATTCCTTATACAGCGTCATTATCTCGGAAGGTGTGCGATAGAGAATATTTATATAGTCGTCAATGGTGCTCACGTGACAAATGGTCATCCGACGCTCCAGCCGTCGAATGATGGTTGTGGGTTTATAATAGGTAAAATCAACATCCACCCGCTCGCGCAGCATGGCAAAAATCCGTGTCAGATTGTCTTCATTTGATAAGATTGCGCCATCGTCAGGCGTCATCGGCTTTCCGGGCTGCGTCGCCCAGTGCAGCAGTCTTATGGCCAGTTCATCGGGGGACTCTACGAAATCGGCGACGCCGGTGCTGATGGCCGCCTTGGGCATGCCGTCGAATTTGGCGCTCTGTTCAGACTGCACCATAACCATTCCGTTATGTTCCTTGATGGCGCGCACGCCCCGGGTACCGTCGCTTCCGGTGCCCGACAACACAACGGCCACCGCGCGCTCAGCCTGATCGTCAGCAAGGGAGCGAAGAAAAATGTCAATGGGCAGGTTAATGCCAGTGTGATGGGAGTATTCTTTAAGCAGCAGTTTGCCGTGAAAAATGGTCATGTTGTGCTTGGGTGGAATCAGGTACACGCAATTGGCTTCGACCCGCATTCCTTCTTCGGCGCGTACAACCCTAAGTGGGGTTTTTTTTGAGAGCAGCTCCACCATCAGGCTTTTGTAATCCGGCGACAGATGCTGCACGACAATGAACCCAAGGTTGCAGTCCGGTGGGATGTTTTTAAAAAAACGTTCGATGGCTTCCAGACCGCCGGCCGAAGCGCCAATGCCCACGTAGTGGGACGGCGCCGATGGTTCCTCTGCGCCGGGCGCGGTGACGGCTTTGGTCGTCAGATCGTCGGTGTGGGTCATGACGATGTCCTCGCTGTTGTATCGTGTTTAGAAGTTGTTGCGTGAATGTTGATTTACTTTTTGTCATGTAAATAATTCTTTGGCAATACCAGAAATGGATGAGCGAATTGCGCTCTCAGCTTTTTGGTTTAGGGCAGTTTGGGGAGGCGTCGACTTTGCGATTGCCCGTGCGTGTGTCACAGAATCAGGCGGTCGGGGACTTGGTCGGGTATTTGGGACTATTGACTGCTTTGGATGTGTTGCGGAATGCCGATAGTGAATGTGGTCCCTTTTCCCTCTTCACTGCTTACATGAATATGCCCACCATGTTTATCCACCACCACCGAATGGGCGACCGAAAGTCCCTGACCGGTTCCTTTCCCGACTTCTTTGGTGGTAAAAAATGGATCGAAAATACGCAGTTTCGTTTCCTCGGGAATCCCCGTGCCGTTGTCGGAAATGGAAATGCAGACAAGTTCATCTTTTACGAACGTTTTGATATGAATCGTGCCTTTTTCGGCCCGCCCTTCAAGCGCGTGGGCCGCGTTTACAATTATGTTAATAAACACCTGATTGAGCTCACTGATATAGCACATCAGAGATGGCAGCGATTTGTCAAAATCTGTTGTGACATCGGCAACCATTTTCCACTCGCTTTTTGAAATGGTTATACACGTGTCCAGCGCATGATTGATGTCTGAAAGCGATTTTTTGTCTTTCTCACCAGGGTGGGAGAATTCTTTCATGGCCAGAACGACCCTGGCAATATGGGATAACCCGTCAAGAGACTGTTCTGCCGACTGAAGCAATTCCTCCTTTAAGAATTCCAAATCGATTTCTTCTTTTATTTCTGCTATTTTCGACGAAAATCCGGCTGAAAAAACCTGGGCATTCATCGCATCGAACACATCAAGCAATTTGAGCAGTTGTTCGATGGACTGCTCAGGATGTCCAAAACAATTTTTGATACATTTGTCTTGGGATAAATGCTATTTTTCGGGGCATGAACTCAAACATCGACAAAATCGGCAATTATGCTGAATGGATGGTAGAAACGAAATAGCTTTTATCTTTTATCTGGGCTAAAGGTCCGAGGATCTATCTTATTGAGTTTATTCGCCGACATTGGCTTCTGATTGGTTTTCTCTCGTTCGATGCGGCAATGCTGCTCGATGATGCGCACTTCCCGACGAATATAAGTTTCACGTTGCCCTGGTTTCATGTGGGCAAGAGATGGCAGCGGCGTGTATTCAATGCGCCCTGATTGTGCGTAAGTTTGCAAAGGCTTTTTCTTTTGCGCCCGATGCCATGCGGTTCGATTAATCCAGGTGAAGACTTCGTCCTTTCCATGGGCCAGCTGGGGATACGACGAAAACCCTTTCCAGTGTGAGATCCTATCCACCAGACCATCTTTTACCGGATTGGTCATGGCGTAGAAGAATTGCTGCTCCAGACTGGGATTGTCCAGACACGGAACCGTTCTGGGAGGCGTGGAAAACAAGGCGCCTTCACGGTCGTAATATTTATTCAGTTCACGGGCGAGAATTCTGTGAAAGGTTTGCTTGAACAGGACAAGATGGTTGAGATCTTCAAAGGAATCCGAAAGAGGGGCAATGCCGTTTTGTTCATGATTAATATTGTATTCGAGCCAGAAAATTTTCACCGGATGCTTTTGTTGCGCCCGCACAGCGGAGGCGCCGATGCAGTTGCGGACAAAGGGATCCGGCTTGAATAGAAACTGTCTGTCCACAGTGCGCTGCGTTTGCGCATAAACTTTATCGGCCTGAATCCATCGGGGGTGCATACCCATAATCGGGGCTCCTTTCAAAAGAGGTTTACCCCTGTTCGGCCGCTTTTGCATTTTGTTGCAATAATTCCTAATTTTTAAATGAAATAATTACTGAAATAATTACTTACAAATAATTACTCTCAGCGGGAATGGGCGGGAATGGGCGGTCGTTTGATAAATTGAGTGTGAGTTTGTTCATACAGCAACTGTTTTCAACAAAAATAGATAGGACACCTGCAGCCGGACATGCCGATTTTCCGGTAAATTTTGATACTTAAGCGCCCGTTGAAGGTATAGCCTCGGCAACACAAGGGCAAGCGTGGATAAGCCTGCATCAAGCACACGCTGGGAAACGGACGACATACTCTGCCAATTTGCGCGCACAAATTTTTTCCAGAGATCATCTGGTGAATCAGACGGCCTCGGATTGCCAATCGGGATACAGCACAATGGATAAGATCGATGAGTAAAAAGCATTCATTTAGTGGAATCAAGGCGAAAAATGTTCGGATTGCTGCGTGATGCGGACCGTCTGATTGCCCTCGAAGAGTCCGGCACCAAATATGCGCTCGAATCCGCCGCCCTTTTGAAAACCGATGACGGAAGCGCCGCACGTCATAAGGAGAAACAGAACCGGAAGAATGAATAGCCCTGGGCGAACCGAAACCTCGCCGGCCCTTTTGCGCCAGGCGAGGAACCAAATTGCGCTGAGCGGCAAGGTCAGCAGCATGACAAACAGGAATGGACGCTGGGGAATCGTCCCGAAGATGCCGGGCATTCCCGTCAGCAGCGACGCAATGCTCTCCTGTGGTAACAATAGGCTTCCCGCGAGCACCGCTATGGCGACCGCAT
>JAFGWT010000495.1 GCA_016937015.1 Deltaproteobacteria bacterium | reverse complement strand
TTTTGTGCCTTGTCCTGCTGTTTGGTTTGCACCTGTTCCCGTGTCATGTCTTTTTTTTGCGTTTTGTTTTGTGCCTTGTCCTGCTGTCTGATTTGCACCTGTTCCCGTGTCATGTCTTTTTTTTGCGTTTTATTTTGTGTTTTGTCCTGCTGTTTTTTCTGCGTTCGGTCCTTGGTTCCGGGTTGCTTGCGGACCTTTTCCTGCTGTCGCGTTTGGGTCCGAGATTTGACCTGATTTTTTTCCTGCGCCTTTGTCTGCGTCTGCTCCTGCGTCTGGACTGTTGCGGCGTGCGGCGACTTGTCTTCCGTGACCTCCTGCGCCAGCGAAAATCCAGGCAGCAGTAGCCCGATGTTAAAAAGCTGCAGCATCACAATGCGTGTTAAAAAAATGCGTTTCATGATGTCTCTCCCTGGCAATGGTGCCCGTTGCATATCCACATGGGGATAGAGCATTGGCCGTGCCAACGCGGATTTCTGACTAAATACCGTGAAATTTCAGCGCGTTAAATTCTATGCAGTGGAATTGACAGACCCAATTCGACATTCGGGTCGACCGGCAGCGACAATATTGGCGGGCGCGAAAAATACTTGCTGAATCTATCGGGACTGCCTGCCGTCTGGGTAACCCACTATTCTGGAAACAGCTTATCAAGCAGGATTAGTTGTGCGCGTTCGTCCGGTGGCAAATGCGAACGGTTTTGTGCCAGTGCAATGCGTTGGCGGATAAGCGGTGTAACTTCGCTGAAGTCGAGTGCCTGCACCCGCTGCGCCAGATTGGTCGTCTGAACCTGTTCTCCCTGTTCGAAGACCACTTCCGACTCTGGCATCCGCGTCATGAGTCTGGAGAGCTGGGCGGCAAAGGCCGTGGATTCGGCGTCCAGCTTTCTGTAACTGTCGGCATCGATTTTAAAAATCTGTTTTTCCTGATTTTTGACATGACAGGTGTTGTAACGGTCTGATGCCTTCTGCAGAATCCAGTCGATTTTGAGGTTTGTGCCTTTGTCGTTTTTGTCGAGAATCAGATTCAGCATACGCTTTAATTCAAGATATTCCGGCAAATAACTGCTGTTTAAAACGTCGCTGCGGTGTTTGAACAGACTGGCTGGCGGCCTGATATTCAGAATATTTAAAAATGCCGCTGCCATGCCCGTCTGCAAAAGCAGTGACTTCTGATATGGGTTGGCGATAATGCGCTCGGCGCCAACTGTGTTGATCCAGTTTTCAAGCAGAATATGCTGATTCAGGCCCTGCGTTTCCAGATAGCTTAAAAAAGACTGAAAATTCTTTGTGTAGAAGCTGCGTTTCACCGCCTGATTGTAACTTGACACCGTGCGGTCGGTCGGGTGACGGAAAAGGGCAACAATGGCAAAATCAAAATCCCTGAGTAGAGGCACCAGTGTGTCAAGGGTATTCCAAAACAGCTCTGAGGAGAGCAGCAGCTTGCAGTTGTGTGATTTGGCCTCCTTCAGATGATTCAGGAAAATTTCCCTGGGGTCGGGGGCTCCCTTGTGCAGGCCGCGATAAATGGCGCCATGACCGGCGGATACCCCGTTTTTGTCGATAGGATGAGGCGGATAAAAATAACCGTGTCGCTCCAGAAACCTGCGATTGCCTACGCAGAATCTCTGTATGACGGATGTGCCAGTTTTAGGTTGTCCCACATGAAGCACCACCTCGGGATTTCCCCGAACCCGCATCAGGTTTTTTCGCTGATTTCGAAACGACATATATTGTTTAACCAAAACGGCCGGACTAATCATGTATCACCATTGCTGTGGGGGTTGCCGCTCGCTGTCGCGTTGCGCGGCACGTTGGGATTCCTGGAAAACAAATGTGTATGTGTGACATCAATTGCGGTTCAAACATTGGATACCCACCACTGCTTCAGTTGCGCAAACTGCTCAATTACCGGCGCATTGGGCAGGGAGCGGATGAACGACTGCGCATAGCGTTTGGTGTGCAGTCGACTATCGAGAATGGCCACAATACCGCGATCGGCAGCGGTGCGTATAAGACGCCCAAACCCCTGCTTAAGTGTGATGGCGGCCTGAGGCACCTGGTATTCCATAAAGGCGTTGCGATTCTGTTCCGTGAGATGGGCGACACGGGCCGACACCACAGGGTCAGATGGGGAGGAAAACGGTAATTTGTCGATGATGACCAGTCGCAAATGGTGCCCGGGTATGTCCACTCCCTGCCAGAAACTGGTGGTGGCGACCAGCACGGAACTGGGGTCACTGATAAACTGCTCTATCAGCGAAAATTTTGGGGCGTCTCCCTGTTTTAGAACCGGACCGTGCCACGACTCCGAAATATCGGCGTAAATGGCGTTCATGTTTTTAAAGGATGTACACAGAATGAATGCGCCGCCATCGGTCAGGGAAATCAGCTGCTTAATTTCGTGGCACGCGTTGGCTGTGAATCGTTCGTCGCGGGGGTCAATACGGTGATTGGGAATGTACAGTCTGGCCTGTTTGGGATAGTTGAACGGTGCGTCCAGCAGCAGTTCTTCAGTTTCGACGTCAATCCCCAGCCTGGACTTGAAAAATTCGAAATCGCCCTCCGTTGACAACGTGGCGCTGCAGAAAATGACGGTCTCCCGTTTAAACAGCACTTCGTTTCGAAAATAATCGGCCACTTCAATGGGCGAGGCGCCAAGAATGACCGAGCGCCGTCTGGTATCGGCCCAGTACACAAAGCGATGGTCGTTGTGCTCCAGAATTTCCCCGAGGTCATTGCGAATGGCGCCAATGCGATGGGCGCAGTGATCTACGGATTCCTCACAGCCCTCCAGGGTCTTGAGGGTCATTTCAAACGCTTCGAGGGCGCTGTCCAGTCTGTGGTAGTACTGGCGATGAGCGGCATCGATGCGGTCGCTTTCCAGATTGGCGCGGCCAAGGGGGCCTCGAAACAGGTCAAAGAGAGTGGCAGCCAAATCAATGGCCTGTTTGCCAAGGCGCGCTCGGTCATTGGCGTAAGGGTCGTCGCGAAGCGCCGCAGCCCCAACAGCGGCCAGCGCATCGCTGATGGCCCGCTCGGTTCGAAGGGATGAAACTTTGGTGCTGAAAAATTCGGTGGCAATATCTTCAATCAGATGCGCTTCGTCAAAAATAACCGTTTCATGACTGGGTAGAATGGCACCGCCCTGCATGCGGGTGGCGAGATCCGCGAAATAGAGGTGATGATTCACCACCACGAGGTCTGCCACCATCGCCTCACGTCTGGCGCGGGTGACAAAGCATTCATCGAAAAATGGGCACCGTGCGCCAATGCGCGTCTCACGGGTGGAGTTGACTTCCCGCCAGATAGGGTCATCATCGGACATCTCATCCAGTTCCATTCGGTCACCGGTGTCGGAGAGATTGGCCCAGCGGGTCAGTTTCGCCACGTCTTTTGAGGCATAGGACAGGCTTTTGGGGGAATGCACAAACGTGTTCAGCCTGGTTTTGCAAAGGTAGTTTTCCTGGCCTTTTAAATACGCCGTTCGAATGGTCAACCCCAAAGCATCCATCAAAAATTCCAAATCCCTGAAAAAAATCTGTTCCTGCAGATTGCGGGTGCCCGTGGAGACCACGACCCGATTGCCGTTGAGAATGGCCGGTACCAGGTATGCCAGCGTCTTACCGGTGCCGGTGCCCGCCTCGCCGAGCAGCACGCCCCCCATTTCCATAACCCGCTCCACCGCGTTGGCCAGTCGAATCTGGGAGTCGCGTTTTTCGTAGCGACCCAGTTTTTTTGCCAGCGGGCCATCCTTTGCGAATGTGTTTTTAACGGTAATCAAAGCGGTTCTTACACAAGGAATTTGATACTGATGAACACCAGTAAAAACAGGGTCACGCCGAATCCCACCGCCGCAATCGGGTCAAAGTCGATGGCCTTCAGTATCTGCCTGGCGACGGCCACATCCGTTGGGTCCTCCGTTGGGTCCTCCGTTGGGTCCAATGACTCGTCTTTAAGTACGGTCTGGGCAAGCTTGCGCGCTGTGGGAAAGTCCCCACGATTGTAGGCGGCATCTGCTTCTTTTATTGTGGGGCCAAGCTGGTTCATTGGGCGAGTGTATTCAATTGCATCGAAACAGGCAAACGGTAAATGGCAGGGTCATTTTTCCCCAGCGTGAAAATATGAATAACGGTCCAGCCAACATGCGTTAAAAGGGGAATTTGTCGATGCGGCGCACTGTTCGCGAATTGAACTCGAACAACCCGTTCCCGCCCCCCACTCCCCCGGTTTCTTCCATGCAGGCCAGCCATTAACGTGCTTCATGGCGGTTGCCGGAGTTCAGTGGAGTGACGCGGGGGAGTGACGCGGGAATGATATGAAAGAAATTTGCCCCCGTAATCCCGAAGGGGGAATGCAACACAGGGGTTTTGGGTAAACTGGCGGGGCGAAAGGGTAAGTGCCTGTATTTATGGCTATTTTTTTGCTTTACTCGACAAGTTTCAAAGGGGACTTACATTTTGACACATGAGATACCTGATAACAGGCGCAACGGGGTTTGTCGGCACCGCCCTTTGCCGCCATCTTATAACGGTGCGTCGCGATATTATCGCCCTTGGCAGGCAAAAGGAATTTCGGCTCGGTGCACTGGACGGGGTTACCTACGTCCGTGCAAACACAATGATGCCTGGGGACTGGCAACAGCACGTGGAGACCGCCGATGTGATAGTGAATCTGGCCGGTGAATCCATTTTGCAGCGATGGAGTGACTATAAACGCAGTCGAATGTGGAAGAGCCGGGTGTATACGACGCGAAATCTGCTCACACATATGCGTGCCGGGCAAACCCTGGTGAATATTTCAGCCACGGGGTACTATGGTGATTGCGGGGCTACGGTTCTTGACGAGTCTGCCCCATGCGGTAACGGATTTCTCTCTGATCTGTGCCGAGCCTGGGAGGCCGATGCACAAAAAGCCGAGGAAAAGGGGGCGCGTGTGGTGATTGCCCGGCTTGGTGTGGTGCTGGGGGCTGGCGGTGCGCTGGAAAAAATGCTGCCGGTATTCAGACTGGGGATGGGGGGCCGACTGGGCAGCGGTCATCAGTGGATGCCGTGGATTCATATGGATGATGTGACTCGGGCGCTGGTCACAATGGCCGAATCGTCAGAAATCCGCGGAATTTTCAATCTGGTGGCGCCCAATCCGGTAACCAATCGGAAGTTTACCGAAACCCTTGGAAACGTGCTCAATCGCCCCACCCTCGCTCCAGTGCCGCAAATGGTGCTTAACATCATTTTTGGTGAAGCCTCAAGGGTTATGCTCGACAGTCAGCGGGCGCAGCCCCGGGGCTTGCTTGAGAGTGGCTATGTTTTCCAGTATGCGGATCTGCACAGCGCCCTGACATCACTGATAGATGCGGCCTGAATGTCTTCTACCTTGTATTTATTGCCAAACAGCCGAATGGGCACTTTCTGTGCACGAAAACCGATAGTCACATTACTAATTGGGCGCAATTTGAGATTTTTCTTAAATAAAGCAACGTTTGTGTGACAATTTATTCCCTTTTTTATCAACGAGAGACCACTATATCGCAGACGCATGCAGGCGCTCAATTCGGATATTGAGCAATCACTTGATTTGATTTCACATAAACCACAGGATTGTGCGTTGGATTGTGAATTTGAATTCGCAGCCAGCGCGGGCTGCATTTATTTCTGGGACAGGGTGATGCTTTGAAAACAGACGTGTCGCAAATCGGTATTTTCATTTTCTCATTCAACCTCATGTTGCTGTTCAGTGCCGTAATATCAGCGCAGGACGCCTCACTTAAAGCGGATATGGTCGATGAAGTGACCGATGGAAATACGACGATCACCGTCAGCGATACAGGTGAGTCGCCCGCCACCGCAGGCCAGCGTACCGAAATAAACGGCACTGACGCTGCCAGCGAAACAACTGATACGATGGCGATAAGCGCGGCGACAGAGGCGGATTCTGATGCCACTTCAGTAGCCTCCCCCAGTGGCACCCCTCTCGGCACTGGTGAAGAGGCAGGCGATGGCGCCGCAGCGGTGACCGTGAAAGTCACTGGTAAATCCAGTGCCACCGTCGATGGCGCCGGTGCAGATAAGGCAAGTGGGAAAAGCCTCAGTCGCGCGGATACGGCATCAGACGAAACCGATGACGCCCGACCTGGTTTTTTTCGGAAACTGGCAAAAAAATCCAAATCGACAGTAAAGGCCCGGGTGTTCGGCTATTACAAATTCTCCGATCAGGCTGGGGACCACAATCAGTTTAAACTCGATGTGGCCCGAATCAATTTTAGCTACAGCAGTGGCCGCACCCTCGAAGCGGTTCTGGAATACGACTTTTCAAATCTGGTGGATGAGGACGATGTGAAGGATGGACTTCGGGACGCATATGTGCGACTGGAACCCATCCGCGCCTTTGGTATTCAGCTGGGGCAGTTTAAAAAGCCGTTCAGCCGGCTTGAGCTGATGTCCCGCAAACGGCTGCCCACCATCACCCGCGGCGAGTCCAATGAGTATGCGCTCGAATTTCTCCATTACGGGGGACGCGATATTGGCGCCATGGTAAGCGGGCGGCTGATTAAAAAAATCAAGCTCGATTACTATGCCGGCATTTTTAACGGCGCCGGGACTGACAACGTGGACCTGGGGTCAAACAGCCTGGACTACGCATTCCGCGTGGAGAGCAAACCGGTGAAATGGCTCGACGTGGGTGTGGCCGCATCCATCCACAATGTTCGCGAGGATGACTACAGCGAATTCTTTGATCCCTACGCCTACGAAAATTTGACCGATGATGATTTTCCGGTCTGGTTGAACAATACCATGATTCCCAATTACGGGGAGTACGCAATGGCGCGGTTCGCCGACGCATATCCCTGGCTTTCCGGTAAACAGTGGCTGATCGAAATGGATACTGGACTGAAATTGGGTGATTTTGAAGCATCCCTTGAAACCATGCTGGGTGAGAACTGGTGGTTTAAGGATGCACCGTATCTGTGGAGTGTGACGGGGCTGTTGAGTTATAAATTTCCCTTTTTCGGTGGCGCAATGGCCGTTGAACCCGCTCTGTTTGCAGAGATGTTATATATCGAAGACAGGGACTGGACCTGGCGTGTGCGCATGATGCAACTGACACCTGGTGTGAATGTTCATTTTGGAGATAATGTACGACTTATGATTCATGGGCAGCTGGTACGAACAACAGGGGTGGAAGCGGATATTGACGAGGCCCCGCTTGCGGGATTCTGGCCCGGGGAATGGCCGGGCAGCTTTTCCGGTTACAAAAATCTGTTTATACAGCTGGCGTTTGCGAACTGAGATAATCGCGGGAGACTTCGCGGGGGGGAAGGAACGTTTGTATGCACTTTATATGGAAACGACTAATTCGCATTCGGCTGATGTCCGCCGTGATTTTGGCCCTTCCAGGGATATTTTTGTGTATCTGGTATTCCAGCAGCGCCATACTTAAGCTGCATAGCTACGAGATGGCAGTGGACGAAAAGGCGCCAGGGAATCTGGAGTTTTTTCACATTCATTTGTACGACATTCTTCATCGGGATTTGCGATGGATTATGTCACAGGGGGATGTGGACAAGTCAAAGATTGAGACGCTGATTCTCGAAGTGGGCCATGGCAGTATGATTGATCTTTATGGCGGGGCCGGCAAGTCCGAGGACAGGCCGTACGTCCCGGCCAAACTGTTTGCGAAATCAGAAAACAAAACCTACAAAGTGGAACTCCGGTTGCGCGGCAGTCGACACTGGCACTACCTTTCCCGCAAGAAAACGATGAAAATCAGAGTCATTGACGATAAACCGTATCGAGGGCATCAGGTCTTCAATCTGATTAATCAGGTCACTCCGTTTGTGGTGGGCCAGAAAGTGGTCACCGACACCGCTGCCGAAAACGGTGTGATGGTCACCCCGTATGAATTTGTCCGCGTGGTGCTCAATGGCGAAGATCTCGGTGTGTTTCATTTCCAGGCCCAGCCCGACGACACCCTTTTTCGTAAAAACCGAACCATGTATTCAGATTTTTTCTCGGGCAATCTCGATGGCAAGGCAGAGACCATGGCGCTCTGGAATGACACGACGCACTGGAAGAAGGTGACATCGAGGCTGCATTCGAACAAACATGACATTCAGCGACTGAAGGAATTTCTGCATCATATTACTCAATCCAGTTACCGGGATTTTGCAAGGTACGCTCACAGTCACATCAATTTTGACGCCTTCGCCACATTCGAGGCGATTGATGTGGTCTTTGGCATTGAGCAGCACGGATTTCGTGAAAATCAAAAACTGTATTTCGATCCATATGTCGGCAGCTGGGTACCTGTGGCCTGGGACCTGCGTGGTTTCAAACACGATGGCGTGATTAATCGCGTGGAAAATCCCATTACCATTCGGCTGAAAATGATTCCGGAATATCGCGCGCGAAGAAATCGGGCGGTGTGGGATCTGCTTCACGGGGACGCCAGCGCCAATACCATCCGCAAAAAAGCCCAGAAGGCAGTCAAGCGCATTGCCAGCGATTTGGCCAATGACAGACTTTTTTCAGCTTACAAGCAATTGCCAAAAGTAAACGAATTCGCGTTTAAAATGTTGCGTCCCATGGATATGGACCGCCTTGAACTGGTGCTGGAAGCCGAGATGCAGCAGTACGAGCGTCGTATCGCGTTTTTGACCAATCAACTGCAAAAAAGCGAGTTTTATGTCCAATGGGGCGACCCCATAACCGTTGTGCCGCCCAATCACACTGTTTCGGATGTGGCGACGGCACAGGCGGTTGCATCCGAGGGGCTGGCGGTGAGTGGGCCTGAGCCCGAAGGCGAGGGAACCGGTATGACGGTATTGACCCCCCTCAACGTTATTGTGGCTGGAGAAACGGGCGTGGTGCTCGAAGAGATTTCGGTGTCCTTCGACAAAGACTGTCAGATGCCGCTGTGGCGGGTCGTTCAGGGGGACAGGATGATTGCCAATGCGGAGAATGCCACGTCAGCGACTTTTACATCCCGGGAAACACTCTATGCGGCGGTTCAGCTGGCGGAACGCACCAAGGGCGACGCGGATTTAAACCGGATTATGGTGGCTCCGGTACCCACCCGGTATGCACTCACGCTTGAGTCCAGTTGCCGTCCGGGCAATATTGAAGTGTTTGCCACTCACGAAATTACCCAAAATCGAATTCGCGCCCAAAAAGCCGGACTGGACCTGCTGGCCAGCATGCCCAAATCGTATCCGCCGGAAACAGCGGCACCCACCTTTGATATTGGCGTACTGACTCCCCATCCCGGTGCGGTCATCCCGCCGCAGATTGAGACGGTACAGCTGGGACCCGGGGTTGTTGAGATTGCCAAAATCAGGGTGTTCGACGAATATACACACGTGACTGTAATGGCGGGAACAACCTTTAAAATGGGGGCAGGCGCATCGCTGATATTTAAAGGGAAAGTGATAATAGAGGGACGCGCGGGCAATCCAGTGGTCTTTAAACCGAGCGGGAAGAAACCCTGGGGAGGCGTGGCACTGCAGGGCAAAGGCACTGCCGGGTCGGTGCTCTCGCATTTCGAACTTGAGCACGGCAGCAATATCACGGGGCAGCCGGTTGTGTACTCATCCATGCTGAATATCCACGATACCAGCAACATTACCGTCAGCGGGTGTCGGATTCGCAACAATCACGGACTGGGTGACGCCTTTCACGGGGCATATGTCACCAATCTGCAGGTGGCGGATATTGCCGTGACGAACGTTACAATGGATGCCATTGACATCGAGTTCTCAACGGCGAATCTGACCCGGGCCTACGTGTTAAACGCCGGAGATGACGGTCTTGATTTAATGGATTCAAAAGTGTCTCTGAGCGATAGCGTGATTCTCGGGTGCAAACAGCATGGTATCTCGGCCGGCGAAAGCAGCCATCTTGCGGCAACGGACTTTCTGGTGGCCTTTGCCACCAACGGGGTCTTTGGAAAGGATGCGTCACATATTGATATTGGCACCGGGTTGCTAATGAAAAACCGCACCGGCGTTCGAGTGGGGAAAGCCACCGGTCTGTATGGAGGGGATGTGGAAATTACCGCCAACACACTTTACATTGTTGGCGCCGATACCCTTGTGGAGAGGTCGGATCGGAAACGCAACAGGCTGGATGATGGGACTGTTCGCTACGGATTTGTGGACGACCGGCCTCTTCGACACTTTTTTGCAGATGTTGTCAATATTGCCGGTCCTGAGGAAATTGATACCTGGCTTTCGGCGCAGGAGGTGGCCAAATGAAAGGCCTGTTCAAACCAACCCCCGGATTCTGGCTGCTGTGTGCAACGACGCTTGTGGTGCTGATTTTTTTCATCTGGGGATTTTCCAGCCCCAGGCTCGATGAAATCTGGGAATTGGACGAAGGGCTCAAAACCGGTCGCGTGGTTCAGTTGTCCGATTCAGAGAAACGCCGCTTTTATAATGTGTTTGAAGACTATCCCAGGTACCTGAAGGAATTGAGCGGCGAGCGGGGCATTGACCTGATGAGCGCCAATACCGATGGCCTCTCGCTCACTGATGCGCTGCTGATAATTCGAAAGGACAAATCCGGAACGTGCGGCAATTTTGTTCTGGACGTCAGCGGTGAGGAATCGGAGTTCCCCATTGTGTTCGCAGTCAGGGGGCGGACGTGGCAAAAGGATGTGACGCTGAAGGAGAGTGGTCGCAAGACAGTGTGGATGCCCAAAGGGGTGTTGATGCCCGAATTTATCGAAGTGGTTCGAAAAAACAGCAACGGTGACATTGGCAATGTCGATGTAAAAGTCAGGTTTTGTGAGTAATGGTAATTCGACGATTTAACAGGTACGAGCTGAAGTACATTATTCCAATAGAGATCAGAGACCGGCTGATTGAGGATCTTTTGAAAAACGCGCAACCGGACCCGTACAGCGGTATGGCGGGCTATCCCCTGGTCAGCCTGTACTACGACAGTCCGGATTTGGAGTGTTACTGGAATAAGATTGAAGGCATTAAGTTTCGCCGCAAGCTGCGACTTCGGATTTATCCAGCCACGCCCATTGAGAATACCACCAGCGGAATGGTCGAAATTAAGCAGCGCATCAATCGTACGGTGCAGAAAAAGCGGGTTAAAATGCCCCTCGATATGGCGCACACCCTGTGTACCACCGGGGTTATGGCGCCGGATTTCGAGTTGGATGACCTGGATGAGCAGGTGGTCAATGAGGTGCAGTTTATGGTGCACCGGTTGCAATTGCAGCCTGCGTGCATTACCGCTTATCATCGTCAGGCGTTCATGGGATCCCAGTATGAGCCAGGGCTGCGCATCACGTTCGATACCAATGTCAGCTATCGCTGTCACGAGCTGCTTGTCAACGCCAACACCAATAACTATCTGATTCTCCCAGGAGAGTGGACCATCCTCGAAGTGAAGGCCAACGACCGCATACCCGAGTGGGTCACCACCATGTTGGGCAGACATAATTGTGAATTGCGCAGAGTGAGTAAGTACTGCGCCGGAATCGCGACGGACAGGATGAAGGACATGCTTCACCTGGCCATGTCACCGATTCCCGAACTGAAAAACAGCTAACGCGCTGTCGGTAGCAAAGTTTGCAGGCGCGAATAAAAATGAATGAACAAACAGTCTGGATTGAGGGCTGAATTGGAAGGAAAAAGCAATGGATGAACTTCTAAAAGATGTGGAACGATTTGGTGATTTAACGGGGACATTCACCCTTGGCGATATGTTTCTGGTGATGGGACTCAGTTTCGTGCTCGCCATGGTGGTGGGATACATGTACAAGATAACGCATCGGGGCATTTCGTATTCGCAAACGTACGTGCATACCCTGGTGATCATGGGCACCACCATCGCCCTCATTATGCTGATAGTGGGCTCGAACATCGCCAGAGCGTTCGCACTGGTGGGCGCCTTATCTATCGTGCGGTTCAGAAACGCCATGAAGGAAACCCGGGACATCGGTTTTATTTTCATGGCCATGGCTGTGGGCATGGCCGTGGGCACCCGGTTTTACATGCTGGCGGTGTTTGCCACACTGCTGATGAGCGTATTTGTGTTTGTCATGTTCAAATTCAACCTCTTCGCCAAAGTCATTAACGAGCGCGTGTTGCGGGTGCAGATGCCGGTTGACCGTCCGTACGAACAGGTGCTTGAGGAACCGTTCCGCAAATACCTTGAGGATTACCGGCTCATATCCGTCGAAACCGTGCGCGCCGGGGTGCTACTGGAGGTCATTTACTCAGTGACGCTGAAAAAAGGCCAGGAACCCAAAGACCTGCTGGAAAGCATTCGCAAATACAACGACAATCAAAAAGTGGCCCTCATCCTCGGTCAGCAGGAAATAGACCTGTAAATCACGTTTTCCAGTGGCATTCCTTAAGCGTTACAGTAAATCATGGAAAATGTTGGGTGAATGAAATCGACAGCCGATTTTACTGAAGCTGTAAACCGCAGCCAATTCAACGGTAACCGTTTGAAAATACACTTCTAATAACAGAACGAAGTGTTTATTTATTTTTTATTTTCAATTAATATTTACAGGCTTGCTGATCTTGCTGATTTTTAGCCCTGCGATTCGATTCCATTTCCGGTTCGATATATTTAAATATTTTTAAATCGCAAAAATACTGCATTTTTGCTATCTAATTGTAATGCCATGGGTAGACACTTTTTATCGCGTTTTATCAATTGCTGTCGATTTGGGATGGCAATGAAAAATACAAGGGGCAAATCATGTCACGAATCATGTCAAATGTAAGAAATTTTGCAACAATGCAGGTCGTGCTCGCAACGGTGATTGCGGGAATGATGACCATGACCAGCCGGGATGCGCTCAGTCAAACCGCGGTCAAGCCGCGTATTCTGATTCTTTTTGACACGTCCGGCAGTATGACATTTGACGTGGATGGCAATAAAACCCGTGGCGATGGCAGCAACGATGAGTGGACATCCGCCGTGGATGCCGGCGACCGTTACTGCTGTCCAGGCAGCGGCGATTCCCGAATGCACATTGCCAAAGAAGCAATGACGCAAATGTTGAATTCCACAGGTGATATTGATTTCGCGTTGATGAAATTTCCGCAGCTCTATTCTCAGCTTCAATCCGGTGGTACCACCGCCAAATGGTATTCGTACAATCAGGAAGCGGGTCAGAAGGATGTGCTCAGATACAGCGGACTCGGAGGGCAGGCGTCAGATGAGGTCGGCGAGTATGTTATTGAACTGGATGGTGCGCCCGTGTTTATCGACCCGGTAACGCTGTATAATTATGACGACCATTTTTTGGATACCAGAGAGTATTTGATTGAGGAATTTGGCACCTCCATTCTTGAGATCAAATCGTGGATGAACCACATGGAGTACAATTCTGACCGCACCGCCATGACCAGCCCCAACAGTTTTGAGAGCCCCTTCGCCGGAGATACCACCGAGCAGGAACTGCGTGCGGATGGCGGCACACCCCTTGGAGAGGCGGTTGATGCGGCATATACATATCTGTCAACCGTTAAGTCACTGGATTCGAAGTCAGATTGCCGTCCTTATTATTTGCTGATTCTCGCGGACGGGGACTTTGATGGCAAAATCAATCCGGTGCTGGGATATGATGAAGTCGCCATGGCCAAGACCAAAAACGGCGTATACGATTTGTACGCCGATTTAGACGTTGAGACCTGGGTTATTGGCCTTGCGGCACAGTCACCGGTATTGGATGCCATGGCTGACGTGGGGGGATGTCACTACGATTCAAGTCAGTCGTTTAATAGAGTACCGCATTCATCATCTGCCGGCTATTGTGGCACTTTGGCAACAGACGGTGGCCATGCCTATTTTGCGGACAGTAAGGAGACACTGTCGTCTGTTTTGGCTGAAATCATTTCTTCAGCGATCGTCACAGAGGTTTGCGATGGCGTGGATAATGATTGCGATGATGTTATCGACGAAGGTTTCACCAAATACTGCACGTACTGGGATGGTCAGGGCGCTCAGAACAAAGATTCATGTGAGTATGTGGAGGAAATGGACTGCGACGGGGTGGACAACAACTGCGATGGCCGAATTGACGAAACGCCGACGGGGGGCTGGACCAATGCGATTGACTCAGATCTTGGCATTTCATGCGGAGATACTGAAGGTATTTGCGAACCAGGGACGACCCAGTGTGTGCCGGGAACCGGACCGGTTTGCGTTGGCGCCATTGGCCCGGATGACGAAGTCTGCAACAGTGTTGATGACGATTGTGACGGCCAGATTGATGAAGATACGGATGGGCAGGCGCTGAGGGATACGTCGCCCTGTGGCTCCAGTGTGGGGGTGTGTTCGCCCGGCACTTCAGTATGCACCAATGGGGAATGGGTGTGTAATGATACGGAAGGCAGCGCGGAAGAGTGCGATGGGCTGGACAATGACTGTGATGGCCTTGAAGATGAAACATATCCCGAGAAAGGCGATGCCTGTTACATCGATTCAGATGCCATTTCGACCAACGGCTGCAACGCCAATGGCAGCGGATGTATTGGCGAATGTGAAGCAGGGCAACGAACCTGCGTTGGCGGTGTGCTCGGTTGTGCGGGCATGGTAACACCAAAGACGGATAATACCTGCAATGGTCTCGACGATGACTGCGACAACGCGATTGATGATGATGTTCCCACCGGCACCACAGTGTGTCCTGCCGGGGCCAGCGGATGGGTAACAAAGTTTGATAATGCAAAATCCATTTGCGTGGCAGGGACAAAACAGTGCTGCGCGGACGACATCAGTCAGTGCAGTATGCCCGGTGATGCCGGCACATTTGTCTGTGTTCCGGACGGGAGTGAACCACTCATTGTTGATCCCGACGTTGAAACATGTAACGGACTGGACGACGACTGCGATGGCAGTGTGGACGAGGGATTGACCATGAGTTGTGGCGGGTGTGAGTACGGCGTGGATACCGAGTTTTCCACCTGCGTTCAGTCAAATCCAAACGCTGGTCTTTGTCAGACGGGAGTTCGCGCCTGTGTGACCGACCCCAATACCGGAATCCCCGGATACAGCTCGGAGTGCGTGGGTGATGTGGGGCCGCAGCCCGAGGAATGCAACGGTCTTGACGATGATTGTGACGGCCAGACGGATGAAGATCTCAACCTGGGCAAATGCTATCCGGAAGGTCTGTCGGGATGCGCCGATGGCATCTGCGTTGGAAATTGTGAATTGGGCGACTACGCCTGTTCCCTTGATGGTGTGGTGTCCTGTTCGGGATATACCGCGCCGGTTGCCGAGGGGAGCGTCTGCAACAATGAAGACGATAACTGCAATGGACTGGTAGATGAAGGCATCTCAAATGTTTGCGGATCGATTGACGCGGCGCAATGGCCGGATGCGTCGATTACCCTGGGTATTTGCAAAACGGGTATTCAGTATTGCAGCGAAGCCACTTCGGGGGAGGATGCTGCATCCTGGGGAGATTGCGTTGGATTTCAGGGGCCCACGGCGGAGCTATGTAATGGTCTCGATGATGACTGTGATGGACTGAATGACGGCGATGAGGCAGCTGATCTGGAAGAGAACGCAGAAAATTCACTGGTGGGCGCCAGCTGTGGCAGTTGCGATGGGGTGTATGAATGTGTGCGAAACGACAGTATCCAGCTGGGAAAAATCGGGTCGTATGAACTGGTTTGTGTGGGCCGTGCGCCTGAAGTGGAAATCTGCAACGGTCTCGATGAAAACTGTAACGGTGTCGCAGACGATGGAATTGATCCGGTGCCGTGCGGTGGCTGCGTGACACCTGTTGATGATGAATCACCATGTGCGTCGGGTAATCCGGCAGCGGGGGAATGCGAAATGGGACTGAGATATTGTCTCGATGGCGAGATGACGCCCCAGTGTTACGGGTCTGTGGGACCTGTGGCTGAAGTGTGTGACGGAAAAGACAATGACTGTGATGGTCTCATTGATGAAGATTTCAATGATATGGAAGACGTGATTTGTCAGGTGGCGGTGGGTGAATGTCCTGAGGGTATTCAGCAGTGTGTGGACGAAGTGGATTCGGAGTTAATTGAGACCGCGCTGCATTGTTGCGATGCTGAAGTATGGCGTGCCACTGGGGATTGCGTATCCCCCGAAGTGTCCCAGCTGGAGGTCTGCGATGGCCGTGATAACGATTGCGATGGCAGTGCGGATGAGGATTTGGCTGGCGCCGGAGAAACCTGTGGTCAGTCGTTGGGTATCTGTGAACCGGGACTGATGCAGTGCGTGCTGAATTCGACGACGCAGGAGTGGGGACTGGTTTGCATTGGCGGCACTTTTGGCACCGAAGAGTCCTGCAATTGCGTCGATGACGACTGCGATGGACAGGTGGATGAGGAAATTCCGCCAGGGGATGTGTGCAGCAAGGCGCCCAACTGGATGAGTGATGCCGCGCTGCAGGCAGCGTATCCCGATGGCATTGGCGAGTGTGCACTGGGGCAGTACGAGTGCAGGGACTGTGGCTGGGAATGCACCGCCCCTGGGCCCACTGATGAGGTGTGTGACGGTAAAGACAACGATTGCGATGGTTTGGTGGATGAGGATGAGGAAGTTGAATGTCCGCTGGAGGGGTCCATCTGTATAGAGGGCGAGTGTGCGGAACCCTGCAATGAAGGTGAGTTTGTGTGCCCGCCTTCCAAGTCGTGCGTTACATTCGACGGTTATCGAATCTGCATGGCCACGGTGTGTGATAAAAACAGCGATGATGCGTTGCCCTGCATATACAACGATTATTATTGCACGCCCGACCAGGGATTCGAACCACCCTGCTCGTGCGATCCCGTGGCGCAGATGTGTGTGGACGTCTGCTACGGTAAGGTTTGCGCCGAGGGACAGACTTGCGTTGTGGCGGATGGTGGGCGCTGTCATGCGGACAGTGAAGGTTGCATGGTGACGGGATGTGAGGCGGGGCAAAGCTGTCAGGCGATTGCGATGTGCGATCCGGCGACTCAGACCACATGTTACGAATGTGTGACCGATCCCTGTGCAGGGGTGACATGTGGCGAAGATGAATACTGCGGGGCCTCCGGTACCTGTGTTGGCACCTGCGCCAATGTGGTTTGTCCGGAAGGTCAGGGCTGTGAGGACGGTGTGTGCGTCAATGATCCGTGTGCCGGTGTTGTCTGCAAATCAGGTGTGCTCTGCAATGCGGAGACCGGACTGTGTGACCAGACGCTGACAAACCCGTGCAAGGGCGTTGTGTGTGAATTCCACGAGCGTTGCGAAAGCGGCGTGTGCATTCCCGATGAATGCATGAATCTGGAATGTCCCAACGGCACAGTCTGCATCAAGGGGTCGTGTTACGATCCCAATGCGCAAAATGGTGGCACGCAAACAGGAGACACCGATGTGACCATTGAGGACAGCGATTCAGAGACGGCTACAGAGGTTGCGGATACTTCAGCATTGCCACAGAACAACGGTGACGATACCGACAGTGTCAGTGAGAAAAAAGAATATGGCGGATTGGACAACGTGCTTGCAACCGGTATGGGCGGTTGTCTGTGCGCCACGGCGCCTGGGGCTAAGACAAACAGCGGCATGAGCTGGTGGCTGGTGGCCATCGCGGCGTTGCTGGTTTTCCTGCGTCTCAGTCGCTTCAGATTGTCTTCGAGGCGTTTGCTGGCGGTAATCCGGGGAAGCCTGTTGCTGGGGCTGCTCTTCATCCTGGTTGGATGTCAGGTGGAACCCTACAGTCTGGCCAACGAGAATGATACAACCAAACCATCAGCCGGCGGCAGTGACTCGACAAATACCGGGTCGGACAATGATTCCTCTTCTACTGGGGCGTCTGACAGTGATACCAACACGGATAATCTGAATGGCTCGGACAGTTCATCTTCGGGGGCATCCGGAACCGACAGCGATGGAACGGACCCTGATGATACCGGCGTGGATTGTGCCACCTGTGATTCGGATGAGACCTGCTGTCAAAACGATGTGGGGTATCAGTATTGTGTCAACGTGCAAACCAGCCCGCGGAACTGCGGTGGCTGCGGGGCAGCCTGCGCCGTGGTTAATGCAACGGCCGGTTGCGACGCAGGGAAATGTGTGTTGGCCGCCTGTCAGAATTATTATTACGACCAGAACGGCGATTTAAGCGACGGGTGCGAGCATTTCTGTCAGCCCACTGTGGACCCGGAGGACAACGGCGACAAGTGTGACGGCCTTGCCACGTCGGTGGACCCGGCCAATGACAACTATACACCGGTGGATAATGACTGCGATTTTTCGTTTGATGAAGATGTTGACTTCTTAAACGATGAGAAAAACTGTGGTTACTGCGGTCATCTGTGTCTGTTCAATCACGGCTCATCATCTTGCAGTGACGGACAATGCGTCCTTGGCGCCTGTGACGAGCGCTGGTGGAATCTGAATGGCAGCGATTCAGACGGCTGTGAATACTATTGCGACGGCGACTCTGCGGCAGCGGAGATCTGTGACAATCTCGATAATGACTGTGATGGTCAAAAAGACGAAGGCAATCCGGGGGGAGGGGTGGCCTGTTATCCCGAAACGTCGGCTGGATGTGCAAAAAATGACGTTGGGACATATACCTGTAGTGGAATCTGTGCAGCTGGCGTGATGAGTTGTGTGGGAGGGAACCTGGAGTGCACGGGTTACCAGTTGCCGGAAACCGAAGTATGTGACGGTCTGGACAACAACTGCAACGGACAGGTCGATGAAGCGTTACGCATCTCCTGTGGCGGCGCCCCAGGCGATGACCCGGATCTGGGGGTCTGTCAGACCGGTTTGGCACTGTGTGCGGCCGTGGCGACTGCTGACGGCCTGCCTGGACCGGCGGTTTATGACACAGACGACGACGGCTGCGTGGGTGATGTGAGTCCGGCCGCCGAACGATGTGATGGGCTCGATAACGACTGCGATGGTCTGACCGATGAGTTGGCCGCCGCAGACGGTAACGGGAACAATATTGAAGTGAATGACGGGACCAGGCTTGGGGTGGCCTGTGGTTTGGGGGCATGTGCCTCGTATGTGACCCAGTGCATTGGCGGGACAATCACCTGTGAGGACTTTGTCGCGCCGGACGTTGAAATCGCCTGCAACGGTATTGACGATGACTGCGATGGCAGTGTGGATGAAGTGGCCACGGTGCAGTGTGGCGGATCGAGTGGTGTGGTGTGCAATGCGCCGGGGGGGAATTGCGATCCCTACAGTGAAGGCATTTGTGAAGTGGGGCGCTATTCGTGTGATGAAGTGGACCAGTGCGCTGGTGATGTACCGCCCGGGTGTGCGGATTCCGACCACTGCGATCGCTGTGATGGACTCGACAATGACTGCGATGGGGTCACGGATGAAGATGCCCTGGCTGGTTTTACCGCGTTGCAGTTGCGCTGCGGTCAGTGCGGAGACGGCAACTGGGAATGCGACAGTCCCAACCGTGTTTTAAAATGTGTGGGCGCCACCGCGCCGGCTGCCGATGACCCATGCGATGGCATCGATAACGACTGCAACGCATCAACGCCGGATGGCTCAGCCGAGCCGGATTTTGAAACGGTGTGCGACCGGGCTGATGACAGCGATAATGTGGCTGATGGCATCATGCGATGCAATTCTTCCACGGGCACCATGTATTGCGATGAAACCGTTGACTACGTCGAAGTCTGTGACGGTCTCGACAACGATGGTGATGGCAGCATTGACGAGGATTTCCCTCTGACCGATACGGATTCGGATCCCACCGCGTTTGGATGCGATCCCTGTCCGGGCCGAACGCAGGTTGTCTGCGACGGTAGCAATGGCTGGCAGTGCCGATACGACATGGACAGCAGTGGCGAGGTGGACTGTCTGGATGCGGAATGCTTTACTCACGCCAGGGAGGAAGACGGGGTCTGGGGATGCGATGGATACGACAACGACTGTGACGGCGAGGCCGATGATGATTTTAATTTCCTTACCGATGCGGACAACTGTAACGGCTGCGGCAATTCGTGTGATGCGATGTTTGCGGATACCGATAAGTATCCCAACGTCAGCACCACAGCCTGCTCTCAGGGGGTCTGTGTGATTACCGGATGTGATGGCAACTACCGCAACGCCAACTCTGCAGATTCAGACGGCTGCGAGTGCGAATATCAGGCGGCCATCTGCGATACGGACCCGGATTGTGATAAATGCTGGAGCGGTTCAGCCCAGGGCGTGGATGATGATTGCGATGGCGTGGTTGATGAAGATGCCGGCGCGATGGAACTGTGCGACGGTATTGACAACGATTGCGACGGCGCAATTGATGTTGCTGACGCCGATTTGGATACCGATGATGCGCCTTCATATATCTGCAACAGTGCCTGCGCGGCGGCCGGCGGTACGGCACCGAAAGTGACCTGCGGTGGGACCGATGGTTGGGAATGCGCGTACGATACCGCATATGTTGAATTGGGTACGGATGGGGAACCCATCGCTCAGGAAACCCGGTGTGACGGCATTGATAATGACTGCGATGGGAGCATTGATGAGGGCCCAGGGGTTGTAAATGGCGATTTTTCCAGGAAGGCCTGCGACAACGACGACAACTCCGCCGAGGCGCAGGGCGAGTGCGTGCGCTCTGGCACCTGGGCGTGCAGGGCAACACCCAATCCGGCCGATCCGTTTGTGTGCTGTGAGGACGATGATTCGGACGGAGTTTGCGATGTCAGCGAAAATGAGCTGGGTGCGCCTTCCACGTATGTGACGAACGAAATACTGGACGGTCTCGATAACGATTGTGATGGCATCATCGACGAAGCGATGGATTGCGCTGATGTGATTGTGTCCATTGATTACGATTCTGACTCGAGTGCGGACTTTGACATTTTCGCGTATGAGGCGAGTCGTTACGACGCCATCGATACCGATGCGGGGGAGGCAAATGGTGTGGCGTGTTCCAGAAATCATAAGCTGCCATGGACGGGCGTCACCCGCGCGGAAGCGGAGACCGCGTGTCAGCAACTGGAATACACCGACACGGATTCCGCATCGGATCAATGGCATCTGTGTTCGGCGGGACAGTGGCAGGCCGCGTGTTCACTCGGGGGAGCGGCGGATACACTTTATCCTTACAGTGATACTTATAATGGCCAGACGTGTAATGGCATTGACTACACGCCCAACAATGGGATATTGCCATCCGGGGTTCTGGCTGGCTGTATTGCGGAATGGGGCACCACAGACGTGCGCGACATGTCCGGCAACGTGGAGGAATGGACATCCACAGTCATGGGTTCCGGGCTTTACCAGATTCGGGGCGGTTCATACAATGATCAGTCCGATGGATTGACCTGCAAGTTTGACCTGTGGGGCGCCAAAGGTGGTGATACCGATACCGATGCGTTCCGGATGGATAATCTGGGCTTCCGCTGCTGCCGTGGGGCAGACCCCGAAGATCTGTGTGATGCGGTCAACTGCGATTTGGCAATTCCGGATGATGAATGCGTGGGCAATTTCATTCGCCGCTACGATGGCAGCTCCACCTGCTTTGCCGGGGTATGCGATTACGGCAAAACGGATGTTGCTTGCCAAAATGGGTGCAGCGACAACGCGCTGGGTATGGGTCAGGCCGGGTGCATCGATATGGATGGCGACGGCTATCTGGCAAGCGGTTATGCCGATACCGATTCGATTCCTGTGGGATTGGATACAGGCGACTGCGACGATTTCGATGCAGACGCGCATCCCGGCCAATGCGAAATCTACAGTGAGGACGGCGTGGACAACGACTGCGACGGCACCACGGATGAAGTGGAACTGACTGCAACCATCAGGGACTTCAAGAAGAGAGGCACTACTGGAGGTCACGATGATTTTGAGATGAATCTCAATACATTCAATGTTTGCACAAATCTTGTGAATACAACTGTCGATGCCACAACTTACAAACCCGTGTACAACGCCACCACAAACGGATTGTGCAGTACTGGGGGATACCGGGTCATCACCAGCGCGACAACGTTCAATCAATGGTACAACACAGATACGAGTGGTACGCCCGTGAATAAGGAAACTGAAGTCTGTATTCCGCTGAAGCCTAAGACCGGTGGCGTCTATACTGCAGGTGCTGATGACGATCCCAATATGTTCTTTGATTACGGGTGCACCCAGCTTCAGTATTTCCCCATTGATGGGAAGTTGTTTGCCGATTCCGAGACGCCCAATTATCCTGACCAACCTTGGGAGTCCTGTACCCCCGGCGTCGGTGATCCTCATAATTTCTTTTTCACCACCGAAATGCATTTCATGTTCAGATATGAGGCAGGGCAGACATTCGCATTTTCGGGTGATGATGATTTGTGGGTGTTCATCAACGGAAATCGAGTAATGGATT
Source organism: Deltaproteobacteria bacterium (assembly GCA_016937015.1). Classification (GTDB taxonomy): domain Bacteria; phylum Myxococcota_A; class Polyangia; order JAAYKL01; family JAAYKL01; genus JAFGXQ01. The sequence goes on along the minus strand of JAFGWT010000495.1, from coordinate 41,368 downwards.
TGGGAGGCGTTCATGGTGAAGAAAATGCGACAGTTGCTTTGGATGATCTTGGGCTCACGGCGGGGAATAGCTATCGAATGGATATTTTCAACGCTGAGCGCCATACCACACACTCCAATTTCCTGATCACGACAACTATTGCCGGAATTGAAGCTGTGCCGAAATAGCAGGATCTTCCACCTCTAAACCCCCCCATCCACATAACAGTCGTTTTTAATGCATATGTGATCCATTTTGCAGAACTGTGTATGTAACTGACTAATATAAAATCAATACACGATATATATGAGCAAAAAAATGCCCGTTACCGAGGGCGGTCAGTAACGGGCTTACAAGAGAAGGAGCATAATCGCACAAAGCCAAGTAAGATAAGTAAATAAGAACGTTAAGAAAATAAGAAATAAGTTTATTTTAATCGCGGAATAAGCATTTTAAGTGTCCGCGTTATGCCTATACCTGTTTGCAAGCATGGTGCCAAAAAATTACACCAATATCTTTTTGATTATTTGTGTTTGAAATCATTGGATATTTTTGTTTTTCTGAGGGTGGATTGCACGGATCCGCCAGGCATCGGGGACAATTTGTCGCGCAAACACGGATATCTATGTCGCGGTATGAATTTGGCTATGAAAAATTTGCGAGGTTTTATGCATTTGCCAGATCCGCACAAATTGCCGGAATTTGGGTGTTTTGAAAAAAATTAAATAAATTCAGTAAGTTGAAAATGTGGGGATCGAATTTTAAACCTAAATTATCTGACGGGTTGTGATCAAAAATGGAAATTATCAGCGACACTCAATGGGAATCTTCGACATATTTGTCTGAAGCAAGGGCAGAGACCAGTTTTTGGTGAAGTCCACCAAAAGCTCCATTGGAAAACAGCACAACCACATCACCGGGGACGACTTCTTTTTCCACCAGCGCCTGAAGATGCTCGAGAGAAGTGGGGGCAATTGCGCGAACGCCGTTTCGATTGAGGGCATCGGCCAGCATTGCCGTGTCGAGGGCTTCATTGGCTGGCAAGGACCGTCCCACTGGGGCAATCAGTGCCAGATTGGCCTCCCCAAACGAGTGGCTGTACTGTTCCTGGTGCAGTTTTCTGCACGCAGTGGCACTTCGGGGTTCAAACGCGGCGATGATGCGGCTTTTTGGATGTTTGTCGCGCAGCGCTTCGAGGGTGACTTTGACCGCAGTGGGGTGGTGGGCAAAATCATCGTAAATGGTAATGTTGTTGGGGGTGCCGACAATTTGCTGTCGTCTGGCAATCCCACCAAATAAAGGCAGCGCATTTTTCAGATCCTTTATTGGAATTCCCGCACCACGGTGTGCAAGGATAAGTGCCGCCAATGTATTCCGCAGGTTGTGGGCACCGGCAAGGGGGGTTGTCCATGTGCCGTGGTGAATGCCCTCAATTTGAAGCGAAAACTGGTTGGGACCGCCGGGTTTTGCCAGCCAGGCGGGTTCGAACAGAAATGGATCGTTCACAACGCCGTAAGTGATGACATTGGCCGTCACATGGGCCGTTTCGAGAATCTCTCGACAGCCCGCGTCACCGGAATACACGGCCAGCGGGCCAGGGTGCACCAGTTCGGCAAAGGACCGAAACGCATCAAAGTAGCTGTCGCGATCCGGGTATATGTCTATATGATCATGTTCAACAGAAGTCAGAATGGCGCAGTGAGGGGCATAAGACAGAAATTTCGCCCGCTTTTCAAAATAGGCACTGTCGTATTCATCGCCCTCCACAACAAATGGTACGCCGTCTCCCAGTTTGTATCCGGCACCAAAATCCTGGGTGATGCCACCGACAAGCACACTGGGGGCAGCGCCGCATTTATCGAGCAGAAATGCCAGCAGTGAGGTGGTGGTGGTTTTTCCGTGGGTTCCGGCCACCACATACGGCGCCCGCGAATTGAGAAACAGCTGACTCAGGGTTTGCGGAAATGACGCGCAGGTCAGACCTTTTTCACGGGCGGCAACCGCCTCAACGTGGTCGGCGCGACAGACATTGCCAATGACCACGAGATCTGGGTTGTGGCTCAGATTGTCGGCGGTGTACCCTTCAAACAACGGGATTTTTAACCGCTTCAGTTCGTCGCTCATGGGGGGATACGCGCCGGCATCAGAACCGGTAACGGTATACCCCGCCTGTTTCAGCAACCCCGCCAGCGCGCCCATGCCAGTACCGCAGATGCCTGTTAAATGGATGGTTGAAGGTGGTTTAATGTGTGAAATGTCATTGAACATTCGAAAAAAATACCGATTTTTAAAGTGTAGCGCCAGTTTTGGACGTTTTATGGGGATTTTTACCCCACTATCGGTATGGGGATTATCGGGGTGCTGATGCGGTGTAATTGAGCAGGCGCCCCCCATCCACGGCAATCACCTGGCCCGTAATGAATGTTGAATTGGCGAGAAAGGCAACCAAGTCAGCCACATCTTCGGGTTTTCCGATTCGCTTGAGTGGAATCTGCTGCTGAAGCACATCAAGAGAATCGGTGGTTTGGTCCGACGCGGATGGCAGCACCAGTCCAGGGCAGACCGTATTAATGCGAATCTGTTCCCGGGCAAAATCCAGCGCGTGATTGGCCGCATGCTGGAGCAGCGCCGCTTTGGATCTGGAGTAGGCCTTGTACTTGCCAAAGTTGTGAATGGCCGCGATATCGGCAATATTGATGATATGTCCGTTTTGATTGGCGAGATGCGGCCTTGCGGTCTCAATCAGTTTGATGGGGGCATCGAGATTTAGGGATTTCATTTTGGCGAGGTTCACCAGCGTCGCGGTGTCGCTGAAAAAAAGGGCCGCATTGTTTACCAGTAAATCGAGCTGTCCCGCCTCGGCGATGGCCTGTTCAATCAGTCTGGCGGGCGCCCCAGGCATGGTGAGATCCCCCTGTATAGTGATGATATCCGCACTGCTGGACTTCAATGCCGACGCATTGTCGACGGATTCCCAGTAGTGGACAATGACGCGGTGTGTGTGTCTAAGCGCGTTTGTGATATACCTGCCCAGTCGTTGTGCCCCCCCGGTAATGAGGGCAACCGGTTTGGCGTCCGGGGTTGGGTGATTGAAATTCAAAACAATTCCTTCGTAAATTTGGACGATTTTGTTATTCTTTAAATATAACAATTTATCGTAAAAACCAGATTGTAAAATTCGTGGGCATGCCAAAACAAGGGACAATACTTATTCTTTTTATTTTTGCAGCCAGCGTCGTCCTGGTCGCAGGGGGGAGTGTCGGTGCTCAGACGCAGCCGGTATCGGAAAAGGACGCGTCAGACCCCGCCGCATCTGACGATGCCGCAACAGACGCACTGTCCGAAGCGTCAATCGACCCTGAATCCAAATCAGCTGGTGGGGCGGAAGGCATGAAGCATGCCGCCTTTGTGCTGATGCTCATCGAGTATGAGCCGGATTTGCAGGCGGCGAGCCACGCGCTTGCAGAGGTGCTGACGATACGGCTGGGAAAGTACGGGGTGGAAGTATATGAGCGGGCAATGACCGATAAGTCCCCCGTGGGGAACACGGTTTGGCTGGTCACTTTGCGTCGCATCTCAGAGCGACATTTAATCGTGACCATTGATTCAGCGGATGAACGGTTGAGCCTCTCAGAGGTACGTACCGTATCCTGGCAGCCAGAAATTGAACAGCTCGCCTGGACCATGGCGCTGGTTGTGGAAGAGACCGTTACCCCGTACCTTGAAAATCAGGGAGAGTTGCCGGCACTGGGAGCGGGCCTTGCGATTCTGGAACCCCAGGAGGTGGCGGGTACGAAAAAGCGAAACGCCATCGATCGTCCGTCCTATCCCAGATTTTATGCGGTGGGCGCGGGACTGTCACTGGCGGCAATCTGGAACATCAGCGAAATTATTTCCGGGCCTCGGTTTTTTCTGAAGGGTATGTTCTCAAGGCGCACCGTGGCGCTGTTTTCAATGGGATGGCTGGGCAGTGCCAGTTACGGCAGATATTCGATTACCGGATCCCTTAGTCAAATTCCAATTGAACTGTATGTTGGAAATATATTTTTTCACCAGCAGGTGTTCAAACTGGTGGGATGGGTGGGATTTTCCCTTGGGTTTGCCGTGTATAAATCTGACCATGTGGATGCGCCGGGCCGGAAGGATTTGACCTTCCAGCCTGGTGGCAACTTTTTGCTGGAAGCCACGGTGCGAATTGTGTCGCCTTTGGGATTTTTCCTGCAGGGGGGATGCAGTGTGCCTTTCGTCCGCGATGTGCTTGTAAATAATAACGTAGAGATTTACACTCAGGTATGGGTGATGCCCGTGATTAATCTGGGCTTTCAACTGGCGTTTTAATCGGGTATGCGAGTAAAAAACGTATAATTCAATAATTATTAATTTTTATTAAAAACTTAGAGCCATTTCATAAAACCGGGGTTACATGTCTTCTAACAATAAGAGAAATGATGGAAACGAACCAAAGGTGGGTATGAAAAACATGACAGCAGGGGTACTTGGAAAGCTGGGACTTGCCGCGAAATCAAAGCCGGAATCCATCAGTAGCCTGGTCAGAAGATGCCAGGATGGCGATACAATGGCCTTCCAGGAGCTGTTTCAACGGCACGTGAGTGGCGTGCATCGACATTTAAGCCTGCTGCTGGGGCCCCAGGAAGACGTGGATGATCTGGTTCAGATGGTGTTCCTGAATGTGTTCCAGTCTGTCCGCAAATTTCGCGGCGCCTCTGCGTTTTCCACCTGGTTGTTTCGTATTACAATAAATGTGGCCCGACAGGAAATTCGCGTGCGGACAAGGCACCGACGGTTGAATGCGGCCGTAAAGGATGTAAATGAAGTGCGTGGCACATCGGTTCGCCGGACGCCGGAGAGCAGGCTCTCCAATATTCAGGAAGTTTACGATGTGCTTGAGCGTTTGTCTGACAAAAAGCGGGAAACGTTTATCCTGTATACATATGAGGGGTATTCACTTCAGGAAATAGCGGAATTGCTCGATTCAACGGTTTCGACCATTGGATCCAGATTGCAGGCAGCGAGGAAGGAAGTCCTTTCTCAGCTGTATAAGTAAGAAAATATGAAACCCGTTAGCAAAACATGCCGGTCGACTCTTGCGCACCTGGCAAAATATAAAGAGCTGAGCGCTGTAACGCGGTCTGGCGTCGATATGCATCTGCGTCGGTGCGATGCCTGCATGACTGCATGGCAGGGACTTGCCGACATGGAGGCATTTCGGGTGGAGACCCCTTCGATGTCTCAGGCGCAGAAGGCGTCGGTGTACGATCGTCTCGTACCGTCCATTCACGAAATCGCGCGGGATTACGCGGGCAAACCGAAAAACCGAAATATTCGGATGGTGTATGCAGGCGCCCTGTCTCTGGCGGTGGCTGCCGGTATCGCGGTGGCTGTGTTACTTTCATTTTACAGGCAACCGCCAGATCGAACCATCGCGGGCATATCCGTAGCGCCGCCAGCACCAGTGGACGACCGGGGAATTTCCCTGCCGCAGCCTGGCAGTGATTTATCCGAGGGACGTATCAATAAGATGCAGGGAACCGTCTATTTGAATGGTCAGCCATTTAGCGGAATGGATGACACATTGACGATGTCCCCCGGCAGCACAGTGGCGGTTGCCAAAGATGCCATTATGAATTTTCGCATGGGCCGCTTTGTAAAGATTTCTCTGGTCGATGAAACCAGCTGGACGGTGAATGAGATTTCTTCGGAACTGATTTCCATGTCACTGGAGCGGGGCAAACTGGCAGTCGATTACGATGGCAGCCTGGGACGTCGCATGGAAATTCATACACCTGAATCGGTGGTTCGGGTAAAAGGAACCGTATTTACGGTTGAAGTGTTTGGTGATGGCGTTACGCAGGTGTCGGTGACCCGCGGTGAAGTCGAAGTGGTTTCCAGGGTTGGCGCCCATCCGCGCGTAGACGTTGCGGCCGGTAATCTGCTGCAGGTGCCCGGGGATGGTCGGTTGGTTCCGCTGGGAGATCATCAGCGCATCCTCGCCCAGGAAGTGGAGTCCATATCAAACAATCCAGGGACCATTTCGGGACGGCTGGTTCGATTTGATGGCGGTCAGGAACATGTACAGGTCGAAATAGATAATCGTGTGGTTGGATTTACGCCCCTGACGGTGCGCTTGCCCGCCGGGCCGGTCTCCTATCGACTCACCAAGCCGGGGATGCAGACCGTTGAGGCGCAACTGACCAATGAGCAAGTGAGTGAGCAGGTTAAGTTTACGCTGAATCCGAGCGAAAATTACGTGCCCAGAGTGGCCAATATGGGGCAGAAGCGGAAGTGGAAAAAGCGTCAGGCTACCTTGAACACCGAGGAAGTGAAGGACGAGGAGAGCAAGAGCTTTGTGGTTCGCGCAAAGGCAGCCATGAGCGCCGGGGATATGCCGTATGCGGCCCGTTTGCTTGAAGAGACGGTCCGCCGCGTGGACGGATCGCAGTTGACGACCGCGCTGTCACTGCTGGCGGAATGCTACGGGGCGATGGGCGATTATCAAAAGGCGGCCGATACGTTTGAGCGAGTTGCAGCCTCAGCGCCAGGAACGCCTATCGCCCAGAATTCGAAATATGAGATAGGTCGGCTGGCCATGGATTACATTGGTGATTACGACCGGGCCAGAGCGGCATTTACATCGTATGTGGCCTCTCCGGTTGTGGGACAGTTGCAGGAGGATGCCTATTTCTCTTTATGTGAACTCTACGGCCGCGAAGGGGTTCGCAACAATGCACTGCAGTGTTTTAATGATTTTTTAAGGATGTTCCCCGACGGCCACCGCAGTGCCTATGCCCATCTGTGGCGTGGGGTTTTGCATCAGGAAGTCGACCAGCAGTGGCGCCTTGCAGAGCGGGATCTGCTTACCTTTATTTCTGCCAAACCCAGGCATCCCCGCTGCGAGGAAGCCCGATACCGAATTGCGCTGGGCAGATACAATCTGCGTGATTATCCGGGGGCGATGAAAATGTTCCGCGAATATCAGGAGGAGCATCCTGGGGGACAGTACTTTATTCGCGTTGACCGACTGAAGAGCGCGATTCAGGAAAAGACCGGCAAACACCGGGAACGCTGATTCTTTTGTTTGCAAACCGTCTGATTATTCCATAAACAGGAGTCCACATGCCAAAAAGCCGGTTTGGTGCGGGTTGGCAATTGTATCCGGCAACCTTCGAGCGAGTTGAATATGTGGAATAGTCCCTATGCAAAATATCTGTTGAATGTCGAAAAACCAGGGCGCTACGTGGGGGGTGAGTTTGGGAGCATGGTTCCTCAAAATCCCGAGGTAAGGATAGCGCTGGCTTTTCCCGATGCGTATGAAATCGGAATGAGCCATATCGGACTGTCGATTCTGTATGAGGTCGTCAATCATATCGACGGAATGGCGGCTGAGCGGGTGTTTATGCCGTGGCCTGATATGATCGCGGTGCTGAAGGAAAACAACCTGCCGCTGGTGAGCCTCGAAACGGGTGCGGTACTGAATTCGTTTGATGTGGTGGGTTTTTCGCTCCAGTACGAACTGACGTTTACCAACATGGTGCACATGCTCGATATGGGCCGGATTCCCAGACGGGCCGAACGACGCACCGAAGGGGATACGCTGGTGATTGTTGGTGGGCCGGTGGCCGTTGAGGCGGAACCGATTGCACCGTTTGTGGATGTGGTATTGCTGGGCGATGGCGAGGAATCCCTGCCGACGCTGATGACCGAGGTGGCGGCGTGTAAACGGGAAAACAGATCCCGGCTGGAGACACTGCGACGTCTGGACAGTCTGCCGTTTGCATATGCCCCCAATCTGCACAGCCGAACTTTCGATTCAACGTCGGGAAGAATGGTGTTGTCAGACGAAATGACTGCTGTTCGTCCCGCGGCAGTGGCCAATCTGGAAGCCTTTCCGTCCGGGAATGGGCCGATTAGCACGGTTCAGGCGGTTTTTGACCGTTACAGCGTTGAAATTGCGAGGGGATGCACAGAGGGGTGTCGATTCTGCCAGGCCGGGTATCTGTATCGGCCAGTCCGGGAACGCAGCGAACAGGCCGTGGCCAGGATTCTCGAAAAGGCCACTTGCGCGCTGGGTTTTGACGAAGTGTCGCTGTCAGCGTTGTCCTCAGCGGATCACAGCGAAATTGAAAATATTATCACCGGACTCGGCAATGACTATCTTAGCAAACGGGTATCGTTTTCTGTGCCGTCGCTTCGGGCATACGGATTATCGGATGGTGTGATTGAGGTGCTGTCCAAACTGCGGGCCTCCGGAGTGACGCTGGCCCCCGAGGCGGGCAGTCAGAGACTTCGGGATTTGATTAACAAAAACGTGTCTGAGGACGACGTCCTTGCGGCTGCCGGGCGATTTTATGACCGGGGGTTCAGTCGCATCAAACTTTACTTCATGCTGGGCCTGCCTACTGAAACTGATGCGGATCTGGCTGCGATAATAGACCTCGCCGTGCGTATCCGACAATTGGGAAGACTTCGGGTGGGGCGGCGCGCGGAGGTGGTGGTGTCTGTGTCAACGTTTGTGCCCAAACCGCTGACGCCCTTTGAGCTGGAAGAGATGCTGGACGCCGAGGAAATCAGGAGACGGCAGCTTTTTTTGCGAGAGCTGGCCAGAAATGAAAGAATCAAACTGAAAACCCATCACGTGGGGATGAGCGTGCTCGAAGGCATTTTCGCCAGGGGGGATGTTCAGCTGTCGGATTTGGTGGAACAGGCAGTGGATCAGGGCGCCATGTTCTGTGGCTGGGACGAGAAGTTTTCGGCAGACATTTGGGATGGGCTTTTGGCTCAGATTGATTCGGCCGCACTGCTTCGCCGGATTCCAGATTCGGCAAGGGTCCCATGGTCCCATATCGACACCGGTGTGAGCGTGGCGTTTCGGCGCGCCGAGCGGGACAGAGCCTATGCGACAACCCCCACTGCGCCCTGCGGGGTGTATGCCCAGGACGAAGGCACCCGCTTTGTGTGCCATCATTGCGGACTGGGCTGCAAAAGGTCGGACCTGCCAACGCGACCGCAAAAGAACACGACGTCTCCATCTTTGACGCCCCAGCCCATTGAACGACAAAAAGGCATGCCCAAACCGGCGCCCGTCATCCAGGCGGGCACTGACGCCGTCCGCTTTAGGCTGGAAACGGCATTCCATGGTCGCCAGGTATACATTGGTCATCTGGACAGGATGCGGCATCTGATGCGGGGCCTGACACGGGCGGGATTGCATTTGTGGTACACCCAGGGGTTTCATCCCAAACCCAAAATAGAAGCGCCGCCGCCGTTGCCTTTGGGAACAGCGGCGCTTGCCGAACCATTCGATGTGTGGCTGGTCAATCCGCCGGACGACGAGGGAGAGATGCTGGCCAGATTAAATCATGCGTTGCCGGCGGACCTTGAGGTTCGTCGCATTTCCCGTTTGGATGCGGGGACGCCTAAATTGTCCGCCGCTTACACGGCGGTTGAGTACGTTGTTCTGGTTAAGGTACCTGAGGCAGTTCTCGATGAGGCGTTGAAAAAGCTGATGGCAATGGATATCCTTGAGGTGGAACGGGAGCGAAAAGGACAGACTCGGGTGGTGGAAATCCGTCAATATGTGACGAATGCGCTGGTTGTAAAGGATGTTGAGATGGAATTACCCGTACCCCACTGGGGTGACCGGTCTGCAATGGTCATGACCCTGGCGCTGCGCGGCTCGGGGGGGACGCGTCCCCAGGAAATCCTAGCCGCGATTCTGCCACAGATGGCCGAGGCGTTGGCAGACATCTGGGTGGTCCGAACCAGGTGGTTAAAGGCATAAAAAGTGAATCCACGGGAACTGTTGAAAAAGTATGCACCGGAAGATGACAGGGGTCGTCGTTTGCTGATCACCCACAGCGAGGCCGTGGCCAGATTTTCCTTACAGGTGGCCCAGTGGGTACCGGCGCTGACACCGGATCTTGAATTTATTGAGGAAGCCGCACTGCTGCACGATATCGGTGTGGTCTGGACCCATGCGCCGACCATTGGGTGCACTGGCAGTGAACCGTACATGAAACATGGACTGCTGGGGGCCGAGCTGCTTTTGCGTCTCGGGTTCCCCCGGCATGCCAGAGTGTGTGAATGTCATATTGGCGTTGGTCTGACCCGGGAGGATATTCTCGCACAAAACCTGCCGCTGCCACCAAAGGATATTGTGCCCGAAACCATCGAAGAGCAGATTATCGCCTATGTGGACAATTTTTTTTCCAAGAGCACGCCGGTACCGGAAATGCCAAATCACCACGATATGGTGAGAGCAAAGATGGCTTCGTTTGGGGAACGCTGCCTTGCCACGTTTGATGCATGGGCCGCCCGGTTTGGTCCGGTTGAAGGGTAAGGCCGAAACAATTTATTTAGTGTTGACGGAATCCGGCAGCCCGGAAAGCCGGATGTGTAGGCAGGACAATGAACACAGATTCGATTATCTGATGTACGTTTAGGTCTAAAGCCGCCAAAGCGATTTTGTGTGTTGGTTGTTAGAATTGGTGTGTCAGTTGAATTCCGGCAACGCCTCTGCCAAGGATGGGCCGTGCAGTTTGTGTGAATTCCTTTTTTTTGGCGGCAATCAGAAGCACTATTGCGGTGGCAGTCAGCACGCCGCCGGATATAAACATGGCAGTGGAGATATTTCCGGCGGTTTTGGATTGATCCAGATTCTGTTGCGCAGTGGCTGAGCACACGACTGTGGCATTCGAACCGCATTCGCTGTCGAAACTGCTTTTTCGGCTCAGTGCGACGCCACCGGTGACAGCGCCGGCGGCCAAAACGGCTACACCAGTCCCTAAAAGGATCCACCCGGTCAGTTTCAGACCATCACCACTGCGATGGAAATCGGTGTTTTGTTCAACGGTATTGGTGTTGTTGAGGTTATTCGCTTTACTGTTTGCGCCTTCGTCAGATGTCGTTTCTGATTCGTTTGTGACAGATAATTCACGGGTTTGTCCACCGTTCAGTTTGATGGTCGTGGTGTATATTTCCTGACCATCCTGAACAACCCGCAATACGTGTGTTGTCCCCGCCGCGACAAGCAGGGAACCGGGCAGCGGCGCGACCCCCCTTTCCACATCATCCACTTTTATGATTGCGCCGTCCGGCGCCTTAATGTCGATGGTCCCGGTCATGTCTCGCAGGCGACGGACTTCGTGGTGAACTTCATCCAGCCGATTTTCCGGAATTTTATCGCCCCCTTCGGCGATGTAGCTTTCGAATGCTTCCAGGGCAAGACCATACCGTTTTGCCGCAGCCTCGGCCTGACCAATGTTGTACAGCACCTTCCAGTTATGACGAATTCTGTTGGCGTCTCTAAACCGGTCAGCTGCTTCCGTGTAGTGTTCCGCGTCAAATGCGGTTACGCCTTCGGAAAACAGCTGACTGGCCTTTTCCGCTTCGTTTCCCATGGCGTAACTGGAAATGCTGCCGATTGCCGCGATCCATAAAGTTATAATGTGGATTCTGAAAGTTTTCACTGCTGACTCCATTCGTTTTCAGTCGACGTGTTATATGCAGTAGGCCCATCCATTATCAACCCTTTCTTTGGGAACCGTTTTCCGCATAGCGGGCCTTTATGATAACGAGGGCAATCATGGGTATTCACAACAGGCAGAATAATTTTAATCAATCAGATGCGCGCGCCAGAATACCGGTGCGGAATACGTCTGTCCGACCAGCGTACGGCCGTCGGCACTGATATATGATGTGCTGCCTGGCAGTTCTGTGACGTCTGATGGAAATTCAATTCCCCGTGAGACCAGTTCATCATAAACGGTTTTTACGCCGTTTGTTTCATCCCAGAGTATCGCGTCATATACGCCGTTGGTATTGGCACTGCCAATGAAACGACTGCCATCCGGTGTCATTTCAATTGGAAAAATCTCAACCATATCCACCGCTGGTGGGGCGACCACCTGAATCGTGCCGTTTATGGATACAAAGGCTTCGTATACGCCATTTGAGCCGAAAAACGACCCGGCAAACACGGTGCCATCCTCATTGATAGCGGTGATGGATACAGTGGTCCAGTCCGCCGGGTACTGGGGGGTTTCGAACGTGTTGTCCTCGGGGTACCACAGAACGTCTATGTTTTTAGAAGCCATGCTCAGGAGGCGCCCGCTAATGACACTGCCATCGCCTGAAATCTTCCAATTGGCGAACGTGCCCCCCAAAGCGGTTGTATACCGTGTGGTTTGGGTGGCGCGGCGATACTGAAGCGTTTCGATGGGATCACCGTTGCCGTAGTCTGCGACGGCCAGTAATACGTTGCCAGTGGCTGACATGCCTCTGACTTCACCCACAAACGGCAGTGTTTGCGGAGAGCTGTCGGCGCCAAGCCAGAGCGTGGGTACGATCGGATCGCCGCTGGCGCATTCGCCTATACCTGGGCTTGCACAGTACACAATGCCTGTGATCACGGTACCATCATTGTTTGTGAATGTGGCGGTTGCACTGCCGTCGGTATCAAAACTTTCGAGTGTGGACACTTCACCGGTGGTGGCGGAAATAACGAGTGCGTACTGAATGCCATCGACGATTCGGTAACCCACAAGGGTGCTGGCGTCGCCGCTCATATCACCCAGGTAGACACTGCCGGATACGGACATGCTGATATTTTCGAATGTGGCACGGCAGCCGCATTCCCCACCACAGTCCTGGCTTGTTTCGTTATCTGCAGTGTCTGTTTCATCATTTGTGCAATGGGCAGGCATGCAGCTTGCGCCAGCGGTGCCGAGTTTTAAAATGGCATCTGCGGTGCAAACGAGTCCGTCGGCACACTGATCATCCGAAGTGCACGTGCCCTCCCCAATACCGCATGGGCATTCCGGATGACAGGGCGCATCGGCGCCGCATTCGCAATCGCCGGCGCTGTTGCATGTTTTCACCTCGCCACACAGTTCGTCACTGGAAAAATAATCCGGTGCACAGTAACTGTCCTCGGTAATGCATTGTCCCGGCGCCTGACATGCCATGCCGGATGGCTCAGTGGGGTAGCCGATGCAATCCGTTGCAGGGGGGCAGGTAACCGGGGTGCAGCGGGAGTCGGTTTCGGGAGCCTGATCGCAGGCACCATTGGCGCCGCAGGCTTCACAGATGCCGTCGCAGGCGTTTTCACAGCAGACGCGTGTTCCCGAAGCGATTGCCACGCAATTGTGTGAGGCGCATTCGTCTGCCGATGAACAGGCGTCCCCAGGGGATTTCAAGGCAGTGTCTGAATCTTTAACAAAATCCGTGTCTGAATCTGTATTAAAATCCGTGTCCGAATCTGTATCAGAATCCGTGTTGTTGTCTGAATCCGACTTTGTGTCTGAATCAGAATTCGTGTTGTTGTCTGAATCCGAATCTGTGTCCGCCTCAGAATCCGTGGCGGTATCTGCATCAGAATATGTGTCTGCATCAGAATATGTGTCTGAATCAGAATCCGTGTCTGTGTGAACAGAACTGTCGGTATCAGTCGTTTCGCTCGTCGACGAGCCCGTATCTGTCGCTGTTACTTCAGACGAACCCGTGGACGAGTCCGGACCGGTGTCCACGGTATCGTTAGAGTCTTTGGGGCCGGCGCCAATGTCATTTGCACCTGTCAGTGAATTGCATCCGAAGATGGTCAGAGAAAAAAAGATAAGCAATACAGGTTTCATGTTTCGTTCCTCCCTGGGATCGTATCCGAATGCCGGCGTCGTGCGCCCGCCAGGCCAAATCCAGCCGAAATTGAACTCGCCAATTACGATTGTTCTCTCACAATTCAGGCCATTTGGGATTTAATTTATTAATTAAATTTAATAATTTTTTCACGTTGAAGGCTATTTCCATTTTTGCACGACAGATTGTTCGGATGATAGATCGGTGATCGAACAAGTGCCCGGATCTGTTGAAAAAAATTAAGATATTTTTGATTGAATATTTGACTTTAGGTATTGAAGTATCGTTCTGTTACACAACGGTATTCGTGAATACACGGATGTCTGTTTGTATCAGGAAAGGCATTATGTCCGGCGCGCAGCAAAAAGTAATATCGCTTTATCCAGCAATCATTGGAACGCCGAAACCGTTTTTGAAATGGGTGGGCGGAAAACGTCAGGTGATGCCGCATCTGATAGCGGCGTTGCCCGGAAATTTCAACCGCTACTTCGAACCTTTTCTGGGGGGGGGCGCGTTGTTTTTTGAGCTTCAGCCGGTGAGGGCATTCCTTTCAGACACCAATGATGAACTGATCGGCACATATGCGGCGATTCGCGATAACGTGGGTGGGGTCATCAGACATCTGAAGCGGCATCGGTATACCGAGGACTACTATTATCAGATGCGAGACCGCAATCCGGCGCGGCTGTCGCCTGAAGGGCGGGCAGCCCGAATGATATACCTGAATCGCACCGGGTTTAACGGTCTGTATCGGGTCAACAGCAAGGGACAGTTTAATGTTCCTTTCGGTCGCCACAGCAACCCCTGTATTTGCAATGATGATAATTTACGGCTGGTGGCGGCATCGCTTGCCGGCGTGGCGCTGCGTATCGCTTCTTTTGAACATGTGCTCGAATTTGCCCGCAAGGGTGACTTGATTTACATGGATCCGCCGTACATTCCCCTGTCGCAAACGTCAAATTTTGTTGCGTATCAGAAGCACGGGTTCGGGATGGATAATCAGGAAGCACTGGCCGAGGTGTTTGAAAAACTGGACAGACGCGGCTGTTATGTGATGCTTTCGAACTCCGATGTGCCATGGATGAAGCGGCGTTATGCGGGATTTCGCATTCGACGCATTCGCGCGGCACGCTGTGTGAATTCCAAAGCCAGCGCCCGAGGCCCCGTAGGCGAAGTCATCGTCACCAATTTCTGAACATTTTTAAGACTGCTATTGCTGTTGTCACGTAAACATCTCAGAGAGTTTGCCCCGACCTGCATTTCCGTTCGCCAAGATTCGGTGGGGGACGGCGGACGCGTTTTGTGGGGGACGAGGGACGATAGGGAATGGGGGACGGAGGACGATAGAGTTGACGTTGTGCCGTTTATCTGTCGGGCACAGAAAGTTATTGCGAGAATACACAGCAGGTGGGAGGATAAAAAAATACATGAAAAAATACACGAAAGGATCTTCAATGCTTATGAAGTTTAAACGCATGTCGGGTTCCGGCGATAAATACTGCCATCTAATATCCATTTTTGTGACCAATGTTCTGTTGGCGCTGCTGTGTGTTGCCTGTGGCGATGATGGCGCGGATGATTTTGGGGGGACGGAGGACGAGGGAGATGAGGACGAGGGAGATGAGTCCGGGGATCTGACATGGCAGGATGTAAAGAAAATGTGCAATGAGGCGACAACCAGAGCCGAGTGCGACATGGCTGATGATGAACTGGGTAAGCTGGAGGCGGCTGGCACATTTGTTGACAGGTATTCTTCGTGTGACTGGATAGAATACAGGCCAACGCGTATTGAGAATGGTGAGTGCCTGTATGGGGAAAGTGTGGGTAAATGCCAGATTTACAGTTACGGAGAATTTGGCGGTGACCTCTATCCGGCGGTGTGTGATGCGGCGGGATATGGCGACAGGCAATTATATGTATGGGAAATCGAAGGTGAAACATATCTGAGCCTCGAGTATCGGGAGGAGTATAATTCATCCGCCCTGAGATGTGATGAGAGCTCATCGGAGTATTCGCCCTATTGCGGTTGCCTGTGTCAGGCAGATAGCCCTTTTATGGATGAAGCGGTTATCTGTGACCAGCAATATCCAACAAGCTGCGTGCGCTGCGTTAACTGTTCCTATGATGCGCAGTGCGCTTTCATCGTTGGCAAATGCCATTTGCGCGTGACCTGTGGCGCCTTTGAGGAAGCGCTTGGTCAGCTGACAAAAGAGCTGATGCCGGGCTCGTCGGAATGGCTCGCGGTATACGACAGTGTTCTCAACACCTTTGTGACGGACAATGAACTGGACGAGGCTGAGATTGAGGTGTTGGAGGACGCATATCAAAGGGAGTTTGTATGCAAATATTGCAGCGCATGCGGTTTGCCATGCACTTCTGCCAGACCCGCCTGCGAGCGATGGGCGTCTTTGTATTCGGATTAAACTTTGTTCTGGCGTATGTTCTGTTGCGGTTCAATACAGGTGCGCAGTGTTGCATTTGTCTGCACTCGGCTTCGGATGTCTGTGAATTATTATGTTGGCTGATTGTTATCGGCTGGTATAATGGGGTCACTTTTTTCCTCACAGGATTGGCGTGATTACAGTTTTACTGAAAATGGTACTTGGGTTCCAATTCTTCCCTGGTTGTATCGTGTTGTAATTTGTGATGTGATTTGGCTGTGGCGGTTGAGTGGCATCTTTGGAGTGAATGGGGGGTGAATTGGGGGGTGTCATGGGCGCTCTCTGACGCGGATTCAGGGTTTCGCTTTTCTTTTGCGTTGTGCTTTTGAACGGTCGATGGACTGCAGTGGATGTCAGCGCAGAGGGAAGCGGACGGAGAAGCGGGTTTCAACACCAGGGGTGGATGAGACGGTGGCGTAACCGCCGTGGGCCCGGGCAATGTGTTTGACCAGACTCAGCCCGATACCTGATCCCCGTTGGCGGTTGGATTCGTGATCCGCGCCCCGGTACCTGTAAAATCGTTCGAAGATGCGCTTCAGGTGACTGGCGGGAATCCCCTGTCCGCGATCGTACACATCGAGAAACAGGTATTTTCCGCGGGTATACATTTCCACGCCAATGACATCCGTGCCTTTGGCGTACTTGATGGCATTGTCGATGAGATTGAGCAGCACCAGGGTCACCGCATCCTGATCTGCGCGAATGGAGGGAATGTCGTCACTGCAGTGAAATGTCAGACTGGCGCCCATTGCTTCAACGCGATGTCTGTAAATATCAATGGCGGTGCTGATGGTTTCTTTGGGGTTCAGTCGTTCAAAATGATACTCGTTTTTGCCCCGTTCGATGCGGGAAAAATCCAGCACATTGTCGATGAGGGCGGTTAGACGCTCGGTTTCCTTGAGGATGATGTCGTGATAGTGCGCCACTTTTTCCGGGTCTTTTACCTGTTTCATGGCGAGCAGTTCGGAAAACATTCGAATCAGCGCCAGTGGTGTTTTCAGTTCGTGGGAGGTGTTTGAGATAAATTCGCTTTTCAGCTTGTTCAGGCGCCGTTCGCGAACCCACACCATGGCCAGTATGAAAATACCAAAGACGATGATGCCAAATGACCCCGGAATCAGCGCCCACTCCGCTATTTCCATCTTGGGATTTTTATCGGTGTAGAGCGCGGCAGAAACCGGTGCGAGCTGCAGCTTCCATTTGTACAGAGTGCTGGGGAACCGGAGTGCAACACTGAAATCGCCTGTGTCTTCGAGGTCTTCACCGAACAGACGTTCTCCCTGACCGTTGACAACGTTGATATTGCGCTCATGCCCCACATCTTCGATGGTGTTGGGGAAAAGCGTGCCAAGAATCTGTTCGGTATCATACAGGAGCAGCGCCGTGTATACATGGCCCTCGAATATCGTACTCAGCGTTGTAATGAGGTAGTCGCTTTTGTTGATGGTCCAGTGATAGTGTTTGTCCTGATCAAGGGAATCAAACCAGTTGGTGCTGGGAATGATTTCGTCGACAATCAGTTTGTAGGTGCTGATGGCATCATCGTTTTCGAGGCGGTCGTGGAAAAACTGAATCACCTCATCTTCTTCGTTGAATATGACGGCCGCTTTTACGAGGTTTGACTGAATGCCAACTGTCCATTTTTCGCATGCGCTGCCCAGATGCGCTGGATTGACTATCTGCATGAAGGTGTTGTCGGTTTTTATGATTTCATTTTCGACCCGGTTCACCTTTTCCTTGGCTAAAAGGAAAGTGCTTTCAACAATTGACCGTTCGCCCCATCGGCCAAATTTACGGGCGGCTTCGAAATTCAGTTTTCCAAGAATCACAATAGCGGCCAGAATAACAGGGAACAGCACGAGAATGGCGTTGCGGGCGAGGGAACGAAGCACGGTTACTCTTTTTCGGGACGCAGTTTGCGGCCCATCAGGGCCATCACCGCATCGGTTGGCGTGATCTGTTCGTTTAATATATCCACCACAATTTCAGTGACCGGCATTTCAATTTCGAAGCGCTTTGCCAGCGCCAGTGTGGAGTGCGCAGTGGCCACCCCTTCGGCCACCATTTTCATGCTACCCAGAATTTCCTGTAATGTTTCCCCTTTTCCAAGGCGGATGCCCACCTGCAGATTTCGACTGAGGTGTCCGGTGCAGGTGAGGACAAGGTCACCCATCCCCGCCAACCCTGCAAGGGTCTCGCGCTCAGCGCCACATGCGACTGCCAGTCGGGTAATCTCGGCCAGTCCGCGGGTGATGAGTGCGCTTTTGGAGTTGATGCCCAGGTGAAGTCCTTCGGCGATACCCACCGCGATGGCAATCACGTTTTTAATGGCGCCGCCAATCTCGACACCAACCACGTCATTGGTGGTGTATGCGCGAAACAGCTGGGTGGAAACCAGTTGCTGTATATCGGCTGCCAGTTGCTCATTGGTGGATGCGACCACCACGGCGGTTGGCTGTCCATCCATGATTTCCTTTGCAAAACTGGGCCCCGATAGATATGCCAGTCGCTCCGAGGCATTCTCCCCGATGACTTCTTCGAGGACCTGCGAAATCAGCTTGCCACTGTTGGTTTCGATGCCTTTGGATGCACAGATGACGGGCACATGAGGCCCCAGATATTTTTGGGCCTTGCCCCACAAGGTGCGAATTACCTGTGACGGAGTGACGGACAGGGCATATTCGGCGTTTGAAAGTGCGTCCGAAAAGGCGCTGGTGGCAACGATGTTTTTTGACAGCGTCATTCCCGGCAGAAACAGTGTGTTTTCGTGCTGCGTATTGATCACATCCACCAGTTCGGTTTCATATGCCCACAGTTGCACGGAATGGCCATTGGACGCCAGCAGTTGTGCAAGGGCTGTTCCCATGGTGCCGGCCCCGAGGATGGCGATTGTTTTCGCTTTTAAATGTTGTTCATTCATTCAGCGGATGATAGGGCATTACACGGTTTTTTTTCAAGATTGATTGTGCGAAACTGGCAATAAAGGGCTTTTAAAGTGACCCGAACGCTTACAGGCAAAATGCGATTGACTCCCCAAAAAATGGTAATTGCCGTTCTTGGGGTTGGTTTTTCAGTGGGCGGTCTGCTGTACGCTTTCAATGGCGTTGAGCTGTCGCAGTTGTGGGAGACCACCAGTCGGATTCAGTTTGTCCCATTGACGCTTTCAATCCTCGCATACTGGATTGGCGTGGTGGTCACTCGCGCCATACTGGTCAAGTTTTTGCTTCGTCGCGTGGGCGACCTGAAAGTGATTCGCGCGTATCGCTGCCTTGGCATTGGTTTTCTGGGAAACAATGTTCTCCCGTTTCGGATGGGGGACCTGGCGCGAAGTGCCGCATTGGCCAGAGCTGCCAGTATTCCCTTCTCCACGGTGGTGGGCGGTGCGGCGCTGGAACGGCTGATGGATATGGTCATGGTGGCCATCATTGGCTTTCTGGCGTTGCTGGTGGCGCCGTTACCTTCCGATGTCCGTTCATTTATTATCTGGTCGGGGTTTGTACTGGGAATCGGTTTGATCGGCCTGATTGTGATCGCCCGTTCGAAAATGGAAAAAAACATACTTGGCAACAGTCGCATCGCCGGTTTTATCTGGTCACTGTGGTTGAAGTTCTCCGCCGGGTTTCAGGCGCTTGAAAATTTTAAGGGCATCGCCATTGTGCTGTTGCTTGAGCTGGTGCTATGGGGATTTAACCTGGCGCATATCTCCTTCAAACTGTCGTCTTTTGGCCTTCCTGCCGGCATTGATCACTCACTGGTGCTGCTCACATGCCTCGGGGCGGCAGTCGCATTGCCGTCTGCGCCCGGATATGTTGGGGTGTATCACGCCGCGGCGCGAATAGCGGTATCACGGATGGCTGGGGTCGAGGATTCCATTGCGGTGGCATTTGGCCTTTACAGCTGGGTAATTGACATGGCCTGCGGCAATCTGATTGGTATGGTGAGCATGATTTACGAAGGCATGAAGTTTGGAGACCTGAAAAAAGCAGGCGCGCTCAGTGCCGAAGTTGTCGAATAATTCCATTTAAATTTAGAGAAATTGCGTTGCCGAACGGTATCGACAGACCCGTTACAGACGACGGCAGGCCTCCGCCATGCGCGTCACGCCTTCTTTAATCAGTGTCATGCTGGTTGCGTATGCCAGACGGATGTATCCAGGAGCGCCAAACGGTGTGCCAGGCACCACCGCGACGTTGGCATTGTCGAGGAGCCAGGCGGCAAAATCGACGTCCGTGGCATTGGGCCCAAGGCGCGGCAGTATCGCGCGAACGTCGGGAAATACATAGAAGGCGCCCGATGGCATGGGACAGGTGATGCCGTCAATGCCATTTAGGCCGTGCACCAGGGTGTTGCGACGTTGCTCGTACTCAGATACCCATGCGGGTAGAAAATCCAGTGGCCCCTGCAACGCTGCCAGCGCCGCCTGCTGGGACACAGTGGTGGCATTGGTGATTGCCTGCCCCTGAATTTTAGTCATCGCGGTGACGATTTCGCGGTCGCCGATGCCAAAGCCAATGCGCCATCCGGTCATGGCATAGGTTTTCGAAACGCCATCGACGATAAAAATGCGTTCTCTGTCAACGCTGTCGCTGTAAAGTGCCGAAACAAATTCGTGGGCATCGTACACGAGACTTCGATAGATTTCATCTGAAACCACATACAGTCCAATGGAGTGCGCTTTATCTATAACCGCTTTCATCTGCGCCAGGTTGTAGATACCCCCAGTGGGGTTGCACGGTGAATTCAGCAGCAGAACTTTAGAGCGGGAAGTAACGACTTGGGCGAGTGCTTCGGGGGTGAGAACCCAGTTGTTTTCAACGCTGGTTGGCGCAAGAACCGGAACCCCTCCCGCCAGACGCACCTGATCCGGGTACGATACATAGCACGGAGACGGTATGATGACTTCATCGCCCTCGTCGAGCATGGCCATGAAATAGTTGTACAGAACATGTTTGGCGCCGGTGCAGACGATCACTTCATCCTCAGCTGTGGGGACGCCGCGCACGAGTTGATTTTGCGCCGCCACCGCACGCTTCAGTTCCACCATGCCTGCAGCGGGTGTGTAACGGGTGTGCCCGGCATCGATGGCTGTTTTGGCAGCCTCCGCAATATGGACAGGGGTTGAAAAATCAGGTTCACCGGCGCTGAAACCGATGACATCCACGCCGGCGGCGCGCAGTTCACCGGCCTTCTGGGTTACCAAAAGGGTTGCTGACGGCTCAATCGCGGCCAAACGCGAAGATATTTTGCTCATTGACTCACCATTGTCACTTTGGGGTATCACTTTCGGGAAACTGCAGGGTCGGCAATTGCGATGAGACACGATTCCCTGGGTTGGGCCCTTTTTTGAGTTGGCCTATTCGTCCAGCTTGGGTGGTTTCGAATCGGCCTCATCGTCACTTTTGTCATTGCTTTTCAGGCCGTCCTTAAAATTGCGAATCCCCTCGCCGAGTCCTTTACCCAGTTTGGGCAATTTGGCGGCGCCAAATATTAAAACAATCACGCCAGCGATAATGAGCAGTTCAGTGGCGCCTGGCATACCTAGCAGCGGAAATACAGACATTAAAATATCCTTCCTTTTGTTCCTGTCCCCATAAAACGGCTATCAGCCGCCTGGATGGACACGTCGATTATCTACACGAAACCTTGTTTTTACACAATGAATTGAGTTGATTTTTCAACGCCATACCGGCGTAACCCACCACCGCTGTTAAAAGCAGCAGCAGGAAGGGGCACGTGGCGGCGCTCAGCGGGGAGAGAATTCCGGCATGCAGCCACGCCTGAGCGCCTCGCGTTAGCGTCTGGGAAAGTACAAAAAGCGCAATGCCGGCGCCCATGGCAGCATACCGGTGTTGCCATGGTATTAGAAATGCGAGGACAACCGACAGGATGGCGATGAGAGCAAATCCGACAGGCTGAGCAATGCGGCGATGGATTTCGAAGGATTCCATCCGGGATGCTTTTCCCGCTGCCGTTTTACGCAACAGGCGGTGGGATGATGCCAGTGCGGTCTCGGGAAGAAAATCGCTTCTGGTTGCGACAGCCTTTTTCAGTGACAGGGAGAGGTGCAGTTTTTCAAAGGAAAAGACGGTCAGCTGATTCCCTGCAAAAAACAGCTCGCCATTGCGGACGGCGATATTTAATCGGTGCCGGGGGGCCGCGAGGGTGATCTCCGCAGACTCCGCCACCAGGATACGAACTGCGCGTTCCTCCGGATATTCCATGTAAACGCCCTGAAACCGCCCCTCTGCATCTTTGCCGTCCGCAAAAAAAAGCACGTCGTCTGTCGGCTGAACAAATGTGCCGGGCACAAGGGTGTCAGCAATGCCGCCGGCGACCATTTGCTGCAGCGCCTGCTTGAATTTTCGCTGTGCGGCAGGCACGGCAGACAGTGCCATCCAGGCTGAAATGGCAACAAACACGCCACCGATAATCAGCGGCTGTCTCGACAATCGCCAGGGAGAAATTCCCGCGCCGTGCAATGCGGTTTGCTCCCCCTGTGCGACCATGGCCCCGGAAACGATAAAGACAGCGAGGATGAACGATGGCAGCAGGGTCCATGACCAGACGGGGATCAGGGCATGTCGGATGACGAGGAATAACTGGGCACCGGACGGCGATGCAGCCAGCACAGGCGCAAGCCTGGCGGACTGAGTGATGATGAACATCAGCGAGATGCACACCTGCACAATCGCGCACCAGCGAACGATTGCCCGGGTCATATGGATGTCGACAGGATTCATCAATTCAACAGGAATTCCTTCTCGCCAATCCAGACTGACTCTGCTAGAGTCCCAGCCTGAAACATCAACCACATGGTTGTAGTCAATATCAATAAGGAGAGCAAATCAATGAATGCTTCAAAAATTCTGTCCGAGATCCTTGAGCTGGATGTCAAAATCATGAAGATGCAGGACGATTTCGACCTTCAGCCGGAGGCCGACAAAAAGACAGCGCTGGTAACGTTGGCGGATGAGCTGTTGTCCAAAACAGATACGCACGACAATGTGCCGCTGCCCATGATTCGAGTGGCCGAAATGATTTGTACTCTGGAAGATGGTCCGGCGCTGCTGATGAAAGGGCTGGGGCACGGCAATGAGGAAGTGCGTCATCTGTTCGGAGAGGCGCTGATTTCTTTGGGCTCTGAAGATGGCGTGGAATCCATTGCCCCGGCGGTTGAAATCGCCCTCAGCGAAAAAGGCAACGCCGCACTGGAAATGCCTTTTATTCTGGCATGGATTGATGATCCGGCCGTGTCGTCGTACATCCATAAATTCCTGGTACTTGAAGAAACCGACATTGTGTACGCGGCTATTGAAGCCTGTGCATCCGTCGCAGATCCGGATTCCGTCGTTCCGCTTAAAGCGTTGATTGATGACCCACGCGAAGTGGAAGTCGATGACGACGATGAAGATGACTCCCCGGTGACCATCGGCATGCTTGCCCAGGAAGCCATTGATATTATCGAGGAATCTGAGGAGTAAATCGGTTCCCTGGGCCGACAGATGGAGGGGCAACATGAAAAAAGACTTTCTGACTATTACTGATTTTACTTCGGATGAGGTTCTCGATACGCTCCATCTCGCCATCGAGATGAAGGAAAAAGCCAAACGGGGAGAATATCGCAATGTCCTCAAAGGGGGCGTGGGCGCGCTGATTTTTCATAAGCAGTCGCTTAGAACCCGTTGTTCCTTCGAGGTTGGATTTCAACAGCTGGGCGGCAGCAGTGTATACATCACCAATCAGGAAATCGAACTGGGCAAGCGCGAAACCATTCACGATGTGGCCAAGGTGATGAGCAGATATTTTTCCGTTATCTGCATTCGGACCTATTCTCATCGCGATGTTGAGGAGCTGGCGTATCACTCAGAGGTGCCAGTGGTCAATATGCTGACGGATTTGCTGCACCCCTGCCAACTGATGGCCGATATGCAGACCATTCTCGAAAAGCGCGGCAATCTGGACAATTTAAAAGTCACCTATCTGGGAGATGGGAACAATATGACCAATTCCTGGATGCGGATGGCCCAGCGGATTCCCATGCATCTGAGCATCGGCACATCACCGGATACATTGCCCGATGCGGATATCCTTAAGGAAACCCAGTCATGTGGCATCTCAACGGTCAGTGTTCATCACGATGTGATGGACGCGGTCAGGGATTCCGATGTGATTTACACGGATGTGTGGGCATCCATGGGTGCAAAAGATCAGATCGATACCAAAATTGAGCAGTTGCGTCAGTTTCAGGTAAATGCGGATGTGGTGAATGGCGCCAAAAAAGATGTTCTGGTGATGCATTGCCTGCCCGCTGAACGGGGACGGGAAATCACTGCAGAGGTGATGGATATGCCCAACACGGTTGTGTTTGATGAAGCTGAAAACCGTCTTCACGCGCAAAAAGCAGTGCTGGTCAAACTGCTCGAAGGTTAAAAATGTCCTGAACGATGTGCTGTAAGGGGGAACAGATGTCTGATTCGCACGAAAGCCGTCATTTCAAAACTATCCTGGAGAAGCTGCGACGAGGCGATGCCATACAGATTGTGGGGCTGGGTGATTCGCTGACCTATGGCTGGGAAGCGTCAGTAAGCTATTTTGATCTGTTTGTTTCCAGGCTTCGCGCCGATTATTGCGGCACTGCCATCACCGGGCATAACGCGGGCATCTGTGGCGATACGGCAGGCGGCGGCGCCGGCCGGATTGGTCGTCTGCTGGAGATTTCCCCGGATGCGGTGATTGTGCAGTTTGGCATCAACGATTTGTATGCCGGAGTCTCTGTTGACAGCTACAGGGCGTCTGTGGGCGCCATCTGCCGACGGGTGATTCGCGCCAATGCCGTTCCGCTGCTGATCACATCTGGTCCCCTGCTGTATCCGGAACAGCAGCGGGATATTGCACCGTATTATGATGCCCTCAAGGCAACAGCAATGGCATATGATTGCCTGTGTGCGGACGTGGCATCGTATATTCGGGAGCGTTCCACCGACCTTGTGGCTCTTTATTTTGACGATGGGGTTCATCCCAACGACGCCGGATATCGGGCCATGTCGGATGCGCTGTACGATATCTGTCATTTGTAAACACTGGAAAACAGAATGAAAGATAAAACTAAAATTATGTTTGTCTGCATGGGGAATATCTGTCGGTCACCCCTGGCCCACGCGGTATTCGAAGACATGGTTGCCAGGGCGCAACTCAGCGACCGGTTTGAAATTGAATCCTCCGGCACCATCAGCCATCATGTGGGAGAGCTGCCTGATTCGCGCATGCGGGAAACGGCCAGTCGGCACGGTGTATCCATGACGCATCGGGCCCGCCAGTTCAGGAAGGCTGATTTGGATGCGTATGACATGATTTTCGCGATGGATGCGGATAACCTGTCCAATATACGCCGGCTGGCCCCAAACAGTGAGCAGCTGAAGAAAGTGCAGCTGTTTCGCAACTTTGATCCCGATGCGTCTCCCAATGCAGATGTCCCAGATCCGTATTACGGCGGTGCGGAGGGGTTTGAGAACGTGTTTCAGATTGTCCATCGCACGGCCGCAAATCTACTTGAATCCCTTAAATCGAGCACCGACTGAAACCAGGAAAATGACATGAACGCGCTGGCAGATACAATTAGCGGCATTTTCGGAAATGACGTTACCATTGCGGCGCGTCGCAGCGTTGGTGGTGGCTGCATCAACGATACAGCCGTGCTGCAGCTGAGCAACGGCGAGCAATTGTTTTTAAAGCAAAATACGCTGACGCATCCACAGCTGTTTGAAGCCGAGGCCATTGGGCTGAAGCACCTTATCTGCGATGGTGGGCCCAGAGTACCGTTGCCCATCGCGTGTTTCAGGGATGAAAGTCATCAGTATCTGATACTTGAGTATCTGTCATCGGGCAAACGCCGACCCGACTATTGGGAACAGTTCGGTCATCAGCTGGCGCATCTTCATCAATCCGTCCGCAATTCCCGTTGCGGATTTGAGATTGACAATTTTATCGGCGCCACGCCTCAGCTCAACGAATACCGGAGCAATTGGCTGGTCTTTTTCAGGGACATGCGTCTTACTCCCCAGATTCGTATGGCATCCCGCTATCTGACTGGCGCATTGCGCCGACAACTGGATGCACTGTTGGACAGACTGGATCAGTTCATCGTGCCACCGGATGGGGATGCGGTCATACTGCATGGTGACCTGTGGACTGGCAATGCCATGACCGGACCGAATGGCGAACCGGTCATCATTGATCCGGCCACTTACTATGGCCATCGGGAGGCGGACATCGCAATGACGCAGCTGTTTGGGCGATTTGGTGGCTGTTTTTACGACGCCTACAACGAGTCCTGGCCCCTGCAACCCGGCTGGGAAACGCGGATGGACCTATATAATCTGTACCATATGATCAATCACGTGAATCTGTTTGGGAGTGGCTATCTTGGGAGTGTTGCGTCAATAGTGAACAGCTACGTATGACCGACATCCTGTTGCTTGGAATGTGTACTCAGATTCAATCCCCGTTTTCATGCACGACGGAGCGCGTATGAACATATTAAAGGTGATCTCAACGGTGCAAAATGACGGTGCAAAATGACGGTGCATAATGACGGTGCATAGTGAATAATGTCAGTGAATAATGTCAATGTATCGCTGGCTACAGCGGATAACAATCCTCGCCTCGAACGGCTGCTCGTGTTAATCGGGACATGTCTTTTGCTGGCGGGGATTCTGTATATTTTTCCGTACCGGGAGATGTTTCCCGAGGCGCAGGTGCCCATCCTGCAGATTTACTCGACGAACAGCCCCTCTGAAGGCCAGGTCAAAGAGCTGTTTACCAATCCGGTGGAAGCGATTTTGTCAAATCGAAAAGATGTGACCAGTTTTACCTCTGCCACCGACCCGGATGACGGTAATGTTATGGTGGAATTCGTCGATATTGACGCCGCCCATATCGCCGCCTCACAGCTCAAAAAAATCTTCAGTGACAGGCATATTCCCGCCCGAGTAAACGATTTGGCAACCAGTCGCGTTCAGGCAGAGCGACTGACGGCATATGTTTCACCTGATTCCCTGTCCCCCAGTGCCGTTTCCCGGATTCGACAAAAACTCAGTGAGCTGTCAACTGTCGCAGCGGTGATTTCGATAAACCACGAACGCGCACCAGCCGAAGCCCGGGTGACCACGATCTTTAAGGGCGAACGCACCCTTGCCCTGGAGATTTACCGCCGCCCGATGACGGACGCGTATGCCTGCAGGAGCGATGTCGAGAAGGCAGTGCAGGGCCTTCGTTCTGAAATCCCGGGCGTTAAAATAGAGGTACGTGCCTCCATCCTTTCAAAGCTGACCCGGCGTCTCATCCTCTTTTCAGCAGGCGGATGCCTTGCCTTGCTTGTCATCGGTCTGCTGTGGGGATGGTTTGCCCAACAAATGCATGCAGCGCTGGAGATGACCGTCGCCGCGTTGCTGTCGTTTTTAATGACGCTGGGTACCCTTCGGCTTTTAGGGGTTAGCATCAACAGTGTGTCCATCCTGGGATTGGTATGGGCGGCGGGATTCATTCTTGCGTCGTCTGCCGTACGCTTCTCACCGGCATTTACCCCGAACCGCGTTTGGATGCTGCTGCCCTGTGCCCTGGCTGGCATGATCAGTTTATTGCCACTGGCCACTGTAGAGGGGGTCATTGGACAATTTCTGTTTCATCTCTTTATCGGCCCCGCTGTTGGCATTGGCATTTCCACACTGTTGCTGTGGGTTTTGCCCGGGGCACCCGATGTCGCTTTGAATACCAAAGCGACGGAAATCTGCCACCGATTGCTTCTTTGTCTACGCCGGCGTTTCATTTTTAAAATACTGGCGTTGCTGTTGCCTCAACTTGTTCTTTGGTATGGGATCTTTTTTATGGTCTCGGGCGTCGGGCATTTTCGATTCTTCAATGAAAGCGCCAAAAGCTACGACGTCCTTTGGGATTGTCGCGAACAGCCCGCTGCAACAAAACAATTGCAGGCGGTGCAAACCGTTTTGACAAAACGCACAGACGTGGAGGAAATGACCACCGTAGAGGGGAGTGCTCAGACACCTTTTTTCACAAACCGCCGATTCGACCCATTACTGTCGGTCTCGTCCATCTCCCTCATACCCCACGCAGATGGACAGGAAGTCGAAGAGATTCTTAAAAATGCAGCGCGCCATTCCGCCTGCACCGTACGCTGGACGCCGAATGGGCCCATTGGCCACAATCGTTTTGAATCGATTTGGATTTCTGAAGGCACCGAACCAGACAGGCAGGCACTGTTGCATCATTTGGAGTCCGGCGTGACAAGTAAATTTCCGGAAGCCAGACTTTTTTGGGAACCCCAAACGCTCACTCGAAAAAATGGAAGGGACGGCATCGCGGTGACGTTGGAACACCCTTTAAATGAATTGGAAAGTGACGAACTGGACCGAATCATTGAGCAGACCAATGCGGCCAATCCGGACGCGCATGTGGTGCGGGACAGTGACGACCGCAGCTCGAGGCCTAACCTCAAACGACTGTCAATCGCGGTGCTATCCGCCTTTTTAGTTGTTGTGCTGATTCACATTGGCGTGTCGGTCGTTTGGTCTTCCTTTGTCCCTGTGTTGTCATTGCTGTTGCCCATTTACCTGTATGCTGGCGCCTTTTGTTTTGGTTCCACCATCTTTATGACCAGTTTTATGGGCGTTCCTTTTTTATCGATGATGGGACTGGTATTGGTGCTCACCAGCGTGGGGATGCTGAAACATAAAAAAAATAAGGATGAATCAGGAACAAACAGCAGACAGGCGGCGGGACTGGTTTGGGCGATGGCGCCCCTCTTTGCGGGCGCACTGGGCTTTATTGGCGCTGTGTTACTCGATCCCATGTTGTGGCCGATGGGCGTGGGGCTGATTGCAGGGACTCTGCTGCTCTTTCACATCAGCTGTATCCTCATTCCCGTGATGTTGCTGAAAATCTCCTGCCCCTCAGAACAGGCGCCGGTTGACTGAGTCAACCGATGAGTCCGTCGTCGATAAGCTTAAACAGGATTCGGCAGGTTTCAAATCGGGGCATGCCTGAAATATCGAGAATGTCCGCAAACGTACTGACACCGTCGATTCTGGAGAGAATAAACCCGGCCGAGGCATCCAGATTGCGCCACATCAGCTCGTGATTATTCACCTGCAATGCAGGCACCCGGTCCATGTCGCCGATGCGTGCTTCGTATATTTGCAACAGCCGTTCGCGGCAGCTTTTCCGATATTGAAACGCGTCGATGTCATTGGGCGATTTTTCCAGGATTTGTTCGGCGATATCCAGAGCGCCTGAAAAGTCATTCATGTCGTACTTTTCGGTCATCTGAATCTGCAAACTGGGGGGAGACAGTTCGATGGGTTCAGGCACGATGGATGCCATTGGCACATCCATAATCATGCCACTGCTCTCCTGTTCGTACAGATTATCGTGTAACCCCTGCACGGTGATGCGCGCGCCTTTTCCCCGGTCGTAGGTCTCTCTTTTGCCAGTGTACGGTCGTTCAGCAGAATATGAATCGTCAATGGCGTTGCGTGCCACCCCATCAGATGGGGTATCGTCGTCGGTGAGATCGAATTCGAGTTCATCTTCGTCCTGAGCCGTTTGAGACCTCATGTCAGAACGATGCTGCTGCTGTGAGTATCGGGGAACTTCAACTGTCGGCCTGTCATCATCCAGCAGCGTATCCCAGCCCAGACCGTCATCTGAAGTGGCGGCATACTGCGGCTGCGGATCGTCGATGAGACTGATTCGGGTGTGCTGTGCCAGATGACCGGGATCGGTTTCGGTGCGTGGGACAAACTCCTGCTCAGAGCCTCGCAGCGAATCCACTGACGGCCTGACCGGCTTGAAAGGCTTACTGCTGCTGCGGGACGCCGATTTATCAGTGCTCCAGTGGTCTTCCTGTGCGGTTTTATCCGTGTATGCGACGCGTACAGTGTCTTCACCGTCGGCTTTTCCCGAATCCGCGCTAATCACAGTGATGACTTTCTGTGTTTCGTCATCCCGCGACACTTTTACGGGAGTTCCGGATTCAATGATGGGTACAGACGGACGTCCGCTCGTATCGGTGGAGCGCACCTTTATGGTCGCGCCACTGGTGAGCGTGTCACCGTCCGGCAACTCCCAGGCATCCTCCACTTCATCAAGGAGCCCTGCGTCGTCGAGCGCTTTAGCCCACTTGTTCTCCTTTTTATCGTCGCCAATCATCCGGTGTGTAACCTGGTTTCTATTTGGCAAGCACGCCTTTGAACATGCGTTGCGTTCGTTTGAGGGTTTCGATTGAATCGGTTACCTTTTCCAGATCCTTTTCCGCAATGGCGGATTTGGCGGTATTAATCAAGTCTCTGGCCTTTAGCAGCGCTTCACTGCCAAATTCAGACCCGGATACCATTTTTTCGACTTTGACATACATTCTGTCGAGCTCCCGAATCAACCGCTCCGCTTCCTGACGGGCGGCTTCAAACTCTTCAGTTGCGCGCCTGTCCACCATGTAGTCCTGACTGTCTGAGGCCATTTTGCGGATTTCGTCTTCGGTCAGTCCGGAAGATGCGGTGACCGTAATGGACTGTTTCATTCCAGTTTCGAGGTCCTTGGCAGAAACGCTGACGATGCCATCGGCGTTGATGTCGAAAATAACTTCGATTTCCACCTGTCCCCGGGGGGCTTTTCTAAGTCCGGTCAGTACAAATTCTCCAAGTGCTTCGTTGAGTTCCGCGCGTTCGTTTTCACCTTGGAAAACCAGAATTTTCACTGCGGTCTGGTCGTCGCGAACAGTGGTGAAAATTTTGGATCTGGAAGTGGGGACTGTCGAATTCTGAGGAATCAGTCCCTCGAAATGTCCGCCGGCAATCATAATGCCCAACGTGTGCGGGGTCACATCCAAAAGCAACATGTCGTTGGATTCATCTGTCAGCGCAGTCGCCTGAATGGCAGCGCCGAGCGCCACCACTTCGTCGGGATGGACCCCTTTGCAGGGTTCCCGGTCAAAGAACTCCGCAACCCGGCGCTGAACAAGCGGCATTCTTGTCATGCCGCCGACCAGGATGACTTCCTCCACTTCCGAGGAATCCAGATCCGCTTCGTCGATAGTCGCCTGGCAGATGTCGATGGTTCGGTTCACCAGGTCATCGCACAAATCCTCGAGGATTTCACGTCGCAGAGTTCGCTGAAGATGAAGGGCTTCGTTTTGTCCCACCGAGATAATAAATGGGAGATTGATTTCGGCTTCTGTCTGACTTGAGAGTTCAATTTTGGCTTTCTCAGCCGCATCCTTAAGACGCTGCAGCGCCATCCGGTCCTGGCGCAAATCCACATTGTGCTCGTCGAGAAATCCCTGCACCAGCCAGTCCATGATACGCGTATCAAAGTCTTCGCCACCAAGGAACGTGTCTCCTGCAGTTGAAATGACCTTGAACACTTCGTCTGAGCCAATTTCAAGAATGGAAATGTCAAATGTACCGCCACCCAAATCGTAGACGGCGACCAGTCGGTCCATTTTTTTTCCAAAACCGTACGACAGCGCAGCGGATGTCGGTTCGTTAATGATGCGAATGACCTCAAGACCGGCAATCGTTCCCGCATCGCGGGTGGCCTGGCGCTGGTTGTCGTTGAAATATGCCGGGACCGTGACCACTGCCTGTTCAACCGGTTCGCCGAGATAATCTTCGGCAATGACCTTCATTTCCACAAGTATCATTGCCGATATCTCTGGGACGGAGTAAAGCTTGCCGCGCAAATCGATTCGAACATCCCCATGCGGACCTTCAACGACATTGTATGGTGCCGTTTCCTTGGCGGCGGTGACCGGCGCGGAGTCCCAGTTCCTGCCGATAAGCCGTTTTGCGGCGAAGACGGTGTTTTCCGCGTTTGTAATCGCCTGTCGCTTCGCGATGTGCCCCACCAGTCGTTTTTCAGCTTCGGTAATGGCAACCATGGAAGGTGTGGTTTTGTAGCCACCGCGATTGGGTATCACAGTCGGCGTATCCCCCTCTACCACAGCGACACATGAATTTGTTGTTCCCAAATCGATCCCAATTACTTTTCCCATAAACCAGTCCTTTTCTACGTTCCCGCTATTTCCTTGTCATAGACCTAAGACGTTTTTTTAATTCCCGGTCTTCTGGAGCGCGTTCAACAGCCTTGTGCAGATACTCCATGGCGCGGCCGTGATCCCCGCAGAGCTCATACAGGTCTGCCAGGGTCGTGTAATATTGAGGTTTGCGGCCACCCATGCTGATAATCTCCTTGCACAGCTGTATTGCTCTTCGTGTTTCCCGCCGCATTTCGAGCAGAATTGCAGCTACATGATATTTTGCCTCCAAATGCCTAGTGTCTAATTTAAAGGCTGTTTCGTAAAGTTCCAGTGCCGTGTCATAATTTCCGCTGGATTGCTCAAACCGGCCTTTGCGAATGATTTCATTTATATCGGATTTGATTTTACCAGATTGCGCCTGTCGCAACAATTCGCTTGCCAGGGTATTCTCACCGTCTCTGCGCAGAACTTCCTGTACGCACTGTATCGCCATCTCGAATTCCTGCTGTTCAATC
The DNA here is from genome assembly GCA_016937015.1 of Deltaproteobacteria bacterium. Lineage (GTDB taxonomy): Bacteria > Myxococcota_A > Polyangia > JAAYKL01 > JAAYKL01 > JAFGXQ01. The sequence goes on along the minus strand of JAFGWT010000495.1, from coordinate 8,735 downwards.
GCAATGCGTGCATGTTCAATGAGCTGGACTTCGGTTTCAGTTAATGTATTGCCGACGTGCTGTTTACTTTCGAATCCGCCTGTACGAATGGCTTTTTTCAGCCGCTCCTTTTTCCATTGCTGACGTCGCGCTTCCCGTTCTTCCGGTGAAAGTGATTCGGCAGCGGTCTCGATATACGAGGGGCGAAACGACGATGGCCCGGACACATTCTGATATTCCATACCCGCCTCTGCGGTGCGGCTTCCTGACGGTCGCTGTGTCGCGGGCTGAGTTGAAGTGGATGATGGTGATTCCGTTGTGTACGAGGAGCGGGTGACCGGAATCCGTGACACGCGAGGCCTGGCGCCAATTGAAACGTCATCCTGAACCGGCGTTCTTCTGTAGCTGGTGGCTGACGGTTTCTGCGGTTGGATACTGTTCGGTCCGTTGGCCTGAGTATTCGAAATACCGGATGTTGCGGCTGAGGAAGCTGCCGACGCCGGTGGCCTCTCGGAATCGGATGCGCCAGCCTGAGGCCGTCCGGATGGATTCACCGACTGTTTCAGTGAATTTTCAAGTTGCCACAGCTCGATGTCACTGGCGATTGAGGCGTCATAGGCATGGCGCCTGGATTTGCCGGACAGCGTCTCGTAAGCGATGGTGAGCCTGTCAAAAATACGATTCAGTTTCTGTTTAAGCTCGTTTGAACCATGCAGAAAGCGGGTATCAGGGTGAAATTTCTTGGAAAGTGAAAAATATGCGGCACGGATTTCAGCCCGGTCCGCAATGGGGGATACGCCCAGCAGCTCATAATAATTGGAGTTATCGAGTCTGCTGTAAAAATCGATGATGATGTCTTCTGTAACAGCCGAAGATGTTTCGTCATTTCTGGGCTTGTTTTGAATCGGCGAGACAGACACGTTTCCGGGGGGCGTCGAATCGGCGGTCGCCGCAGCGTTTGCGGTGACTTCCAGGATGCCGGCCATCAGAAATTTCCCCACCATTCGTCCGGCCAGTTCGGCGTCAAACCCACATTCCCGCCCGAGCTCCTGGACTGTTCGCCTTCCGTTTACCAGACCGAGAAGGTGCTTTTCGACAGCGTTCAGGGATTCGATCGGCAATCGTCCGCCGCGCAACACGGGAATCATATGTAAATCAGCGGTGAAATCCATTGGGTCTGTTCTCTACCAGTTGTTTCTGCCTATGTTGGACGTACACCATAATACAAGTAACACAGAATGATTCAATTAATTAAAGAATGATATTTCTAAGAGATACTGAACAGACCTTCAATGATTCTGGCAGGATATGCGAAAAAATGATGAGACGTTTCAGTCAGGTTGAAAATCAGAAGGTTCTGTGCGGAAAGACTGGCCGGGGTCACAAAACAAAGCGGGACAGGTCTTCGTTTTTAAGAATATCGCTTAATGCATCGATTACCATTGCAGCATCAATTTCGATGGTCTGGCCACTCATTTCCGACGCGGAAAATGATATTTCGTCAAGAAGTTTCTCCATAATGGTGTGAAGTCTTCTGGCGCCGATGTTTTCGAGGGAACTGTTGGCGGACGCCCCCATTTTGGCAATGGCCAGCACCGCATCATCCTTGAAAACCAAATCCACAGACTCCGTTTTCATAAGGGCGGTGTATTGCTTGAGCAGTGCGTTTTTGGGCTCGGTTAATATTCGCACAAAATCCTCGGCCCCCAGCGAGGTCAGTTCGACACGAATAGGGAATCGTCCCTGGAGTTCGGGGACCATGTCAGAGGGTTTGCTGACGTGAAAAGCGCCGGCTGCGATAAACAGCATATGGTCTGTTTTTACCGGGCCATATTTGGTGTTGACTGTGGAGCCCTCCACCAGGGGCAGCAAATCCCTTTGCACGCCTTCTCTTGAGACATCAGGCCCTTGCCCTGAACCACCTCGGCTCTTGCCCACCACTTTGTCTATTTCATCAATGAAAACGATGCCGCTTTGTTCAGCGCGTGTTCTGCCCTCATGTTGCACTGCATCCATATCAATCAGCTTTTCGGACTCCATGGATTTATATATCTCGATGGCTTCCCTTACCTTGAGCTTGCGACTTTTTTTCCGGCCTCTGAAGCCAGGCATATTCTGAAACATGTCTCTGAGATTTATTTCATCCAGCCCAGCCATGTTGAATACTTCAACCATGGGCATGGCGTTGTCGGGCACATCCATTTCCACGTATCGCGTATCGAATTCACCGTCGTCAAACCGCTTTTTCAGCGCGTCGCGGTTGGGTGCTGCCGGTGCTGGCTCGGGCAATTCGTACGGTGCAGCCGGTTTTGGGGCGGGGGTTTCCTGAAGGACGATTTTTTCAAATACTTTCTCTCTTGCCGATTTTTCTGCCCGCGTGGCAACTCGCTCTTCTTCCTCTTTTTTTACCATGGAGACCGAGGCTTCAACCAGGTCGCGGACGATGGAATCCACATCCCGCCCAACGTATCCCACTTCGGTAAACTTGGATGCTTCCACTTTGACAAAAGGGGCCTGTGCCAGTCTGGCCAGACGTCTGGCGATTTCAGTCTTACCAACGCCGGTCGGGCCAATCATAATAATGTTTTTTGGGGAGATTTCTTCCCGCAAATCCGATGTGACCTGCTGACGGCGCCATCTGTTGCGCAATGCAATGGCGACAGCCCGCTTGGCGTCGTGCTGACCAACGATGTATTTATCCAGTTCAGAGACGATTTCCTGGGGTGTGAAGGCTGTCCCTGCGGGGGTGTGTGTTTCGTGTGCCATGAGTTAAGCCTCTTATATCTTTGATTCAAGTGTTTCCAGAGTAACCTCGCCACCTGTATAAATGCAGATGGACGAGGCGATATCCAATGATTCCCGTGCGATTTCCGCAGCGGACATATTCGTGTGGCGGCTGAGTGCACGGGCGGCAGACAGGGCATAGTTACCTCCCGAGCCAATTGACAGGATACCGTCTTCGGGCTCAATGACGTCCCCTGTTCCCGAGATAAGCAGAGAGGTTTCGCTGTCCACAGCGACCAGCAGTGCTTCCAGCCTGCGCAGCATGCGGTCGGTGCGCCAGTCCTTTGCCAGCTCCACTGCTGCGCGAAGCAGGCTGTTGTTGAATTCCTCAAGCTTCTGCTCCAGTCGTCCAAACAGGGTAAATGCGTCGGCCGTCGCGCCTGCAAAACCGGCAATCACTTTTCCGCCAGCAAGATGTCTTACCTTTTTGGCGGACATTTTCATCACTGTTGGTCCCATGGATACCTGACCGTCACCGGCAACCGCCACCTCGTTTCCTTTTCTGACCGTAATGATGGTAGTACTTCTGATTTTTGTGTTCTCGTCGTTCATTCATGTTCTCCAAATTCCATTTAAGAATTTAATTTTTTTTTCTGGCCAGTGGATGCGCGTCGTCGTAAACGCGACTCAACTGGTCAATGCTGACATGGGTGTATTTCTGGGTGGTGGATAAACTGGCGTGGCCCAGCAGTTCCTGAATGACTCGCAAATCCGCACCACCGTCCAGCAGATGCGTGGCAAAGGAGTGACGCAACGCGTGCGGGTGCATCGATTCCCTGGTACCGGTCACAATCCCCCTTTTTTTTACCATTCGTTGCACACTCCTGACGTTCAGGCGCTCGCCATCCCGATTGATGAAGAGCGCGCCGGTATCCACCTGTCGACCCTTGCGTAAAATTTCGGCCCGGTGTTCAATCCATGCACGGGTTGCGGATGCTGCCTGCCTGCCAACCGGTACAATGCGCTCCTTATTCCCTTTGCCGACAACTTTCAGTTGCGCCGAAGCGAAATCAATGGTGTCAATATTGAGCGAAACCAGTTCACTGACACGAAGGCCGCTGCCGTAGAGCAGCTCAACAATGGCTTTGTCGCGCAACGCAATGACGCTGTCGTCCCAATCCGTTTCGGTCATTCGCATCGCTTCATCCATAGATACAAAATGGGGCAGCTTCCGCTTAACCTTTGGGGTCTTAACATTCTGTGCGGGATTTTGCGTCACCAGGCCCTTTCGTTTCAGGAATGCAAAGAAACTTCGCAGTGCAGCCAGTTTTTTTGCGATGCTAGCCGCTTCATTCCGTTCGTACAGGTGCCCAAGGTAAGCACGTACAAGGACCGGGTCAACCCTGTCTGGAGAATCCATGGGCTTTTGCGACAGCACAAATGAGATGAACTCGGCCAGCACTGAGCCGTAGGTTTTTACCGTGTTGGGACTGAGTCGCTTTTGCTGGGCAATATATGCCAGATATAAATCAGCCGATTGATCTAAAGAAACAGTCATTGACGGATTGTAACGAATTGAGGGACGGAAATGAAAAAACGGGTAAAAAATAAATTGTTCAGCGCCGGGGCGTCAAACCAGACTCGATACGTTCGATGTGTCCAGAGGGGGGCAGAACCGGTTATGCGCCGGTATTGTCAATACGGGTGAATGAACAGCCCTCAGTGATGCATTTGAGGTTGCGTCCGCCCTTTTTGCGATTGGCTGCAACAAGGAACTGGGCATGACATTCCGGGCACTCTTCTTTAACCGGCGTTCCCCAGACGACAAAATTGCATTGGGTTTTGTTGAATTCGCTGCAGCCGTAAAACAATCGACCACGACGGGTTCTGCGCTCCACCAATTCGCCTTTGCAGTCCTTCACTGGACAATCGATACCCGTGGGCATGGAGCGGGTGGCCTTGCATTCGGGATAGGCACTGCAGGCCAGAAAATCCCCAAACCGCCCACGCTTTTTCACCATATCCTTGCCACACAGCTCGCACTTGACGTCCACCACCACCTGTTCGGTTTCAGCTTTCTCTTCCACTTCCATGGTATTGCGGCATTCGGGATAGGCGCTGCACGCCAGGAATCGACCGTTTCGTCCCCATTTTTCCACCATTTTTGCCCCGCATTTTTCGCAGATCTTGTCGGTTTCACGGGTCAGCTCCCTCACATCCTTCATGTTTTTAAGCGCGGTTCTGACCTCATCCTGAAACGGCGTGTAAAAATCGGCGAGCAATGCCACCCAGTCCTGCGTGCCGTCCTCAACTTTATCAAGGGATTCCTCCATTGACGCCGTGAAGTCCGCGTCCAGAATTCTGGGGAAATGCTGGACCAGTCGATCGGTCACAATCACCCCCAGTTCAGAGGGCTTAAGCCGTCCTTCATCCTTCTCGACATATCGTCGGTCCTGAATGGTGGACAGAATGGTCGCGTACGTGGATGGTCGTCCAATCCCACGCTCTTCGAGCTCGCGAATGAGTGTACCTTCGGTGAATCGGGGTGGTGGTTGAGTAAACTTCTGTTCGGCCACCACGCCATCACCCACCAGTTTGAGTACATCCCCTTCGTTCATCATGGGCAGTTCGGTGGGGGTGTCGTCTTCGTCTTCCTTTTTACCGTTGGTGGCGGGAGGCGCGTCTTTGCCTTCCACAGCTTCGAGCCATCCGGCGAATTTCAGAATCGAGCCGGATACTCGCAATGCGTGGTCGCCCGCAGAAATATGCACGACGGTCTGGTCGTAAACGGCGGGTTTCATCTGACAGGCGATAAACCGTTCCCACACCACTTTGTACAGTTTTTTCTGATCCCTTGACAGGTATTTGCCGACCGTGTCCGGGTGGTAACTGGTGGACGTGGGCCGAATCGCCTCGTGCGCGTCCTGTGCCGATTTTCGGGTTTTGAACACATTGGGCTTGGATGGCACATAGGACTTGCCAAATGTATTCTCGATGTACTCTCTGGCTTCGGTCACGGAGTCATCGCTCAGACGAACAGAGTCCGTTCTCATATACGTAATTAAACCGACGCTGCCGTCATCGCCAATATCAACTCCTTCGTAGAGTTGCTGGGCAATCATCATGGTGCGTTTGGCTGTAAACCGGAAGCGTCTGGCCATTTCCTGCTGAAGCCGGCTGGTGATGAAGGGCGGTGGTGCGGCCCGACGCCGTTCCTTGCGGTCGATTTTGCTGACCGTGAACTGAGCGTTTTCCAGCTCGGATTTTATCTGTCCCGCCGTGTCTCCCTCCTCGATTTCAAGCTTCCTGCCGTCTTTGCCATAATATCGCGCCAGAAACGCCGGGGGCAATGATGCCTCAAGGTTGGCCCCAATTTTCCAGTATTCCTGGGGAACGAATGCGTCAATCTCCGCTTCCCTGTCCACTACCAGACGCAGGGCCACTGATTGCACGCGTCCGGCGGAGAGGCCTCGCCGAACCTTTTTCCACAGAATCGGAGAAATCTCGTAGCCCACCAGTCGATCCAGAATACGCCGGGCCTGCTGAGACTCAAACCGCTTTATGTTGATGGGATGGGGATTTTGCAATCCTTCAGTGATACCTTTTTTGGTAATTTCGTTAAACAGAACGCGATGCACCTTCTCGGATGGCGCGTCCAGTTCTTCATAGATATGCCACGCAATGGCTTCTCCCTCGCGATCAGGGTCGAGTGCGAGATACACGTTGTCAGAAGTGCGGGCAGACTTGACCAACTCGTTCAGGATCTTTCGCTTTCCGGGAATGATTCGGTACTCCGGTAAAAAATCCTTGTCGATGGAGACGCCCATTTTCGATTTGGGCAAATCTTTTACATGACCCAGGGACGCCTTAACCGTGTAGGACGCGCCCAGGTACTTTCTGATGGTTCGAGCCTTTGCCGGGGACTCAACAATCACTAGAGATTTCGACATATCTTAACCTGATTCTCCTCAAAATTTACTTGCGCACAAACCGCCTGCCACCCAAATCCTCAATCAAACCCGATAGTTCCAGATTCAGAATGATAGCATTGACGACCCGCATCGGCATATCCGCCGACACTGCGATATCATCTATATGGGTCGCTTCCTGACCCAACTGGTTCCAAATCCGCTGCTCTGACGATGATAGCCGGGGCGGCGTTTTTTCAGTTGACTCCATAACCTGCTTCGCTGTTCCAGGCAAGTCAAGTTGCTGACAATATGAATCGCAATCCATAAGTTTTATGGTGTCCCCTGCGTTTGAAATGAGGGTCGCTCCCCCCTTTATCAGCTGGTTGCATCCCTGCGCCAAAGGGTCGGTTGGCACCCCGGGGACTGCCCCCACCGGCACACCAATTTCCCTTGCAATACGAGCAGTTATCATCGCGCCGGATCGCATCGGCGCCTGGATTACCACCACTGCCATGGCCATGGCCGCCACCAGCCGGTTGCGTTTGGGGAATGTCCATCTGGAGGGTGGCGTGTAATCGGGAAATTCGGATATGACCGCACCGGTTTGCGCTATTTTCTGGAACAGATCCTCATTTTTTTTGGGAAAAATGCAGTCAAAACCGGATCCCAGAACCGCAACGGTGATGCCGTCAACCGACAATGCCCCCTCGTGAGCGGCGGTGTCAATGCCGAGTGCACCGCCTGATATGATGCCAATATCACGGGATGCGAGATCCGCTGCCAGCTCTGCGGTGTAGCGCATGGTTCGCGCATCCGCATTTCGGGTGCCCACCAGCGCCACCAGTGGGATATCGCTGAGTCGGCCGTTCACGCGGAGTTCGGATGGGGCATCACTTAATTTGTTCAGACGCACTGGATATTCTTCGTTATTTTTGCCGATGGTACGAATGTGCATGGATATTCTCCCTGTTTGTGACTACTTCGAGCGGCGTCGCAACCCGTGTGCCAGCGGCGGAAGCTGTAAAAGGAAACGCGGCCCCATGGCCACTCCCTCAAATCAGCCGGCCATGTGGCCATCATAGTGTGGGGGAAGGGTGGCAAGCGTCTGCGTGAATCGGGCGCTGAACCGAAACAATGTTCAGTTAATCGAACAGACTGCATTGAAAGCCAGATGTTTCGGTAGGACGATGAGGCGCAACAAGGTCAACTGAAGCTAGCGCCAGGGATTGGGCGCTGCGGGGTCTGACAGGAGATTATAAGTGAAAAGGGTGTCCTCGGCGCCTTTACTTAAATTCATGGACAGCTGGCGGCGGGCGACAGCAACGGCTTCCCCAACGGTCTCACTGCCGGAGGCAAGGGCATCGGTCACCATGGCGGCGAACAGCTCAACGTATTCCGGGGCTGCCAGACTGGAACCGGCCAGCGCTCCAAATGCGCCACCTGCTGGGTTGGCCACATACTCCCATGCCAGCGACTCATCCCACGGGCCTGAGAACATGCCATCAAAGCACGCAAAGGACATGACAAAAAACAGGTGTTCGTTGGAAAGGCGGCCAGCGAATGCCAGGTTGGCCACTTCCGGGCTGGACCAGCCGCTCACGTATGCATGGCCGTGGTAGTTGAGAAAATCCACACCCATATCGAGGCGCGCCTCAAGTGTCTGGGTTGGGGATGCGACGGTATCCAGTCGCAATGGGACAGCCTGGGATGCAAATTCGCCGCTGGCAAGTATCTGGGCCTGCATGTCAGCGAAGAACGAGCGTTCACCGGCGCTTTCCCTGTCGGCCACGTACGCGCTGACGCCTATCAGCGGCGCCTCGCCGGCGTACCATGAAATGAGCTTTTCAATGACGGCCCCAGCTTCGGACGGGCTGCGCACCGCCAACCGCCCAAGCGTTACGTTGGGCAGACCGGAAACGAAAGTGGCATCGGATGGGGCTTCATAGCCGTTCAGATTGGTGCGATAGTAGAACGTGGGGACGTAATCCTCGTCGCCAATGCCCATCATGTCGTTACTGTCAACGGTGGCGGTGCCCAACAGCAGTACGTGCTGCAGCGTGTTTTGGCCAACCCGGGCAGTGTCCTCAAGGAAGCGCTTGATGGCCTCCGGATGCGGACGCC